>NZ_JBGUAU010000014.1:0-169943 GCF_041820985.1 Evansella sp. AB-rgal1
ATTACTGTATGGAGTAATCACTCTTTTTTTTACCTCAAAGACACTAATGTTGAGTGGAGATCAGGATATTAAGTAAGAATTCCTCTTATGAAATTAAGATCAGAGTGAAAACAGTAGTTTTGACCTAAGTGAATTCTCTCATTCTTTGTTCCTATTAATCAAAAATCGATTTCATTGATTCTTTCTATTAGATGAAGTAAGTCCTGGTACAAGAGATTCATTTTTCATAAATGATGAAAATGATTACTTTTCATCCTAATTTATGGAAAACAGTGTCGATTTTGTATGATAAAATCCTTCTTATAGCGCTTGCTTGACAGCGTTTTCAAAAAGATGAACATCTTAAAATCATTATTTAAAGGAGGGTAGACAAGCTTTATTAAGGGTGATTGTATTACTATTAAACTATGTAACGCGCTTCTTGGATTTCATCTAAATGAAATCCTAATCAACTACAGAGTCGGACTAGGTTGCGAGAGTAATCACTAAATATTCTTAAGCTCTGTATAACTGTTTCCTCTTCATCTGACTCATAAACAAGAATCCGTACTTCCATGCAAAGAGAAAAAAATACGCAGCATAATAGTAGATTATTTATCTTAATATTAGGAGGATTGGTTCATGCTAAAACGTCTTAAAAAACGATTAAAGAAAACCGCTGTTGTTGCAAGTGCAGCTCTTATAGGATTATCTTTCTTAGGCACAGTTCAACTCACATCTACTGCGGCGGAAACAGATGTGGAATTAAGTGGATATCAAATGGAATATTTGGACCGTGGTGTTGTAGCTGTTAATACAGAAGATGGTGTTTTTGTAAGCTGGCGTTTATTGGGAACAGAGTCAGATGATATCGCATTTAACCTTTACCGCGATGGGAAAAAGGTGAATGATGAGCCAATTACAACAAGCACAAATTTTTTAGATAATGAGGGTACAATTCACTCGGCTTATACTGTAAGCGCTGTCTTGGGAGGACAAGAAATAGATGAGTCAAAGGAAGTCGGTGTATGGGGAGAACAATATCTTTCTATCCCTCTTGAAAAACCTGAAGGTGGAGTAACGCCGACTGGTGAACATTATGAATATACTGCTAATGATGCGAGTGTTGGTGATGTAACAGGAGATGGTAACTACGAAATTATTCTAAAATGGGATCCTACTAATTCAAAGGATAATTCACGTGGTGGGTATACAGGTAATGTTTATATTGATGCTTATACACTTGAAGGAGAATTGTTATGGAGAATTGATGCTGGACGGAATATTCGTGCAGGTGCCCATTATACACAGTTCCTTGTATACGATTTTGATGGTAACGGAAGAGCAGAAGTAGTTTTCAAGACTGCTGATGGAACGGTGGATGGACAAGGCAATGTCATTGGAGATGCAGATGCGGATTACCGTAACAATTCGGGGTATATTTTAGATGGTCCAGAATATTTAACTGTTTTCGATGGAAAAACAGGAGCTGCATTAGAAACAATCGATTACTATCCACCACGTGGTAATGTGAATTCATGGGGGGATGGATACGGTAACCGTGTGGACCGTTTCCTAGCTGGTGTTGCTTACTTGGATGGGGAACGCCCAAGTATCGTGATGGCACGTGGGTATTATACAAGAACGGTTCTTGCTGCGTATAACTGGAGAGATGGCGAGTTATCGGAAGAATGGGTGTTTGATAGTAACGAGCCAGGAAATGGAGCATACGCAGGTCAAGGGAACCACAGTCTTGCTGTTGCCGATGTAGATGGAGATGGAAAAGATGAAATCATCTACGGTGCAATGGTGGTAGATAATGATGGAACAGGTCTTTACTCCACAGGTTGGGGCCATGGGGATGCAAACCATGTGTCCGATTTAGATCCAAACAGACCTGGGATGGAGATATTCCAAGTTCATGAAAGTTCTGGTTCTCCAGTAGGGTATGGAATTAGAGATGCTGCAACTGGTGAATTACTATGGGGACAACGTACTGGAACAGATGTTGGTCGAGGGATGGCTGCTGATATTGACCCTCGATATGATGGAGCAGAGTTTTGGGCTTCTAGTAGTTGGGATGGAAGTACGGGGCAAAGTCCTTTACATGAAGTAACAGGAGAAGTAATCTCAGAAACTTCACCAAGATCCATTAACCACGCTATATGGTGGACAGGCGATTTACTTCGTGAGTTGTTAGATCATAATTTTGATCCAAACACAGATCCACATGGAGTAGGGAAAATTGATAAGTGGGATTGGGAGAATGAAGAGTTAGTAACTATTTTCACTCCAGAAGGTACTAGATCAAATAACTGGACAAAAGGAAATCCATCCTTACAAGCAGATTTATTTGGTGACTGGAGAGAAGAGGTTATTTGGCCATCTGCGGATAACACAGAATTACGAATTTATACTACTACAGATGTAACAGAGCATCGAATTTATACCTTGATGCATGACCGAACATACCGGTTAGGAGTTGCTTGGCAAAACGTTGCGTATAATCAACCGCCACATACTGGATTTTTCCTAGGACATGGCATGGAGGCACCGCCAACACCGGACATTAACTTAGTGGTACCTTCTTCGGTTGAAGTAAAACCTGGAACATTTAATGGGAAGCTTCGAGGGAATGTTACGATAGAAGTAGAGGCTCCAAGTCACGTTGTTATAGGAGAGGGAACGGAACTGAAAGTTAACGGAAAAACAGTAGAGGGAAAAATTTCTACAACAACCAACGGTTATCAAGCGAAAGTAGATCGTAGAGATTTTGTTCGAGCTCTTGACAGTCAAATGGGTGACGTAGAGGTAACAATTAGTGTCACTTCGAACTCTGGTGATACATTTATTGGAAGAGACACAATTTCCGTTCAAACAATGGAACCTGTTTTATCTGTATCAGGGCCTGAAACTGTAAAAGTAGGCGATCCGTTTAGTCTTACGTATGCAGTTAGTGGAGAAGGAGAGAACATTCACTCTTTTGAAATGAATCTTTCTTACGATGCAGATACTGTGGATTTTGTTTCTGTGGAATCGTTAGTAAGACAGTTGAAAATAAAAACAGAATCTGAACAACCTGGAGAACTTAGTGTTGTTGTTCAGGGGGCACCAGGTCATTTCTTTAATAATCCTGATTTGTTTAAGGTCAATATGAATGCAAAAGAAACAGAAGAGTTTGAAACGGATATTGCTGTAACTGATATTTCTTATAAAAATAGCAATAAGGAAGTAATCTCAATGGATGATCTAGTTATATCAATGGAACTTTATGATGATGTTTCTGAGATCGTTGTGAACGGAGCAGGTGGAGCACAGTCAATTAATACAAATCGTGGAACATTGCAAGTCCAAGCAGAAGTATCGCCTGCTAATGCGAACCAATCTGTAGTATGGTCCGTAACAGATCTAGAGGGATCTGAAACTGATGTAGCTTCTATCACTCAAGAAGGCTTGTTATCTGGGAATATAGATGGGCTTAATGGAGAGGTAAAGGTTGTTGCGGAAGCGATGGACGGATCTGGTGTTTTAGGAGAGATGGTTGTTACTATCTCAAACCAACTACAATTACTATCAGGGACGTTCTTTGGTTCAAGTCCGCCGTGGGCAGCAGGTGGAGAATTTGATAAGGCTTTTGATGGAGACACTTCTACCTTCTTTGACTTTAGAGATGCAAATGGTGGATATGCAGGTGTTGATGTAGGGGAAGGAAATGAAGTAGTTCTTAATGAAGTTAGATTCTTCCCAAGAAATGGATTTGAGCG
Source organism: Evansella sp. AB-rgal1 (assembly GCF_041820985.1). Lineage (NCBI taxonomy): Bacteria > Bacillati > Bacillota > Bacilli > Caryophanales > Bacillaceae > Evansella > Evansella sp. AB-rgal1. Next base: position 3,744 of record NZ_JBGUAU010000014.1, read on the forward strand.
TCGAATGACAGGTGGAAAAATCCAGGGATCCAATGTTTCCGAAACAGAAGGATTTGTAGATTTATATACGATCAGTTCACAACCGAGATCTGGGTGGAATGTAGCTACAATAGATACGGAAGAGTCATATCGCTATATTCGCTATTTAAGTCCGAATGGCGGTCACGCTAACGTTGCTGAATTAGAATTCTATTCGGAGTAAATAAAATAAGAACAGACAAAAAAGACCATCTTGAGTGATGGTCTTTTTTGTACGTTTAACTTACTAAGGGATTAAAGTAAGTAAATCAGCATTATTACTTCACTGGAGCACGAATAATTCAATCAAATTCTTCCCAATTAAGTTCATCTCCTTCAACCAGTGAGCGAATCGTTTGTAAGTGATTCGTATCTGTAAGTATTTCATACTGATTCAAATAGTGATCATCCACGTAGAAGGAGAAACTATTATGTGATGTAATTTCTATGCAATATTCCTTTTCATACTCTCGTCGCATATCGTCATTGAACTTAAGTTCCATACCCGAAAAGTCATCTAGAACTTTTTGAATGATTTCTTCATCAAAGGTAGTTGCATGGGATTTCGGTTCTGGGAAATCGGATGAGATGTCATAGGTCCAGATTGTCATTCTCCAAAGTTTCCTTTCATCGAGTTGTTCTGACGCAAATTCATCAAAGGTGATAAACTTACTCTTATAATCTAGATAAAAAGAAAAAGAAATTAATAACAAAACAATAGCGAAAGAAATACTAAGGGCTATTTTTCCTTGAAAAAACCTCGAAAGAAAAAATGTTAAAAGTATTACTAACATTATTCCGAGTATGATTGTAATATCATTGTCAAAAAACAACAAAATACAGCCTCCTTTTCATATATACAATCCGCTTACATGTAATCTCGCATTGAAATGCCACAGAAGAAGGATATTCATGTATAACGAAGTGATTCGCATAGTGCCAACTATCATGTCTATTCATCTATTTGATGACACTTTAGATCAGCAGTATGGGATATATGTGTATCTATGGGGTAACCCAAATAATAAACGCTGGCTTACTATTTTTTACGTTCAGGCTATTAAAGGAGGAACACACAACGAAACGGGTATCAATTATCTAAATCATCATCAAGAAATGACTTTTTTTCATCCTTAATCCTGTACTTCTTTTCAAGATGATAACCGACTATAGAACTGTTAATTCCTCTTCTCACTGCTGTTTCGATAACTATGTAAAGAATAAATAAACCAACAATAAAAAATAGAATTGTTAAACCGATGCCTTCCATTGAATAAAAACCTCCAATTAGAATTTAATCTATTATTTTGTACCACAGCTGCTTTGTCATGGGGAAACCTCTCATCAGCTGAAAAAGAAATGAAGGATGGGAGGAGATATAAGTAAAACGATAGCAGTTATGATCAACGTTTTCGAGAGCCCTTTTGGTAATTTTTCTCTTCCTTTTCCTTTGTACCATCCACTAAATTGGAGTTTGTTTCTATATAAAACAAAGACAAAGATAAAAATACCGAGCATATATAACCATCCATATTTGTCCGTATCAATACCGATAGTTGAATATATACCATGAGGAATGAAACCTAATAGCGTTCCAAGAAAAGCAAAAATAACAATAATCCTTACTAACTCTAATAATCCTCTCAAACTGTTCATCCTTTCCTGTTCGGACTTTTATACGAAGTAAAATGTCTTACTTAATTATACCATTGATTTCCATGATGCAGTGGGGACGGTTCTCACTGCTTCCACAGTTATTGGTAAAATGGTACAATCACATCATTATAGGGAAAGGTGGGGGAAAGATGAAACATATACAATTCAACAAGGTGATTGAAAAGTAAACGGGATTTAATCTTCTTTTCAATCAAAGCTTTTTACCATAATTATTGAAAAGGGGATTTGTATGTATACAGATAATGAATTAATTATTCGTCCAATTGAAGAGCGAGATTTAACGAAACTATGGGAACTAATCTATAAGGAAGATTCACCAGAATGGAAGAAATGGGATGCTCCCTACTTCCCTCATACATCCATCCCATTTGAAAAATTTATGGAAACCTCATCGGCATGGGTTGGGAAAGAGAATATGTGGGTTATTTCGGTATATGAAGTTGTATGTGGGGTTGTTTCTTATTACTTTGAAGATGAACAATCTATATGGTTGGAATTAGGTATTGTTATACACGAAGCTCAAAACTGGAATAAGGGAATAGGAACTCGTTCTCTTAAACTATGGATGAATCACGTGTTTCATTCATTCCCCCTTGAGAGAGTTGGTTTAACAACTTGGTCTGGCAATGAAAGGATGATTCGAGTTGGAGAGAAATTGGGAATGCAAATGGAAGCTCGAATTAGAAAAGTACGTTTCTATGATGGCAATTACTACGATTCCATTCGTATGGGGATTTTAAGAGAAGAGTGGGAAGTTTGTAATCCTTGTATGAAATTGTAAAGAAAAAAAACTGGTGGAACACAACGAAAGTGTTGAGCTGAAAATAAGAACCTTAGGTTACAAAAGAATGATAATCAATTCATAAGTTGAAAAGAGTTAGTGAAGTCAAGGTGGTTTGGTATTCTGGTTGTATCTTCAACAATGGGAAAGGGTATTATTAATCGGCGGTAGCAAATAACTATAATTGTTTTTTCCCTTTTCTGGAAAGGGGATATATGAGTTAATATAGATATCGGCCGATAATTTCTTTGAAGGGGGGCAGATTGAAATGATCAATCCTAACGAGGTGATTTCTGCTTAGGCGGAAATCTGTAGAATCTGTAGAATAGGTGGGGCCACTTTGGTGGCCTCATTTATTGTTTTCTAACATATTTATCTAGATGTCTACCTTTTTTTATTATACAATTTAACTATAAATTGGTAACAATCTATCAAACAGGAGAGGGGTGTTTCAAATGGACGAGGTAATTAGTAATGGATACGGCAACCTGGCATTTACTAAGGAGGACGTCAATGGAATACAAAAACGGGAAAGAGGTGCTTCCCCATCACCTGTTGAAGGAGCTACAGAATTATATCCAAGGTGAGCTTATTTATGTTCCTAAAAAAGAGAATCAGCGAGCTGGTTGGGGCGAAAACACCGGTTCACGTCAAATAATTAAACAGAGAAACGAAGAGATATACCGATTTTATTTACAAGGGAGCTCCTTTGAAGAGTTAGAGAAGAGATACTGCTTATCTATGGACAGTATAAGAAAAATTATTTATAAGGCTCGTGGTAAACAGAAAGAAACATGAAGCAGCGGGGACGGTTCTCGCTGCTTCCTTTTACAGATAATGGAATCGATAGTGTAATCCTAGCCGAATAACATAGATTCTAAATGAATAAAAACAGATAGCTAGCTAAAATAGCCCGCATTGTAAAGGATAACTCCTACAATACGGGCTATTTTTTAATTAAGTTCTAGCATTCTACCTAACAGGTTCTTTAGGTATTGATAGAAATGACCCAATATCCCCCGTTGCAAGCACCGGGGACGGTTCTCGCTGCTTCCTTTTCAAAAAAAGAAGGGGTTTTAGACATATAACTAGATGTAATGAAATAAGGCACTGAAAACCATTTAAAAAAAGATAAACTTCTATGGGGAGATATTTCTTGATATATAGGTTTACTTGTTAGAATTAGAGACCACGTAGCAAACGTAGCTATATTACTAGTTTTTTGAAAAATAAAAGGAAAAGGAGGAGTCAGGTGAAGAGAGAGGAGCGACAGAGGTTAGAGATGAAAGAAAAGAGTAATAATCCAATGGGGAACTTCGCCGATGGTGTGAACCGTTCGATGACTGGGGAACCAGGTACATTAGCAGAGAGTGGGTGTCTACCTAAGATTATCATATTAGTTTTGATTATCGTTGCTTATTTTCTCTATAGATTGTTCTTTAACTAATCAACCGCATTCGAGGCAATCAGGTTTGTTTATGTACCCAAAGTCGCGTTTGCTACTGATGTAGTATGAATTGGAATTTGAAAAAAGAAGGAGGGAGTAAATTTGAGTGCGGTAATTAGTTATTTTCTTATAACGTCTATTATTTTTATCGTTTTGTGGAATGTAATCAGTGTCATCTTGAATGTATCTAGTGATTTAGGAATAATAACCGCCTTAATTATAACCATCATTATTTAGTTGTCTCTTGTTATTGCATTATTGATTCACCTTGTTGCGAAAAAATGATGATGGAGGTATTAAGTTGTTGATTAAAAAAACAAAGAGTTCCTGTTCCTACTGACAAACGTGCTAGGGTACAGGAACCTTTCTTTATACCATATTTCCCAACGCTTTAACCCTTAAAAGATAATGGATAAATTTTTTAAGACAGATACTCCAGATGCCCGCATACATAAGGGAAAAGGCGAAAAACAGGAAAATGGTGAGTGGGATTCGTGCGGAAGTTGTTGCGTCTCCAAACACCGCAACACCAAGGAAATACGTTAACAATAGCATTCCCAGTGTTAATAGGATACTAGAAAAAAAGATAGAAAGAACCATTCCTTTTCGATAAAGGAATGTTCCGATTGATAGTCCGAGTAGGCCAGTGGTGAAAACGAGAATGATTGCTTCTTGTATATAAATGAAAGCCAGGATCAATGCAGAAGCTACATAAACAGAAACTCCAAGTGGAATATTTAAAAAAGCAGCTAATGCAATTGGTAGAGTACTAAATGGACTGAATACCAACCCGACAACAGGGAAAAATACTGGTGCTGATTGGAAAATAACAGCGATTGTTGTTAACATCCCCCCAACACTAACAAACCTAGCCTTACTTATTTCTTTCAAGATAATTACCTCATTTCATGCAAGATCCCATTAAAAAATAAATCAAGTTGTATAGAGAGCACAGAAAAAGGAAAGACGATCTTTTTCCGTGTTCTCTTATCTAGTAGGTCCAACTTTTCACACAAATAATCAAGGCACAATTTCAAAAACGGTACCTTTATTATAATCCGCCACTTTCGAAGAGCCATAAGCCCCCAAAAATAATCTTCTTTGATTTCGATCCGTTCCTAAACTAACATAATAAGCATCTTCAGAGCCAAAATCATAGACAGGTTCTATGACAGAAAAATCATGAGGTTGACCATCCATTCTTACTTTTGAATAAGCAAGCGCCCCTTTTGTTTGCTCCTTTGATTCATCCTTTTTAGCAAAGTCGATAAACACCACACTTCCTTGTAACTCTGGAATTCTACTGCCCACATAGGCTTGCACGCCTGTAAGTGCTGTACCTCGAAACTTATCTGGACGAGGGTCCTCATGAAAATAATTCAGGAGCGGCCGTATCCGTTTCGTAGAAGTGATTACGGCATCATTGTAAAAAGCAATAACCTTCTCTTCTACATCAGAATTATCAGGGCAATCTCTTAGAATCGGAGAAGGAAAATCCCCTTCCCAACCTCGCCAACCTAAGTTAATTAATCCATCATGATTCGTTTTCGACTTCTTCTCGTTGTCCACCACAATTTCCTTCACTGATATTGGCTTATAATCGGTAAAGGAAAAAATCGACTCTACTAGCTCTTGACCCACTTGGCCAACATATTTAATATATCGATTATTCTTCTGTTGAAAACAAATGCCAGGTGCATTTCGAACGCCGATGACGATAACGGTTAGCGTTTCTTGAACAGATATAGGAAGTTCGTCAAAACGGGAGACTGCCGGTAGATCATCGATAAATGTATCCTTACTCACATCTATTTCTATGATTTTTCCTGCTATTTCCATGAGGTCTTGGCATAAATCAAATGGGTCAAATCCAGACCCACCATCTCCGTTTGTTAATACTAGTTTTCCTGTTTCAGGTGAAAAGGTTAAGCTATTGACTCCGTTATGATTGAAAAATGGTCTTCGTAAGTTCAATAGTGTCCGGCGTTTTTGTGGCTTCCCATTGGATGACAACACCCATTCTTCTACCGTATCAATATGGTCAAATTGCGTTTCTCTATTTTTCCACTTTAAAGATAGAGAGGTTGGATCACAAGGATCAGGCTCATAGGAATCCGAAAGAGCGCCAGGACCCTGTGTACCAACCACAGAATAATGAAGATAGAACAGACCATTTTGAGAAAACGCGGGATGAAACGCCAAGCCAACCAATCCCCGTTCATCGTATCCACCTTTAGAGCCAAGTTGTATCACTCGGTGGCGAATGTCTAAAAACGTTCTTGCAACTCCATTTCGAATGGATAAGACCTCGCCTACCTGTGTTGCAATAAATACACTTTCGGAAGAATCCCCAGGAAGCAAAGCTGTTTTCAACACAGTAGGTAAATTTATATCACTAACAATGGGGTGTAAATTCACTTTCACATTCTTCAACTCAGTTCTCCCCCTTTTTATGTATTCCTTATAGATAGATATGAGGGGGGCGTTACCAGTAGCACCTAAATTGTATTGGAAGCATTAGGGACGGTTCTCCTGCTTCCATCGTAGAGATAATTGGTTGAAACTTTTTCCATGCTAAAGCCGTAAAGATAGGAAATGAGTTTTCGTTTGTTTTTTCAGAGGAAAGGCTGTGATAATATGTGGAAGAAATTTACTGGTGTGTTCATCCTGCTTCTATTTCTATTTTTTATTCCTGAAAAGGTATTTGCGGTTGATTATAAAATAACGAATGTAGAAATAAATGCCTACTTACAGGAAAATGGAAATGTGAATGTGGAAGAGCGACATACTTATTCCTTTAACGGTGAGTTTAATGGTATTATTCGGGAGATAATTCCAAACGTAGATACAGAGATTCACGGATTTCTGGCATATGAAGGTAATAGATCCCTATTGGTGGAAACAAATGAAACAGAGTATCGAATTCACCGTAGTGGAAAAGATGAAGTCATCAACGTGAGTCTCGTTTACGAGATTGTGAACGGTGTGAACAAGTATTCCGACGTGGCGGAATTTTATTGGTCATTTTTTGATCGTAACAATGAATCGACGTATGAAAACTTGATTATCAATGTTTTCCCACCGATTGCTACATCGGATGTTATTGCATTTGGATATGATGAGGCTTTCGAAAAAGAAAGAGTTCGTGAGGAAGGACATGTTCAGTTTCAGTTAGGAAGGGTTCCAAGTGGACGAAATGGTGACATTCGTGTTGCATATGATGCGTCTCTATTTCCTTTAGCAGAGGTTACTTCTCACAAAAATATGAGGTTGGAGATAGTGAATGACAAGCAAACGTTAGTGGATAACGCCATTGCTTGGGGGGAGAGAAGAGATTTCTTAGGGAACATTGGTGGAATGATTATTTCCGGATTTGGGATTGTCTTTCTCGTTTTCGTTTTAACGGCATGGATGAAAGCTAAAGGGAAACGACGTGCGATAATGCAGGAAATATCTCAGGAAGATTTATTGCCGAACCAGAAGCTATCGATGCCAGCAACAATATATTTCACCAATTATAAGCAGGTGCGTCCAGAAACGATCGCAGCGGCTTTGTTAGATCTAGTTCGCCAAGGTTATGTGGAAAAAATAGGTGATGATCAGTTTCAACTAGTGAAACGGGATGGACTCCTTAACCACGAGGAAAAATTGGTTAGATGGCTATTTGATGATATAGGGCAAGACGGTACATTCAGCTTTGCTGACTTACAAGCTTATACGAAAGTGAAATCAAATCACAGTAAATATCAGATGGGTCATTCTGCTTGGATGAAAGCGGTAGGGATGGAGCTGAAGGATTGGGATTTATATGAAACGAAAGGGAAGTTTCTAGGTCTCTTTGCTACCTTAAGTATACTATTAGTGCCAGTTGGGATCGCGCTTGCGTTCTATGATTTATGGGTACTATTTGCGGTAGCCTTAGGTTTGTGTTTGGTAATCATCACATTTGCGCTTAGTTATCATCCGAAAACATGGGTGGGTGCAAAAATAATGTTAGAGTGGCAACGATTTAAGAGTGAATTTCCAAGGCTTTCTTCGGATCAATGGCTTAAGTTTTCGGAAGATGATAAAATGCGTGCCTTCATATATGGTTTAGGAGTAAATGCTCAAAACTTGAAAAAGAAAAACGAGTCTTTGATCAATGAATTTAAAACTTCGGACGCCAGAACAAGATATCATAACCAAGCTGATCCGCATACAGCATATGGACTAGATCCAACATGGATTATCGTTGCAGGAGCTGCCTCAACTAACTTCCAGTCAGCACAAAGCACAACAACTGCTGATACTAGCAGTTCGGGAGGAAGCTTTAGTGGCGGTGGCTCAGGAGCAGGAGGAGGCGGAGGAGGATCAGGCGCCTTTTAGGAAGCAGCGGGGACGGTTCTCTCTGCTTCATTTTACATAAAGTGGCTAACTTCAACGTGCAATAAACAAAGGAAAGGTTGGATCAATGAGTGAAGACAACAAGTAATTTAACTAAAGTCACTGCTTATATAACACGCATAAAAGATGAACAAATCCAATTACTTACAATGCTAGAAGAGGGTGTGGAATCGTATGGACTCCAAGTTCCAGGTGGTACTTTAGAGCTAGATGAAGAAATAGAGGAATGCTTACTGAGAGAAATTCATGAGGAGGCAGACCTTACGGATGTAAAAATTATTTCGTATCTTGGGGAACACAAGTACTTTCTAGCGAAGAAAAAAGCAAATATTACTCGTCACTACTTTCATTTATCAATAGAAACTTGTAAGGATCAATTCACTGTGGTTGTTCATAGTGAGGATGAAGATAATGGATGGGTTTATCATTATAAATGGCTTAACTTAGATAAGACTACTATTCCTGAACTTGGTGGATATTTAGGGATTGGACTAGGAAATTTGTATAAAACACTATTTTATGGAGGGGAATTTTGTTCTAAAATTAACGATTGATGTTTTACCAATCGAACTTATGCTTTATTTTCCTAAAGATAATGTTCGTTAAAGAACAACGTCAAGGCAATAGTAACATTTCTGAGGGGTAATTTCATGGAAAACGAACAGTTTAAGATTTTTGATAAAGATAGAAATCAAATAGGTATTGCTACGCGTGAAGAAGTACATAGACATGGATATTGGCATGAAACATTTCATTGCTGGTTTGTTAGTAAGGAAGATGATACGAACTTTCTGTATTTTCAACTTCGCAGTGATACGAAAAAGGACTATCCAAATCTTTTTGATATTACTGCTGCTGGTCACTTGTTGGCTAATGAAACAGTGGAAGATGGTGTGAGAGAGATTAAGGAGGAAGTCGGGATTGATATTTCTTTTAGAGAGTTAGTACCATTGGGAATCATTGATTATTGCGTGGAAAAAGAAAGCTTTATTGATAGGGAATTAGCGAATGTATTTTTATATAAAAGCAACAAATCCTTTGACGATTTTACTCTTCAAGAAGAAGAAGTTTCGGGAATCGTGAAGGTTGCATTTAATGATTTTATAAAACTTTGGTCCGGAGAAACAGAGAAAATCCAAGTAACTGGATTTACTATACAAAAAGATGGGGAACAAATTCTGATTGATGAGAAGGTAGGAAGGGATAAATTTGTACCTCACCAATTGGCGTTTTATGAAACCGTTATTCGAAAAATAAGAGAAAAGATTGGATAGGTCGAATTTATTTGAGAAATCGATTTAGTTCCTATGTTAAAATTAGGAAAGAGTTTGTTCAGAAACTAGCAGTAGGAAGTTCCAGAAATAGAAGTTAACTTATGGGGGAAGATTCGTTTGCAAACCAATAGCAACCATTCAAATAACATAAAGCTTAAAGCATATCGCAATGCATTCAATAGTGTATTCTTTTCTTACAGTTTTTTTGTAGTACTCAATGATATAATATTAAATCGAGAACTAGATTATAAGTATGTTTTTACGATGACCTTTTTATTCATGATTTTAGTTTACTACCTAACCACTTTTTTAAGCAAATATAAAAAGAATAAACAGATTATTCAAGACAAAGGGTCAGTATAATAATAGTTTAATAAAGTGAAAGGAGACTCTAACATGGAGTTTTTCATGGCAATTGCGCCCCTTGTATTTGTGGGAGTGATTGTTGTTTTCGTAATTACAAGGCTCAAACATAAGCAGTACCGAGAAAATCAAGGGAAGAAAAAATCAAAAAACGCTCAAGTTTTACTAGATAGTTTCATACCATTGGGATTGATTTTTGGTTGTTCTATCGGTGTCGTTTTTGGTATGCTGTTCCAGATATCTTTCCTTTATACAATTAGTTTTGGAGCTGGAATAGGCTATTTATTAGGATATTTTGGATATGAATTTTATTGTAAAAGAGAGGGTATTTATAAATAGCTGCGTCCAATTACGCCAATTCAGCTTATTTTTTTCCTGAAAAACGGGAACTATTAGACATAACTATAAGAGTTACTTTAAAGATAAGTTTAGTGTACAATGTGATAGGAAAGAGGGGATGAAAGTATGGATAAAGAAGAAGTTTTACCACCAAAAACATGTGAAGTGGATCGAATGGTTACGAAACCAGAAGATATCCAGAAGGTACTAGCGGGTACAAAGACAGCACAAAGAAGGAATGGTAGGTACGCGGATCCTGGAGAAATCATGGTTCTTGAAGGTACAGAATTCAAAATAGAACGAGTGTATCGACAAACGTTAGGTGACTTAACGGACGAGATAGCTGTCCAAGAGGGATATAATACGGTGGAAGAATATAAAAACGCCATCTTATCTCTTCACCCAGGGATGCCGTGGAAGCCACAAATGAAAGTTTGGGTACATGAATTCACACCAGTGGAAGCATAGGGGACGGTTCTCTTTGCTTCCTTTTTTATTTGTCTTCGGGCTTGTTTAGGTAGCAACTATTTCGTTTAGCGAAACGAAGGAAGCAGTGAGAACCGTCCCCACTGCTTCCTCCCTACATTCCTGGTATGAGGATAGTGGTCTCATGTTCATCAAACGTACTGTGGAAGACATAAACCGGTTGATAATAACCTTTGGAATCTAAATGATAGCTCAATTCCACTTGGTGGACGTGGAGACTTTCAACTCTATGATTGTTTAAGTAAAATGGAAACTTCCCATCCAAAATTTCCTCATAAGCTTCTTGTTCACTTTTTATCTGAACATCCCTTACTTTGTCATACGTTATCAATTCATTGTCAATGTACTTCACTGTATCATCGTTATAATAACTAACTTTTAAAATACCATCAATGAGCTGATTTCCTATCGCATTTTTATCTACCGTCCACTCATAATTGCCAGTATCTATATGGTGAAACATAGCATCTTGAGGTAATTTAATTCCGAATAACGACAGGTTTTCTACTAACGTTTCTTCATCGGTATCTTTCGGGTTCATATTTGCGGAATGACCTGAAAAATCAGTAAAGCGGTAACTTCCATCTAGATAAGTAAACCAAATATTATAAGGACTAACCGAATAAATTCCTACGTCCTGATAGGAGATAACCTCTATGTTGGTTGGATCAACATTTAATTTCCCGAAAAAATCTACAACAAATTCCTCAGCCGTAGCTTTTGTAAAAGTAGGAGCTTTATAAACAGGTACGCTGGTTCTACTCTCATTCAGCTCTATATCCACTGTGGTAACGGCCTGTGTCATATTAGCTCGTTGACTAGGTACGATCGAGAGGTTACCAAACTCCTTCCAATGATAGTAAGTAAACATACTTCCGAATAGGATAAATACAAGAAGTAGTGGGGAAAAATAGAGACAAGATCTTCTTATCCCCCGCGTTCTTATGGTAAGAATACCCATAAATATGCCGTATCCAATAATTCCACCTAGTAGATTGTTAAAAAGATCATCCACCACAAAATTCCCAAATCTCGTGACAAGTTGAAGACTTTCTATTGAAAGGGTAAATAAAGCAGCTGCCCCGATTGTCACAATCGCCTTTTGAAAACGTTTATGTAATAGTGGAAAAAGGATACCGAATGGCACAAACATAATGATATTCAATATAACAAACTGCCAATGTCTTAAACTAAAGCTGTGCCAAGCTTGTCGATAGGAACTGAATAAGGCGAAGTTAGTTCCACCCTGAAAACCAGAGCCGCGATTTAAAAAGGTCACCCCAATAACCATGATAAAATAACCAATAAACATTCCCCATAAAATCAAATTCTTCTTTGAAAGGTCCTTTTTCCCTTTTAATAGTATTCGATAAAAAAGAAAGTACCCTATAAAGAATAGAAACATTAAAGCAATTACTGCGACCAATGCTACAAAAAAATATTCTCTAACTATGCCGACGATTTCTTGAAGTCTCATTTTCTCTCTCCCTCTTACCGGAACTTTACATTATCAATAGTGTCGAAGTTATTCCTATTATATAGACGAAGCTGAGATATAAATAGTTTGTTTTTTGATTCGTTTTATTTAGAGGACTGTTTAGGGTCTCGAAGATGTTCTTCCGAATATTTCGTTTAGGAAAACGAAGGAAGCACTGAGAACCGTCCCCACTGCTTCCCCACTGCTTCCCCGTCGCAATAGTCAAAATATTTGTATCTTTGAACAAAATAGTTCCATGTAAACGCATACATTATTTTGTAAACTATAATTACTAACTAATTATATGTGGGGAGTGAGATTCATGGACCCAGTAACAGAACCGAAAAAACAACAATTAGGGTCTTCTTTAAAACCAAATAATCCAAAAAAGTGGAGTTATAAACTAAAAACAAAAGAAACATTTGCTGGGTATTTATTTATTGGTCCTATGTTATTGGGAACTACTATTTTAGTAATTCTACCAATTATCGCAGCCTTGATTGTTAGTTTTACAGATTGGGTTTTTATTCGAGGAATAGGAGATTTGAATTTCGTAGGGGTAGAAAACTACAAAAGGCTAGCAAGCGATGAATTATTTATTAAATCTGTTCAGAATAATATATGGTTAATATTTTCGGTTCCTCTTACGATGGCACTGGCATTATTTCTATCAATCGTTATTAATAAACATGTGTATTTCAAAGCTTACTTTAAAATAGTGTACTTTATCCCTTACATTTCCAGTATTGTTGCTATTGCGATTGTTTTCCAGCTATTATTTCATCCATCATATGGACCTGTTAACGAATTTCTCATGGCAATTGGAATCGATAACCCACCGCGATGGCTAGCAGATACAAAGTGGGCTTTAGTTTCGGTAATCATTATTAGTGTCTGGTCTTCGGTTGGGTTCAATCTTATTATCTATTTAGCAGCACTTCAGAATATCCCTTTGGATTTATACGAGGCTGCAGATATTGATGGAGCAGGCCTTTGGAAAAAATTTAAATTTATTACGTTACCGATGTTATCTCCAACAACATTTTTCTTACTAATTACCGGAATCATCTATAGCTTTAAGGCCTTCGAGCTAATTGTTGTATTAACTGGAGGTGGACCAAGTTACTCTACTTCTGTAATGGTTTATTACCTATATGAACAGGCATTTGTTAATCTACGTTCAGGCTATGCATCTGCCATATCTATGTTCCTACTACTGACCTTGCTCATTATTACTGCAATACAGTGGTTTGGACAGAAAAAATGGGTGAACTATTAAGGAAGGGAGGAGGAAACCTAATGAAACATCATGTCTCTAAAATCGTTTTCACTGTGATAATGTTTATTGTAGGAATCGTATTTTTACTACCATTTATATGGATGTTATCAGCATCAGTGAAACCAGAAAATGAAGTATTTGCTTATCCAATTCAGTGGATTCCAGATGTCTGGCGGTGGGACAATTACGCCACAGTTTGGTCGAGTGGCTTCCCGCTTTATTATTGGAACTCAATAAAAGTAACCATATTGACAACGATTATTTCGACGACAGTATCCGCGATGGCTGCTTATGGTTTTTCAAAAATAGAATTTCGAGGAAGAACCACTTTATTCATTGTTGTTCTAGCGACATTCATGATCCCTGCACAAGCTATTTTAGTACCACAATTTATGTTGTATATGTACTTGGATTTATTTGACACACATCTTGGATTAATTCTATTAAATAGTTTTAGTGTACTGGGAACATTTATGTTGCGACAATTTTTCATGGGAATACATGATGATTATATTGCATCTGCAAAAATAGATGGAGCTGGACATATTACCATTTTTACGAGAGTAGCAGTTCCTTTAGTATTACCAGCAATATCAACCTATTCTATATTACGATTTATCTGGACATGGAATGATTATCAAGGACCTTTGATCTTCCTCCGTTCCGATAGTCTTACAACAATTCCATTAGCAATTTCTCGTTTTGCAAATGAAAGTGGTCAGTTATACAGCTTAACAATGGCAGGTACTGTTTCAGCAATCCTTCCACTTCTTGTGATATTCTTTATAGGTCAAAAATATGTAATCGAAGGAATCGCAATCGGTGGAGTGAAAGGATAAATATTTAAACATAAAAAAAGGGAGGATTTTAAATGAAAAGAGTAGTACAGTTTGCGTTGATGTTGGCCCTTCTGTTTGTGTTCGTTGCTTGTTCCAATAACTCAGGTAACACGGATACAACAAGTAATTCAGGTAACACAGATAATACCAATAATACTGATAACACAGATAATTCTGATAATGATAACAATAATGAGAATGAGCCTGACCCAGATCCTGTAACCATTAGGCTTCACCATTGGTACAACGAAGAACAAGACAATTGGCATGAAGTAATCGCAGCTTTTGAAGAGGAATTTCCACACATTAAAGTGGAGTCTGTTACACCAGAGAATAATAATGCAGATGAAACGATGCAACAAATTGATTTAGCTGCTGCATCTGGGGATCAGCTAGACGTTATTATGGTAAATAGCCCACAAGGTTATTCACAACGTGTTGCGCAAGGGATGTTTGCTCCATTAGACGAATATATTAATACTGCAGGAATTACTTATGATAATGACTATCGAGTGGACACCAAAATTGATGGACATTATTATGCTCTTCCAGGGAAATTCAATATGAACTTTGTCATGATTAATGAAGATGCATTAAATGAAGCAGGTCTTGAGATTCCAAAAGACTGGACTTGGGATGAATATATGGACTACGCTGCAGCCTTGACAAAAGGGGAAGGACAAAATAAACAATATGGAACATTCTTCCACACGTGGAATGACTATATTCGTTTAGCAGTCTTTAATCAACCAGAAAACAGTAGTTTTGTGAAAGATGATGGAGTAACATCTAATGTTGATAGTCCATTATTTAGACAATCATTAGAAATTCGTGAACGTGGTCATGAGGAAGGTTCAGCTACCCCGTATGCTGATACTATTTCCATGAGTTTAAACTATCGTCCTGAATATTTCTCAGGAAGAGCAGCTATGATCATGACGGGAAGCTGGATGATTGCGGAAGCTGGTGGAAGACCTGACGAAGAAAGTGAATTTACAACAGCGTTTGCTCCTTATCCAAAAGCGAATGATGGAGATGATATTTATACTCCTGCTGGTGCAGACTTCTTAACAGTATATTCAGGTTCTGATTACAAAGAAGAAGCGTTCGAGTTTATTCGTTGGTATACTACGGAAGGAATCGTGATGCAAGGAAAATATCTACCAGACTATTTAGGCGCAGATATGGATGTTGTTTTAGAGAATCTATTAGAGTCAACGTATGGGGATAAAGTAAACGTAGATTCTTTGATTCATGTATTAGATGTGACTCTAGCACAGAATCTTCATATCCCAGTTCCATTCTTTAATGAAGTAGCAACAGCTTATCAGAATGAGGTAGAGAAATTCCTATTAGATGAGCAAGATTTAGATACTACGTTAGAGAAAGCGCATGAAGGGGTGCAGAAAGTTATTGATGAGAATGTAAATTAGTAAATATTTTTGGAAATAGAAAGAGGCTGGGTCATAACGAAAGTGTAACATTGAAAAGACGAACGATAGGTAACTTTAGCGGAGGAAATATACGAAGACTCCGGCGGGATCAAAAGGCAAGGGTGAGACCCCAAGAGTGCTTAAGCGGTCGGCGGCTCACCAGCCACCCGCGGAAAGCGAAGTATATTTCTGCAGCGAATAGGATACCAAGAATCATTTCGTTCGGATTTCTCTTTGCTGAAAACACTTTTGTTCCAGCCTCTTTCTGTCGGTTTTTTCACATTGAGAGAAACTGCTCCTAACCAAGATGAAATAGGTTTTTACTTATAGTAAAAAATCTGTATATATATTCCATCACAAGTGTTATAAAGAATGCGTTTTCATGATACTATGAATCTATAGTTCTGTGCGGGTGGTGTATTGCATGCATATGAAGGGTTTTAAAATAATCGATAAAATATCTTTTCGAAAAAAATTATTATTCGTAATTATTCTTTGTATGTCTTTTCCTATATTATTTAGTATGGGTAACACGATTTATACGAGTAGTAAAGTTGTTCAAACCCAAACGATTGAAAATGAAACGTATTCCCTCGAAATCGGAAACTTGTATGTGAATAAAATGCTAGACGATATCTTACAAGTAATGAATTATATTCATTTTGATAGTGAGATTAAAAGCATATTGAATAGAAGTATCCATGCCCCAATTCCGCCAAGAGCATATTTAGATGTGAATTCTAAATTAGACTACTTTACCCGAAATAGTAATATTAATATTTATATTATCCCAAAAGAAGGGGAACAAAATGGTCAGCAACATTTTGTTAACCAAAATTACCGAGGCAAGGTAGATATAGATATTGCACGGGAACGTTCTTCTATACTAGACGAACTCTATACCTTTGAAGTCCATAGTTTTAATGCATTAGATTTGGAGCGTGATAATCAAGTATTAGCTCCCATGGATCAAATGGTTTTATTAGGAAGGAGATTAATCGATTATAATAATAAAACTACAGCTTACATGTTTGCTGGGGTGAATAAATCGGAAATGGATAAAATACTTTCTAGTAAAGACATAAATTATAGTCGAAGTATTGTTCTCTTGGATGAGGAAGGGAAAGTGTTATACGATGAATCTATGGAATTAGTAGGGAAGGAGTTTCCATACTATCATGAAATTAATCCAAATGATTACCGATTTATAGAAGAAAATGGCAATAAGTATTTAATGATTCATAGACAAATGGAGTTTTCTGATTGGAGTCTCGTAAGCTTTATGTCCTATGATGAAGCTACTGCTCCACTGACAAAAGCTTATACCATGAATTTATATATTTTAGGCGCAGCGCTCTTCATATTAATTATTTCTTTACTATTTATTGTTAATAAATTTACTCGTCCTATTGGAGATTTGGCAGAGATTGCACAAGAAATTGAAAAAGGAAACCTTGATATTCGTTCAAACATACGTAGGAATGATGAGATTGGTGGATTAGCATTAGCGTTTGATTTAATGTTGGATCAAATACAAGAAATGATAAAACGAGTGAAAGTGGAACAGATGATGAAACGGCAAGCGGAAATGGAGATATTACAATCGAAAATAAAGCCACACTTTATCTTTAATATCCTAAATACCATTCGCATCAAATCTCTAAAAAGTGGAGATACGGAAACATCACGTTTAATTGTATCTTTTAATAAATTTTTACGTAATACATATCGAGGAGAAGAGTGGATCACGTTAGATGAGGAAGTAAAATATACGATGGACTACTTAGATCTCATTAACTCCATGAGGAAAAATCCAATAAAAGTACATTTACATTTATCTTCCACATCACTAGAAACAACCGTTCCGAGATTTTTCATTCAACCAATTGTAGAAAACACTTGTAAGCATGGGATCATAAGTGAAGCAGGAAATGTTTATCTAAAGTCTAGTGAAGAGGGGAATTTTGTTGTTGTCTCCATTCAAGATGATGGATGTGGAATGGATAAAGATCGGCTACAGATGCTTCAAAAGCATTTAACTTTAGATAAACGAAACATTATTAATAATTATCTTCAGAAAGAAGAAAAACTATTTGGAATTGGATTGAAAAATATTTATGACCGAATGCGCCTATATTATGGGAGTAAATTCACAATGAATATTGAAAGTGAGTTACATACTGGTATGACAGTTACTTTTCGATTTCCACAACCAAGGAGGAGAGTGAATCAATGAAAGTATTACTCGTGGATGATAACTATCAAATGTTAGAGTTTATGAATGATTGTATACCTTGGAGTGAAAAGGGTCTCGAAGTGATCGGAATGTGTGAAAATGGGGTAGAAGCATTAGGGGTAGCGAAAGAAAGCAAACCGGATATTATTATTACGGACATCGATATGCCGAATATGGATGGTTTAGAACTCTTAGAGGAAATAGGAAAATTGGATTCTGAAATACAGGCATTGATTATTTCCTGTCACGACGATTTCCAGTATGCAAAAAAAGCACTAAAACTATTAGTGAATGACTATATTTTAAAAGACACAATGGAACCAGAAACATTGGAAGAGGCAATAGATAGAGTAATTGAAAAAATAACTGCCAAGAAGAGACAACAGAATGATATGACTCGATGGCAGAAAATCGTGAATCAAAATAGAATGTCTCTAAAAAAAGAATGGCTTAGATCGTTTATAGACTGTCCTATTAGTAATGAGAAAGAGTGGATAACAAGGAGTAAAGACTTTCATCTTCATTTAGATGAAAAAAACTATATCCCTGTTATTGGATGTGTTCAAAACATCGATTGCGTCCTTGAGCGTTTTCAATCGTCAGACCTACTCATGTATAGTATGGACAATATTGCACAAGAAATGAAGATGGAAGGTTTTGTGTATGATAACTTCGAAATTATCTGGTTTTTCCCAGTAACAAATAGTATAAAAGATAATATGTATGAAGATATTAGGAAATTTTTGGTACGCCTTCAAAATACATTGGAAAATTATTGTGGAGCAAAGCTAGCCTTTATGTATAGTAAGCCAGCAGCAACCATTCACCAACTTAAACAATATACTCAACAAATAATAAAGATGAAGCATGAGTGGTTTTATATTGAAGAGAAAAGTGTATTTTCATTAGAAAATCTAAACAGAAATTTTTCAACAGATAACATTTTTTCTCACTATTCAAAGGTGGTAGAAGAATGGAAACAGCTTATATCTGATGGGGATGAATCGGAGATTGGTAGGAATGTTAGTAAGTGGATTCAAATAATAAAAGATAATAAATACCATCCAGAAACAGTGAAAAGTTGGGTAAACAACATACTAGTAACGATGCAATTAAACTTCAATTATATATTTAAAGATGAAAAGAGTCATACAGATGTACTTCATAGTGAAATCCATTCATTAGACGCCGTTCATCAAGTGGAAAAATATATTTGTAATTCTTTACGTGAGATTATTACCCATGTGGAAGCAGAGGGGAAATCTGACCGACCTGAAATTTGGGAAGTAAAAAAATATGTAGAAAAACATATTCATGAGAAAATAACGTTGGAACGTGTTGCACAGCACTTATTTATGAATCCAAGCTATTTTAGTAGAATGTTTAAAAAAGAAACAAATGAAACCTTTATTGAATATGTAACAAGATTAAAAATGAAAAAAGCAGTTGATTTATTACATAACACCAATTATACAATTGAAGATATATCAAACCAGCTAGGCTATGAGAATACTAGTTATTTTATTAAGCTCTTTAAGAAGCTGAACCATTTATCTCCTTTAGAGTATCGAAAGGCGAGATAGTAAGGTAGCATGAGTAATTTGCTCGTGCTTCTTTTCGTTGGGTAAAGAGATTTCGGTAGTACAAAAGATACTATATTATGTTGGTTTCATTTTCTTTCGTTTAGCAAAACGAAGGAAGCACCGAGAACCGTCCCCACTGCTTCCCGTGAAATATTTTCTGTTTTTAAGTATAATAGAAATGGAAACAAAGATTACTAGTTTAAGGTGGGTAAGTAATGACAATGAATAACGTTTCAAAAGGTGGAAAAAAGATTCAATTAGAGCATCTTGATCGGGGCTTAGTTGCAGTGGCTACTACCGATGGTGTATTTCTTAATTGGAGGTTGTTAGGGAATGAAGTGACAGGCTACTCTTCTAACGGCTTAATTGGTAGCGATTTCAATGTGTATCGAGATGATACCCTAGTTGCAACAGTAACAGACAGCACGAACTTCTTAGACAAAGAAGGTACAGAAACATCGGAGTATCATGTGTGTGCTGTAGAGAATGGTCAAGAAGTGGATAAAAGTAAAAAAGTACTTCCTTGGGAGAATTCCTACTACGATCTTCCTTTGCAAAAACCAGCAGATGGGGTAACACCTGCTGGAGAGAAATATACATACTCTGCCAATGATATGAGTGTTGGCGATATAGATGGGGATGGCCAATACGAGTTTTTCGTAAAATGGGATCCATCGAACTCGAAGGATGTATCACAAAAAGGCTATACGGGTAATGTATTTATTGATTGCTATAAATTTGATGGAACATTGCTTTATCGAATTGATTTGGGTGTGAATATTCGAGCTGGCGCACACTATACTCAGTTTATGGTATATGATTTTGATGGTGATGGCAAAGCAGAAATGATGATGAAAACAGCTCCAGGCACAAAAATCATAAGATACGACGAAAACGGTGAGGTTTTATCGGAAAACTATATTTCCATGCCTCAAGTAGACCTCCAAGCTGGATATAGTAATGAAGATGATTATCGTATGAGTAGTGAAGATTATTTTGATTATGTTGTAAGGTTATTCAAGAGATGGCACGAGCATGAAGAGGTCGTAAATGGCAATTGGCCAAAAACGCTGGAGGAATGCTTCGACATAGAGAGTAAGTATGCTTATCCTCTAACTCAAGAAGATGCAACGAAACTAGCAACCTATTTTATTGATGAATATGCTCCAAGCAGATCACCGCGAAACGACCTTCGTGATTTTGAAGGGTTTATCTTAGAAGGTCCTGAATATTTAACGGTTTTTGAAGGCGAAAGTGGAAAAGAGTTAGAAACGATCCCTTATAAACCAGGTCGTCAGGATGATGGCTTAATGTGGGGCGATTATTCTTTACATCGTATTGAGCCAGGAAACCGAGTGGATCGCTTTCTAGCGGGAGTTGCTTATCTTGATGGGGAAAAACCGTACGCTATTTTTGCACGAGGGTATTACACAAGAGCAGCGATTGTATCTTATAGCTGGGATGGTGAGCAGTTAAAGGAATATTGGACAGTTGATAGTGACTGGACACCAATGAGTAACCCATTTAATGATAACCCTCATCCAAGAGATGGAAGGTCGAAGGAATTTGGTTCTATTACAAATCAAGGTGCTCATTCCCTTAGTGTTGCAGATGTGGATGGAGATGGAAAACAGGAAATCATCTATGGATCTGCCACCATTGATCATGATGGAACGGTCCTTTATAGCTCAAGTGATATGATGCCAGAAGAAAGTGCTGCTCCAGGAACCATTGCAAAACTAGGTCACGGCGATACGTTGCATGTGGCAAATATCGATCCAGATAGACCTGGTCTTGAAATATTCATGGTTCACGAAAATGGAAGATATGCTCCGTATGGATATACATTGCGTGATGCGGCTACCGGAGAGGTTCTTTTAGGAGAATTTGCTGCGGAGGATCGTGACCGTGGAATTGTTGGGGATGTGGATCCTGAGCACCGTGGATTAGAGACTTGGGCGAATGGATTTGGTTTGAAAACAGCAAAAGGGGAGCAAATCAGTATGGATGCTCCTGGTACAAATATGAACATTAACTGGTCAGGAGATATGACAACTCAAATTGTTCATGGCATCCACGATGAAACACCTACCATTGTTGATTGGAAAAAAGGCGTGTTGCTAACGGCAACAGATACAAGAACGAACAATGGAACAAAAGGAAATCCATGTCTAGTAGCAGACATTTTTGGTGATTGGCGAGAAGAACTTCTTGTACGTAAGTCTGATAGCTCTGCTATTCGGATTTATGTCAATACAGAAATAACGGATCGAAAGCTTTATACGTTAATGCATGATGCCCAATATCGAACAGGGATTGCGTGGCAAAATACAGTGTACAATCAACCACCATACCCAAGTTTTTATTTCGCGTCTGATATCGATTGGGCAGAGGTGCCGGTTCCAGCATATGGGACTCCACGAGTGGAAAAGTAGGGTTTTGTATAAGAAAAGTATTATTGTGTATGAGTGTTAACATGTTCACTTCATAGGTATTAATAAGTTTTCAGAAGCAAAAACACATGCGATTCATTGAAATCGTATGTGTTTTTTATTGCTATATCAATGTTGTTAAGCCACCATAGAACGTGTATACATGAATAAATCAACTAAATGCTTAGTAAATAAGGGGTACCATATTTTTAACGAAGCAGGTATGTTTAAAAAATGTTTGGAGAAACCTTTTAAGGTACCAAACGTAAAAGGATTATGTTATGAAAAGGGAGGTGACAATATGAGTGCACGTAAGAAAAAGAAGCCTGATAAATGGGTAGTAACTCTCATCGCAGGGTTAGTGGCAATTTGTATTCTGCTGTTTATGTTACCAAATCTTCTTAATCAAGAGGAGGTAAGGGTTCTTGAAGAGCTTAAAGAGAATGTCATACGTCCTCACATAAGCACTCTATCAAACGATTCACAAATATATGATTTTGATATCATAAACATTATAAATATTTCAAGATATGAGAATTATGAGAGTCAAGAACCAACGGAGTATACTACTTATGAGGTAGTAGTCCGTTATATTCACCAGCAAGAAACAACGGAAGATAGAACTTTTACTACATCAACGGTTAGGTATGAAATAGTAATGAAAGATAACACAGTTGTATCTTCACGGAGGAGATAGTATAACACCTATATGAAAAGCCAATTACCGTTGGCAACAATGTTTGGATTGGCGGAAATGCAGTAATAACCTCAGGAGTAACTGTAGGACATGTGGTGATAGCATCAGGTGCGGTGGTTACGAAAGACGGACCTGGCAATATTGTTGTTGGAGGAAATCCAGCTAGATTGATAAAGGCAATGAAATGATAAGTAAGAGGACGCTCCGAAAGTATTTGCCTTTTAGAGTGTCCTCTTTTGAATGCTTGTCCTGTAAAAATAAGATACATTCTCTTTTTCCTTGATAACTAGTTTCGAAGCCACTAAATGTACCGCAATTAGAGTAAGTATAAAATCTGTGTATGGATTAGTCGATACGAATAGGGTTGCTCCAATAGCAAAAACGATAAATGTTATAACTAGCAAAGCTAAGACGTACATACCATTACTTTTCATAACAACCTCCTAATAATCACCTTTTCTTTCTATTTATTTGGTTATTAATTCATAGTTAATGATAACAAACTAGGCTTTGTTTTGGAATAAATATGGGAAATTTTATAAGGCATAATACCTCATTCTAAGTCTAGATAGAATGTTTTGCAGTTAGTGGAAGCAGGGTAACCCCTTCCTTTTTAGTAATCTCTCATGATCAAATCAGAGGAAACAGGCTTCACATTTAACTCTCTTGCCCATACAGATAACTGGCCAATATGGTGGATTTCATGGGTAATGATGTGTCGCAGCACCTTTCCATATGTAAATGTATGAACCTTGCCAGTTTTACTCTGTATCTCTAAGATTTTATCCTCATCTTCCAGAGTCCAGAATCTCAGGAAGTCTTCGGTTACAGCCCTTGTTTTATTTGAAAAATCAATTACCTCTTGGAGTGTAGAAATAGAATAAATCGAGGATTCAATAGATGGTCTTTCTTGCAAATGAGCGACCCATAATTGTTCACAGTCACAAACATGATATAAATTCTTTATAATACTTCCCATACCACCCGTACGTTCCTTTCGTAGTTCTTCGATGGAAATCTTCTCACACCATCTAAACCAATCTTCTCTCACTTGCCAATTATATTGAAATAAATCTAACAAAAGTGCTCACTCCTTCATAAGAAATCAAAGTATCTATGTAGCCTAGAAATCTAGTATAATGTAACTCAAGATTAATTGTTAGGGAATTCTTTTTTTTGAAAGGCTGTTTTAGTATAGATTGTTGCTATTTTGACCAGACTCTTAGAAGATGCTAAAATACAGCCATAGGAGGGATATATGATGTGGAAAGACGTTTATGCCAATTTCTCAGATTTACCAAAACACGAGCAACAGAAGCTGTTTGACCTTATAAAAGAAGAGTTTTTCTCTGATGCAAATGAAGATATGAAAGATGCGTTTACATCTATTAGAGAAACACGTTTTAATGAAGGGTTAGGTTGTCTTCATTGTGGTAGTGTAAAGGTAAAACGAAACGGTACATACAGGAATAGACAAAGGTATCTATGTCGTGATTGTGGTAAGTCTTTCAACGACCTAACAAACACTCCTATATCGGGAACTCGTTATATTGGAAAGTGGTCTACCTTTTTTCAGTTAATGGTTGAAGGGTATACCTTGCCAAAGATTGCTGAAAAACTGGACATTCACCTATCTACTGCATTCTATTGGCGGCACAAGGTGCTTTTCGCCCTTCGTTCATTAGGATTTCAAACGTTAAAAGGTATCGTTGAAAGCGACGAGACTTTCTTTAAGGAGTCTTTAAAAGGGCGTGAAGTGGTCGATAGAAAACCAAAGAAACGTGGAGGTAGAGATAAGAAGAGAGGTATTAGTAACCTTAAAATCGCTGTCGTGGTGGCACAAGACCGTAATGGGAAAGTGATTGCTCAAAAAGCAGGAACAGGACGTGTTAGAGCAGAAGAAATTGATGCCGTTATTGGGGATTATATAGACCCATCTTCTTTGTTATGTACAGATACAGCTACAAACTACAAGAAATTCGCTCTTATCAAGGAACTTAAGCACGAAACGATTAACCTGAGCAAAGAGGGATATGTCAAAAAAGGCATTTACCATCTACAGCACGTGAACAGCTACCATAAGCGTTTGAAGGACTGGATGCAACGGTTCCAAGGTGTGGCAACCAAGTATTTAGATAACTACCTTTACTGGTTCAATTTTCTTCAACAGAGCAAGAAAATGGCGACCAAGGAACGAGTAAACCAAATGCTTTTAAGTGCGTGTCAGAAGTCCAATTTGATTACTGTTCAATATTTGCGCGAGGTATGAAATCAACCACTCCCAAGAGGAAGCGGCTGAACTTGTTCTTCAGATAACAAACATTAATTGAATTAAAACCCTATTTAAAAGCATCTTTATAGATTTCTGAATGGTGATTATTTAGATGAGTCGCTATAATTTTATTTAATTCATCAATTGTTAAACTTGGGTTTTCTTGTTTTGTTTGTTCTGAGTACATTTCTTGTTTAGCATTTTCCAAATAACCTTTAATAGTATTTAGTAAAGCTAAGTCAATTTCGGTAAGTTCATTATTATCTGCCATAGGGGGAACATCTGCGGTGACTGAGCCAGTCATACTTACTCCATATAAAAAATTGGACGCATGCCTAAAAAAATCCGATGGATAAAGCTTACTATCCATAAGCATATTGCCATAACGTATAGAAGCATCAGCTTCTAATAAATTCTTTTCTAATGCACGAATATAATATTCTAAACTCTCATTTCCATTGTTATTTTCCATTAATGTCTCAATATAATATATAGAATTATCGATTGAAAAGTATAGGTGATTAATAAATAATTGCCGCTGTCTTTCATCTTCTTTAACCCCAAAGTAGTGTAGCGATGAAAAAACGCCTAAAAATATAACTAAGATACAGATAATACTTCCCATTATCATTTGGACTTTGTTATTAAACATTTTTGCAATCTCCTTAATATATTTTTGGATTTACAAAAAACACTGTTGTTTGTTGAATTAACCCCCGTTCGTATCATAAGAACTCTATATCTAATGATACCATAAAATAGTAAATTAATCCCATTAATAAGCTATTAGCAACAATTATTACGAAAAGAGCCTTTTGAAAAAAAAGGAGGAATGAATGTGAAGAAGGCCCTCTCTTTTTGTTTCATATTCAGCTTTCTGCTCACTAGTTGTGGTCAAGGGGATCACCTCATTCAAAGTGAAGAACGTATGGGTGAAGGATCCAAAATCACTATGGAAGAAGAGAATGACCTATTCGGCTTATCCGATCATAAAATACTTTACGGAAAAGTGACGAAAAAAAGAAGGAACGAAATTGCCCTCAAATCCATAGATGATTCCAAAGATTTTTATAACATAATCTATGTAAAAGTAGAAGATGAAAAACAGCTACATAGTATCAGAAAAGGTCAGAACTTAGCAGTATGGTATGACTATATTCGTGAATCAAATCCTCCTCAGACGAAGGCTTTGAAAGTGGAGCAACTAGAATAAAATATAATATGTACCAAATCTGGGGGGATTATAAAAATAATGTTAGTTAGGAGAATTAGATTGAAAAATAAGATTGTATTACTTCCTGTTTTGACGTTTTTTATCATTAGTTTATGCTTCATTGGGTATGTTTACTTCAGCAACCCTCTCGTATTTTCTGGGGGATCCCAATATAGTAAAGATGGAATAGAACAAACAGTATATGATTTTTCTAACAACGGTTTCATGGATATTACTTTAAAAGAGGTAACTGTTAATGGGAAAAAAGAGCCTAAAAATGTAGCGTTAGGTGTGAGTTATGATACTTTGCAAGGAGTTCAAGTCGGAACCGATAATCCAAATATTCTTTTTATGAAGTTGGATGAAGAAAAAATTCAGCGGAAAATAACAAGTAATCAAGCCTTAGAAGTGATTAATAAAAATGAGGGAACTCCTCTAAGCTACGGTATTTTAGTTGAGTATTATGAAGAACCAATAGAAAGCTTAACTGTTACATATATGTATTTTGGTTTATCTATTAAGAAAAATATGGAGGTTTTTACAAATAATTAAAGTCATTTCTGGGTAGGAGAAATGGCAGCAATCTTCTCCGTTATTGGAGATATATTCGCAGCAATTGCAACTGCAGTAATTAAGTTTAAAGCATTTGATTTTCTCCGTCTTTGAAACTTATTTCCGTTTTATCCGTAATGAATTTTATACACGTCGCGACAATAAAAATCTAGGGAGGAAAACATGGAATTAACAAAGTCCCTGCCTGATGCTAACGTTTTTTTGAATATCGGTGTAAAATAGAGGAGGTTTCTCATGGAAATTATCTATCGATTACTGTTTTATGGATTTATTATATTTATATTTGGTTATTTAATAAACTTTTACGTGAAACCTATCCGTGAAAGATGGAATGAACATTTGGAGACGGAAAAAGAAGAAATGCGTAGTGAACAAACGGAAATGAAGCGAGAGATCGAACGGCTCTCCGCCAGAGTAGATGAATTAGAGCGGAAAAAATAAGGAAGGAAATAGAGGACGATTTGATATAGATTCCATGTTTCGCTATAAATAAACAGCAGTCCTCTTCCTTCCAATTTCATTATTTTAATAATACTTCTTTTTTGAGAATTCCATAATAAACTAAATCTATGTATTTGTTCTCTTTTTTTACATGCTCTCTCAAGATACCTTCTTTTTTCATGCCTATTTTCTCTATCACTTTTCCAGAAGCTGGATTTGAATGAAAACATCGAGCAAATACTTTATGATACTGTTTTTCGTGAAAAGCGAATTCAAGTATAGCTTTAGCAGCTTCAGAAGCGTAACCATTTCCCCAATAATCTTCTCCAACCCAATAAGCAATTTCACCATGATGAAAACTTTGATTGTTAGATAATGCTATTGCACCATATATCTTTCCTGTAACCTTATCTGTTACCGCGAATTCATAGCTTTTATCAATGTGGAAGTTACCAAGATGATTTTTTATCCAAGATAAAGCATCCTCTTTGGAATATGGGTAAGGTAGATACAATGTATTCTTATAAATATTGTAATTATTACATAAAAGGGTAACGTCTTTAGCATCGGACTCTCTAAATATTCGTAGAAGTAATCTATCTGTTTCGATTGATTTTTCTTTTTCCCTATAAATCATTCCGTTCACTCCTCCAATATTACTTTTCCATACTTGTTCATAGTCTTTTCATAATGTTAAAACAACATATTCCCAGTAAACTCATACCAAAGATTCTCTATTGTTGTTAATAGAATGACCGCTAAAAGAAAGGCAAGAATAGAAAATGCTACTTTTCTTCTTTTAGAAATAGAAGATAGTCGTTTGTACAGTTTCTCTATTAACATAAAGCATAGCAGATAGATTGGGAGAGAAAGAATGGTAGCAAGTACATCTATTAGTTCGAGCGGTGGACCTATTAGTTTTCCGAAAAAAAGGTTCGTTAGCAGTAAAATGATAAAGAGAAGAAATTGATATAAGATAAACAAATAAACGCTCAAATAAGGTGATCTCCTTCATAAAATAGTAGTGAACCTAGTATAGCAGTGGTAGCTCTAGTAATATACAAAAAACTGTGTCCATTTCTAATATAGCAGATAGAAGTGGAACACAGCTAGTTTATTATTTTACTGTCTCAATAGTCAGCCCATGCTCTAGGCCCTCCACCATCATTAATAGTGCCATTGATTGACCGTAAGGCATTGGACACACTTTTATGTCCTTGTAATATTGTAAATCACTCCCCATACCAGTTCCGTACGAGACATCCAGTAAAATTCCCTTTTCATCTATCCGCTCCATCACGGCTTTCCAAGCTTTAACACCTGTCTCCTTGTATTTCTCAGGAAGAAAACCTTTACGAACGGCCTTTAATATACCATAGGAGAATGCAGCGGTAGCGGACGCTTCCACATACGTTGAAGAATCATCTAATAATGTATGCCACATCCCATTTCTGTTTTGTAGTTTTTCCAACGTCTTTACTTGCATCTCAAGAGCGGAGAGTAATATCTCTTTCATGCTGGGAGGCAACTCAACGATTTCAAGATAATCTACTATTCCCGCTGTATACCAAGAATTTCCTCTTGCCCATAAAGCCCCTGCGAAATGATGATTTCCTTCAAATGTCCATCCGTGAAAAAGCAGACCAGTTTTTCTATCCGTGAGATATTTGAGATGAATAAGGAACTGATAAATACTCTCTTGGATATATTTATCGTCCTTCAAAAGAACACCCATTCTTGTAACAAATAACACAGTCATATACAATGTGTCATCCCACAGCTGTTCTCGATTCTCCATCGCTGTAACAATATGCTGAATCCCATTTTCCTGAGTACGAGGCATATCATTCATCACATAGTCAAGCCATTCTTTACAGAGATCAAGATAGTGTTCATTTTCTGTTTCTTCATATAAGTAGGTTAGCGTAAGCATGGGACACATGGTATTTACATTTTTTCCAGGTAAACCTTCCTGAAACCTTCGCTCAAACCAACCTTCCAGATAATTAAAGATTTCTTTGTTCCCAGATTTTTTGTAATAGAGATAAAGTCCGAAAAGCCCAACTCCTTGTGGCCATTCCCAGTGTTCCATCGAGATATGAGGGATGGGAACTTCGTTTTCCTCAAATGGTGCTTCCAAGTTTTTCATTTGATCGATAACGTTGTGAATGATCTTATCCATGTTTTCAGATACCATTATCATAGAACTCCTTTTTTTGTTTTTTGTAAAAATAATGTCCTCCAGTTGTAACGAAGGTTTATTGTAAAAGTTGTTCCGCTTCTTCGAAAAACTGTTCTACTGCCTCTTCCACGGTAATTCTGCCATACTTAAAGTGCTCGACGGCTCTGAAGAAAGAAGCAGCTATCTCACTTTCCCCTGCAGGAGGAGACGAAAATGCATCACTGGAGTAATCTTCCGCGATTTCAAGAAATTCAAATGTTTCCTTTACATGGTTATCCACAATAGGAAGGAGATGCTCTCTTACTTTAGAAGAGATGGGAACTCCTCTTTCAGCTTTTAATATTTCGTTTGCCTCTAGATTATTCGTAACAAAGTCAATAAACATTGCCGCCGCTTCTTCTTGTTGAGAATGAGAAGAGATGACAAAGGATTGACTTGGACGGATCCAGTTCCCATGAACACCACCTTGTAACGCAGGTAATAGTGTCACTCCTAAATTGAGGTCTGTTGTTTTGGAAAATGCAACCAGCTGATTGCTAGATCCCATACTTGCTGCTACATATCCATTTTGAAGCATGGTAGTTCCGTCGTTCATGAACTCCATAGTAAAATCATGAGGAGGACTAATCTCATTATCTAGCATTTCTTTCATAAGATCTAAATAGTCATGTAGTGTCTGTTTAGAAAATCCTAAATCTGTTCCTTCGTCGTTAAAAAATTCTTCCCCGTTTTGTCTAGCGTATAGATAAAACAATTCATATTCATTGTTTGCAAAATCAAATCCGTAATACTCGCTTCCTTCTCCTTCTGAAACAATGGATAGTCGCTCCATGAGCTCGTCATAAGTGTGGCCCGGCTCTAAAGAAACTCCGTACTTATCCAACATATCTTTGTCGTATAATAGGGAAATGGTGTTGGCACCTAGAGAGATAGCCATAACATTATCTCCTACCGTGTTCATATCTTGGTATACATCTTCCACATCATCTAAGTTGATTGTGCCGTTTTCAATAAGCGGAGCTAGATCAATGATTAAATCGTTTTCATTGTAATCATTAAGTCTGGAGTAATCCATTTGCA
Source organism: Evansella sp. AB-rgal1 (assembly GCF_041820985.1). Classification (NCBI taxonomy): domain Bacteria; kingdom Bacillati; phylum Bacillota; class Bacilli; order Caryophanales; family Bacillaceae; genus Evansella; species Evansella sp. AB-rgal1. Next base: position 34,249 of record NZ_JBGUAU010000014.1, read on the forward strand.
AAACGTCTGGTAAATTCGATCCAGCTGCTTGCGTGTTAAGTCGCTCCCAATAGCTATCCCATCCAGTAAACTCTGGTTCTATCGTAATATGAGGATATTCTGCTTCGAAAAGCTCGATTACTTCCATCGTTTTATCATGTCTATCCTGGCCACCCCACCATGCAACTCGAATGACAATATCTTCATCGTCATTTCCAGAAGAATCTCCTTGAGAACCATCTGTGTTCGTATTACAGCCAATTAATAGGAAAAAGCATAGTATTGAAACCCAGAAGATATTTTTCATTTTCATATCATTGTCCTCCTAAATTATATAGTAGTTAAAAAGCACATTCGCATCATGTATACTGAAACTATCAAAACATTCCTAGAAGTTACTGAAACTATCAGTGCTTAGATGATTTGTTTTCTTAAAAGTTAATATAGTTGGGTGTTCCATCTCTCATCAAACTCGTTAGGAAGCAGTGAGAACCGTCCCCAATGCTTCCATTCAGAAGGAGAAAAAGTGTATGAATCGAACGGAACTGAATTCTTTTTTGCTGCAATATAATGATTTCGAGAAGATGCAGCATGTGGAACAGGTGAACATTCATGATCTAGAAAAATCATATTCTAAGGATGCCTCACCACGAATGCCGAAAGCACCTTTTTTTAAGGAGCAATCTATTTACATAAACCGTTCTAATCGGTTTGCACCCATGCCTTCTCATACGCATGACTTCATTGAGTTGAATTACATGTATTCTGGCTCGTGTGAGCAGATCATTAATCAACAAAAAGTAGTACTTACACAAGGACAAATTTGCCTACTTGATAAAGATGTTCCTCACAGTATTAGCTCATTAGGTGAGGAGGATATTTTAATTAATATATTGCTAGAACGAGAAACCATTTCAACGGCATTTTTAAGTAGGTTTGCAAACTCTCATAGTATCGTATCTAGCTTTCTCATTAATGCGGCATCTGAAAGTCAACAGCATGATCGCTTCATTATCTTCCATTCAGAAGATAATGAAAATCTGCAATACATTCTTCATATGATTTTGTGTGAGTACTTTGATCCGAAGCTGTATTCCAACGATCTTATCCAAAATTGCATGACGGTTGTATTTACAGAGCTCATGAGAGTATATCAGCACGATAAAAATTATGAGGAAAAACGAAATTCTGTTGATGCGAATATTATGCAAATACTAGAATATATTGAATCTCATTTTTTAACTTGTGGACTAAAGGATACAGCGAAACATTTCGGATTTACTCCAAATTACCTTAGTAACCTCATTAAGAGCAAGACAGGTAAAACGTTCACAGAATTGATTACGAAACAAAAAATGTTGCATGCAGCTTCTCTTCTCTGTAATACGGAATTGAGTATAGAAGAGATCGCTGAAAAAATTGGGTATGTGAATGTAAGCTTTTTTTATCGAAAGTTTAAAGGAGAATATGTATCTACTCCAAGTAAGTATCGACGACTTCATCAAAAGGAGTAGGTGTTCTCCTGTTAAAGCTTCAAATCATTGTTTTCCGCAAAATGCTTTAACATTACAATCGGTTCTGTTTCGGATGTATTCGTAATCGTCACACCAGCTTTTGCTGCAGGTTCTGTAACAAAGAACTCGTCGTTTGTTAATTGTCCATACCGGATACAGGCTGGTGTTTCTAATTTCCATACATCACCGATTTTTCCATACCCTTGAAGCATATAAAGGCCGTATGCAGCACTGTCTTTTATTGTTACCGTTTGACCTGGAAAAACAGTAAGTCGCTTCGCACTAGCAACCTTAGATTTGTAACAAATCCATTCTTCCACATAGCCTTCTGCCTCCATCTCTTTTAATGGAAAAACAGGTTTTGGGGCCATAAAGTTCGTTTCATAGAAGTTAGGATCTATATTTTTCTCCCAATCAATAATACTCATTAAATAGTCGTAATTGCCAACCTCCTCTTCTGGCGTATCCTTCCATAGCAATTCTTCTGGGACAGCGTGGTCACCATGGAGAACGGATTGATACATGGCATACACATCAGAAGCAAATTGTGGCTCATAAGTGCAGAGACTACCAGGAGCGTGAAGCACGCCAGGGGGAACATCCCAGCCAGTATCTAATGTTAGTCGAAATGCTCGTGACAAGTCGGTAATTTTATTATCACCTTTGGAAAAATTCATTAAGGATTCTTTTATTTGTTCCTTTTCAACACCAGGATTGATCCCGAAGAACGTGTAAGGGAATTCTCCTCCGTGATTGTTCAATTGAGAAGGATAGAAGTACATTTCTGGTTTTCCTTTTTGACCAACACGAGCTGCGGCCTCGTCATCGTGATGAATATGATGTGGGAGCGGTCCTAAATTATCAAACAGCTTTGAGTAAACTGGCCAACATTTATATTTGTTCCAGAGGTCTTCCCCTATAAATTGTCCTTTCAATTCGTTTACCACATCTTTCAGCAACACTTTCGTGGAGCCATCAGCAGAAACAACATAGCTCAATCCTTCATCATCCGGTGTGTCAGGACCATTCTCTGCGTGAGTTGTGGAAGAAAACCAACGTTCATTTATTCCACCACGTTGTAATCCAAGAACATACAAATCATCTTGATGAAGCTTCATTCGTTTTCCTGGACGGCAGAAGGAACGAGGAACCCAAGTTGGCGTTAACCGTACAATTCCTTTACCCTCCACTACTAATTCTTCAATGAGCGATTTCATTTCTCTCCACCTGCTTTCTTCATGTGTTGTTTGCTACGGTTCAGAGGGAACGAGCTTTGATCACTTATATAATCAAAGTGACCAAAACTGTCCATATTATCTAGACTAACCTGAACTAAGTAAACAAGGTATACCTATATTTAAACGCTTTCAAAGGGATTGAACAATAACCTATCTAATGAGAAAACTGTCCGATTTACAGATGGAAGCAGTGAAGCAGTGGGGACGGTTCTTATTGCATCCTTTTCGGAACAACGCTAAGGGAGAGCTTATAAGGACAAAATCGAGGTCAGAGCAGTGTGAATTGTCTTTATGAAGACTCACTTACACGAAACCAACTTTGATCCTTTAGACACTGTTCTTACCCTTCCCTCCACTAACATTCCACCACTTGTGGTAAGATACATGTACAGTATTTTTCGGAATGAGGATTGTAAAAATGAAAGAGAAGTCACTTCTATTTACCTACGGAATCGGAATCATATTTTTTGTGATGGTAACGTGGGGTCTTAATGTTGTAATGTTAAAAGTGTTAATTGAATATTTCCCACCAGTGACCATGACTGCTGTACGTATCTTGCTTGCTGGTATTGTAGCAATATCGATGATTCTCGTAAGTATGAAGATGAGGAAGCTAACCAAGAAGGAATGGTTTTATACTATTTGCGGTGGTCTATTAGGAATAGCTGCACATCATTACTTTTTAACCATGGGGTTAACTCTAACGAATGCATCTAATGCAGTGTTAATTTTAGCTCTTGTTCCTGTAACAACTTCCATTTTTGCGGTTATCTTTCTTGGAGATGTGTTAACGAAGTGGAGATTGTTAGGAATGGGTTTAGCTTTTAGTGGGGTTGTTCTCACGCAAGGTGGGGGTCAAGGGTCTGTTTCACTTGGGGATTTCTATATATTTATTTCCATGGCAGTTCAAGCGCTCAGCTTTATTTTTATCAGAAAAGCAACGATAACAGTGGATCCTAGACAAATGACAAGTATGATGCTTCTCATCGGGGCTATTGGCGTACTTATTGTTAGCTTTATCTTAGAGCCAGGAAGTATCACGCAGATGATAGGAGCACCATGGAGCATATATGTCATCTTTTTCGTCTCAGCGGTTCTTTCAACTGCTGTTGGACATTTTCTATTCAATGCAGCAATTAAGCGGATAGGAGCAGGTCAAACGGCTGTTTTCAACAACTTTGTTCCTTTCATTGGTCTCGTTGGTTCTGCCATTTTTTTAAATGAGCAAATATATTGGTATCAATCTTTCGGATTTCTTATTATCGTTTTAGGTGTTTTATTTGGAACAGGTTATATGGAGAAAACCTTCTTCAAAAAGAAGCATGATGACAGTTCTCTTGTTTCTAAAAGTAGGGCAGGATGACGATAGGAAGCGGTTTGTGGTATCACAAGAACTGCCCCCTCAACAACTAAATAACATAAAAAAGAAAAATCTAGTTTACTTTGGAGGAAAGAGCACAAGGAATACGTGCTCCAATCAACCAAAAAACTAGATTTCCTTTTCATATTATATTAAAGTCTTTCTGCTGCATCCACCGTGTGCTTTAGTAATGTTGCAATGGTAACTGGACCTACTCCACCTGGAACAGGAGTAATAGCACTAGCAACTTCATAACAAGATTCATAGTCAATATCGCCAATATTTCCTTTATTATATCCAGCATCTAAAACAACTGCACCATCTTTTAACCATTGGCCTTGAATGAACTCAGGTTTTCCTACTGCTGCAACAACAATATCCGCTTGTTTCAGAATGTCTGGGAGTTTCCTAGTTTTTGAGTGACATGTTGTTACCGTGGCATCTTCATTTAAAAGTAAAGCAGAAACAGGCTTGCCTAGTATAGGACTTCTTCCAACAACCACTACATGTTTCCCTTCAATTGATAGTTGGTAATACTTTAAAATTCTTAAAATAGCGGAAGGAGTACAAGAAGGATAAGATCCAAACCCAAAGGCAGTTTGCCCATATCCAGCACTTGTCACTCCATCTACGTCTTTTTTAATATCAATGGCTTCAAACGCTAGACGCTCGTCAATGTGAGATGGAACAGGGTGTTGCAAAAGAATGCCATGAATCGTGTCATCATTATTTAGCTCATGTATTCTTCTGATTAAATCCTGTGTGTTTGTTTCTTCTGGCAAATGAATCCGAATCGACTTTATTCCGATTGTTTCACATGCATTTTGTTTCATTCTTACATACGTTTCAGATGAAGGATTATCGCCAACAAGTATTGTTGCAAGGCATGGAACTTTCCCCCTCGATTTCAATACCTCTACTCGATTCACTAAACTATCTTTTACTTCTTGGGCAACAATTCTCCCATCTAAAATGATCTTTTCCATGAAAAATCCCTCCAAAATTTTAATTAGAAAAAGGTACTTACGCTAATTTCTTAAATGATGAAAGCTACTTTTTCTTAAACATTCATCATTTAGAGAAGTTAAACTTCGCAAAAGAAGTATAAAAAAGAGATAAGGAACGCAATGTCCTTATCTCTGCCCAGACGACTCGACCAATATAAAACACAGTTCCCTTGTGGTTTATTCCACAAATGCCGTCAGTTACTGTGTCTCTCACTTTTGAAATTAGATTACCATATTTTTCGTAAATGTCAATCACACTTGTAGGAAGAGGATAAATAGAAACATCAATGCTCTCTTGAATCTCCTTCCCTGGATCTTTTTTCATAATAATAAAGGCCAGTTATCAATAGTCCAATTACTACCGCTGAGAACAAGAGAGGGAATGGGTTGAAACTATCTCCAGGCTCACCGAATAAAAAAGTTAATAAATCGTAATAACTACTTGTTTCAAATAATGGACTAATAATAAAAAGTGCCGTTAGAAAACCAATAATAAATAACATTCTATTCTTCGTTTTTTTGCTAATTCTACTATTACATTCGATGAACCAATTCGCTATTTTTCCAAGGGAGTTTGGATGTATTTGAAACGTTTGCGCAATAACATAGGTAATAAAAGGTTGGATGACCAAAGAAAGACCGAATAGAATCATTATGGTAGTATTAGGAGTTCCCGTAACGATTCTATCGATAATGAGTCCTACAAACAGCAAACTTACAATCATATAATAGCTAACAGAAGCGCTCTTATGTTGAATTTGTTTCCCCAGTTCCTCACTAGGCAGAATACCGTCCTTTTTCTTACTGGACCCCCAAGTAATTGTAAAAAAGAAAAATAATAATAACATGCTCAAAAATATTACATCACTAAGAACAATTCCATCCCCAGCTATCAGTTTATAAATGATATTCCCTAAAATAGCGAAGCAACCGATCAATAATAATATACTAACTACCATTCTACTCTTCATATTCTTTACCTCCTTGTAAAAATAATGTATCCACCGTGACCCCTAAATTTTTTGCAATGTCAAAAGCTAGCTGTAAACTAGGGTCATACTTGTTGTTTTCAATAGCATTGATTGTTTGCCTACTTACACGACACAAGTCTGCAAGCTTTCCTTGTGAAATCTTTTTCTCTTCTCGCAACTCTTTCATTTGATTTTCCATATGTAAAACACCTTCTCATCAATTAGATGTGTAAAAAACTTTTGACACCTTAAGTATAGAGTAGAGGGGAGTGGGTGTCAAACATGTTTTACAGACACAGGTGGTACTAGCCAAACATGTACTTGAAAATATATAACTTTTTTATCTGTTCATCATTTTGATATTATGAATGTAAATCTAGTAATGGTCTTCTACTTCAAATAAACTAATACTTGAGGTGATAAAATATGAACTACCTTTTTATCGATGCACATATTCATTTAGACAAATACACGACGAGAGATAGAGAAATCATCTTGAGTGATAGAGAAAAAGACCATGGAGATCAGCTTATTTCCGTATCTAACAATCTTGCTTCGTCTAAACAAAATCTATCATTTTCAAAAAAATATAAGGGGGTTGTTCACGCTGCGTTTGGTTATCATCCAGAGCAAGCACTTCCTTCTGACTTAGAACTAGAATTCCTCCTAACATTTATGGAAAAACATCAAGGTGAAATGGTAGCGTTAGGGGAAGTAGGGCTTCCTTATTATTTGAGACAAGAAAATCCGACCATCCAACTAGAAGGATATATAGAACTGTTGGAGGGCTTTATCATCAAGGCAAAGGATTTTCAAAAACCCATTGTCCTTCACGCGGTGTATGAGGATGCGTCGATGGTTTGCGAATTGTTAGAAAAGCATTCCATCGAGAAAGCCCATTTTCATTGGTTTAAAGGGGATGTGAAAACAGTGGAGCGGATGCTTAAAAACGGATACTATATTTCTGTAACCCCAGATGTTGTCTACAAGGAGAAGATCCAACGTCTTGTGGACTTGTATCCATTATCAAACATGATGGTGGAAACAGATGGACCATGGCCATTTGAGGGTCCTTTTAAAAACAAAATGACGCATCCAAACATGATTCACCAATCCATCAGTAAAATAGCTGAAATAAAAAAGATTGACGCTCTGGATGTCTATCAACAACTTTATGAGAACACACAACGTTTTTATTCATTAGAAAAAGATAGAGAGGATGTTAAGTAAGAACCTCCGTTTTAGTTACAATACTGTAGAAAGTTATCATGGATCAACTCATCAGGAATAGTTTTTTACTAAATCTTTTAGTTTAGAAAACGTAAAGATCCTGAGGGTTAATAAGAGAATAATTGAAAAGGTACCTAAAAATGTATATTCAAAGTTAATAACGCCAAACCAAAATAAACATAATGGAAAGATAATCAGGAGCATTAATAAATACGGAAAAATCATTACATAATATATCCCTTTTCCATTTTTATAGTTGAAAAGGGCTTTCCATTTAGATTCATTCATATGAAAGACTTTTTTGATGAGCATAAAAAATAACATCAAGATCCCGACGTACGATAAAGAACCTACTATATCAAAAATAAGATAAGAAACAAGAAAGATAACGAAGTTCATATCTATCTCTCCCCTTTTCTTCAATGTCTTAACTAAAAGTGGATCTTATACACTACTTCACTATATGTTTTTGATAAATGATATAATACACGAAAATCATTATTATCAATCCGCCAGTACATAAAAAGGTAACGATATTTTTTATAATTTCCTCACCGAATAATGGTAGGGCAAAACCTGCAAGTATAAAGGTGATGCCGTAGCTAATCCACATCATGCAATTCGCTTTATTATATGCCTTCACATTGGTTATTTTTTCTGAATTAACTTTTGATCCAGCCCAAAAATGCATTGGAGTTTCCTTAAAAATTGCAATTACACCTACTGAAATAAAAACAGCTGAGACAAATGCCAATATAATGATAGAATTCAAATATTCCATTCTACAACTCTCCTTTTCTTTACGTACAACGAGTTGTACTCCCTCTTACTTTTCATACGAATGATTTCCTTTAAAGGTTCCTGTACATATAGGTTATCCGTGCCTAAGCGATGGTAATATGAATTATTCATTTGTAAGTAGATGAAATTTTATTTTTTGAGCAAGGTAATTAAATGAAACTTATGGAAGAAAATGATTGTCTTATAGTTAAAATAGTTAACAGGGGGAAATGAAAATGAAAGAGGTTAGATTTGCATCAATTTATTTTCTGAAAGTTGGTTTCTTTGTACTTACAATCCTTCTCTTTTTCGTCGTAGGAGGCTGTCAACAACAAAGTAAAACGCCTGCACAAGCGGATCAAGGGCAAGGGAGTCCAACTAACGTAACAGAAGAAGGTTCTTCACCTGGGTCTAATACGGAAAAAACGGAAGAAGGGGTTGTTATACCAGCAATCCAACTCCCGAAACGTACTTCTAGCACGGAATCTATGGATATGATCGGTCTCATCGTGTATCAAGGAAGAATTTATACACAGACAGCAGCACAGATGGAAGAATCATATGTGGAAGATCTCAAGGGTGAAAAACTTGGCACAACGAAGCCGACAATAGATGAGTGGAGCAAACAGGACGACTATGCAGTCGAGTTTGCATCCTCCATTGGTACAACGGAAGTATATTCCGTGAAAGGGTATGATAAGGAATTTCGGATTATGTCCTATGGAAAATATGATGGGCGAGTGTATGCTGAATTTTACGAAACGCTCAATGGGATAACCGTATATAGCGGGGAAGATGTATTTGGAAAACTTCACCTTTTTGATAGAATAACGTCTGCGAAATACCAAAGCTACAGTAACTGGAACTATGATAATAATAAACTTCATTCATTAGAAAACTTGGAATTAATCAATACGTTCGTAAAAAAACTAAATCATACAACTCCTTATACGTATGAACAAGTAAGAAGTGAAGTAGAATCACAACGTAATGACCCGAGTTTTCGCCAAATGATCTTATCTGTGGAGGATGGAACATCGGTGGAGATAGTGTTGTATAAAAGTGGTTTAATTAGTTACGGGTATGGTGGTGTATTTTTTAAAATGGATGATGAATTATTTGAAGAGGTTTGGAGTGAAATGCCTATAAATTAGTGGAGAGGAGTTATAAGACTAAGATATGGTAATCCTTGAAAAGTAGAGACTCATCCTTACAAAAAAGGCAGCGGTATGCTGCCTTTTTCAATCGGGCTTTCCTTATTGCCTAGGAAATATATCAAATCACATTCCTGCAGCAATATTATTACTGACTATTTTCTTTTTTAATTTTGTTAATCTGATTCACTAAATAGATATGAAAGATAAGGCAACATAACAGAAAGACATGAATTCCGATGTAACTTTGATTCACCTCCCAGCAATGATTCATTCTCCATTAGCTTTGCCATCAATATGCTAAGTCTAAAAGCAATATGAGAGATCTAATGTTACTAACTCAACTTCAACAAACGAATCCATCAACCATGGATTTTATTTTTTTTGCATAAAACGGTCTAGAAAATACCATGTTGTAGCGCCTAAAACTCCTCCACTCAACCCAAAAATCACACCACCTAATACATCGTTGTGAAGGACAATATAAAAGATTACACTTGCTATTGCCCAAGTTACTCCATAGGCAGCGGAGATGATCAAAGATTCTCTCTTGGTTCTTTTTTTAAGTTTTTTCTTCACAGCAAACAACTCCAGTATGGAAAATAAGAAGCATTTTATTTTAAAGATTTCTTCCATTCAATTAGGAGAACTTTTTCAAACTTTCCTTGTCTATATTTTCTAACATTATTTTAACATAAATATTCAAATGTGCTATATATATATATATAGCTATCAGAAAGTTTCACCCTATTCATTCATTGGGAAATGATGTAAAATATATTGGATACAAAGAATAGCCATAAAAGTTGATAATATTATAAAACTAATAATTCACTAGCATTCCGAGGTGTAGCAATTGGAGAAGCAAATTAATTATAAGTTTTGGACAGTATGTATGATTCAAAATGAAAACAAAATCCTTTTACTAGATAGAAAGCATGATGGATTTTCGGGCTTTATCCCTCCTGGAGGAAAAGTAGATTTTCCAGAGAGTTTTGTTGAATGTGCCATAAGAGAAGTGAAGGAGGAAACAGGTTTAGAGGTTACTAACCTTATTTTTAAAGGTATATACGAATATGTAAATCTGAAAAAAAATGACAGATATATCATATTTAATTACATAACAAAGGATTTCAGAGGCCAGCTATTGAAGGATTCTCCAGAGGGGAAACCAGTATGGGTAGATATTAGTGAACTTGACCATCTACCAATCCAAAAATCTATTCGCAGGAGAATGCCTTTGTTTTTCAAAGAAGGTACTTTTGAGATTCACGTTACTTGGGATAATGAAAAAAATGATGAAGGGGAAGTAATTATTAGAGAGACATGAGTGCTCATTCTACTACTTCCAGCTTTTTAAAGGAGTATAAATATTGTTAGCTAATTCTGAAGAATATAATGACCCTATTTTATATGATAAAGAAAATGAAGCGTTTCAAAGTGACATCTCTTTTTTACTTGAAATGGCCAAAAAGCAGGGAGGAGTAATTATAGATGTAGCTTGTGGAACTGGGAGAGCAACGATCCCATTGGCAAAGGAAGGGTTTCAATTAATAGGTGTAGATATACATAGCGAGATGATAAATGAAGCGAAGAGAAAAGCAGCAAAACTCGATTTGCAAATTGAGTGGCTAAAGCAAGATTGTACAATTTTGAATCTACCATGTAAATCTAATTTCATTTATACAGTAGGGAATTCCTTTCAGCATTTCCTTACAAACGAAGCTCAAGATAGATTGTTAACCTCTGTGAATAAACATTTAGAGATAGATGGGGTTTTTGTTTTTAATATAAGATTTCCTAGTCCAGAGGAATTACTTCAACCGAGCACCGAGGAGTATTGGAAAACATATGTAGATCCTGAGACTCACAATACAGTAGTTGTATCTACTATTAGTAGCTATGACTCCCTTCGCCAAATTCAACACTATACTACAATTAGGAAATATAAGAACAATCAAGGAGTTCTTGTTGACGAAAAAATAACGAATATCAGCTTGCGATATGTTTTCCCACAGGAAATGGAGAGAATGTTGTTTTCAAACGGCTTTGAAATTGAACATATTTATAAAGATTGGGCAGGAAATCCAATTACCAATGATAGTTATGAAATGATTTATGTTTGTAAAAAAAAGAAGTAGGTTTTCTGATATAAAAATACCTTTTTTGTAGGGGATATAGAGGTGATATAACAATGACAAATCCAAGAATTCTATTCCTATCATCTGTGTTGATATTTATCCTTTTCTTCGTTGCATGCTCCGAGCAAGACTACGAAAAAGAAGATATCGCTGCTGTTTTAAATGGAGAAGAGATAACGTACGAAGAAATAATGTGGCAATTTTCATTAGAGGATGACTTGGAAAAGTGGGTCACCGCTTACTTGAAGCAAGAGATATTCATAATAGAAGCAAAAACGCAGGGTATCACTGTAACAGATGAAGAAAAAGAAGAAAGAAAAGAAGGTATGTTTCCAGGAACTACTGCTTCAGAAAGGTACGAACTGATGGAAACGAAGGAGTTATTCGATTCGCAAGCAACTCTATTGGGCGTAACCCCCAAAGAGTATTATGAAGTTTGGGAAGATAAGTCACATAGAGCGCAAGCATACATTGATAAATATATAGATGAAATTTTCGGTAGACCAACAGAAGGTGACGATGTAGATAAATGGGGTCAAGAAATTGATGAACATATAGAGGATCTATTTAATGACTATATTGAAACTGGGAAGTTGGAAATGAAATAGAGTTCGGTAACTACATTAATGAATAATGATAGATAGTAATAGTAGGAATAGCTTTTCTTATGTAGGGGGAGTGACAGTGTGGAACAAAAATAAAGAAAACATAGATATAGATGATATGTCTGTTGAAGAACAACGAGAATTAAGCGGAATAAAGAAACAGAATCCGTATGGTCTAATAGTTCTAATAATGGGATTAATCTCGTTTTTATTTGGACCACGTTTTGTCATCATTCCTGTCATAACTATTATACTCGGATTATTCACCATAAGAACTTTTGATAAGAAAACAGAAGACAACCCTTGGACATTTTATATGGGAATTGCATTAGCTTGTTATGGATTATATTTATATATCATGGGTTACGAACACGAGGTCATTATATAGTTTTCAAAAACAGATTAGTGTACTTAGAAATCTGGGCTTAACATAGTTTATTTGTGTCATTCTCAAATAGATGGAACTGCATTTAGATAGAGTAAGAGTGTAAACGTAAAAATTAAAATTTAGTCAGGGGAGGTTCTATGTACATCCAGCCAACTTTTGAAGCGTCCGGAGTATTCACTTTATTAAGACCTATCTTTTTCACTTTATTGATTGTTGCTCTATTTGTATTTATTGTTGTGATCGTTCCAAAGCTTAGGAAAGCATTGCTGAACGGATTTGCTGTTCTTAGTTTAGGAATTCTTTCTATTTTCCTCTCGGCTCAAATACTATTTTATACAGGCATCATTGTTGATGAGATTAATCTTGGAGGGGATCCAGTAACATTTTATAGCTTTTTTGTTATTGCTGGAATATGGACCATCAACCTAATAGTCTATTTGTATACGGTTGATAAAAAATAGATTTGATTCTTACACTACAATCATGCAACTAATAAATTGTTATTTCTATCAGTTCCCTATCTCAAGAAAAGGCTTTTTGAAAGTTGATATAGTTAAATGAAAGATTTAAAGAAAAAGTTTACAGAAAACTTCTTCTTTGGATCTTTTTCTGTTTAGAAAAATGTATGCAGACGAAGGAGACTTCTGATTATTTAGGCCCGCGAAGGAAGCAGGAGAACTGCTTCCGTTTCTTTTTTGTTCATTTTTATTCGCTTTTGTATTGTTTTGTTTGATTTTCTCTTTTACAATAGTAGTAGTACATGTTTTAGGGTTTTCATAGAGTAGCAAGTTGTATATCAAATTTTGATAGTAGAATAGGAGTGTTTTTTATATGTGGAATAAATTATACCATGGAGCAGCGTATTATCCCGAGCTATGGAATGATACGGTAATCGAGCAGGATATTCAATTAATGAAGGAAGCAGGAATCAATGTAGCGAGAATGGGAGAATTTGCTTGGTCCAAAATGGAACCTCATGAGGATGAAATTGATCTTAGCTTTTTCGTCGATGTGATAAAAAGGCTCTTTGAAAATGGCATAGAGACAGTGATGTGTACGCCAACGCCAACTCCGCCTATTTGGATGACAGACGGCCACCCAGAGCGATTGTTTGTAGATGGGGAAGGAAAAGTAATGAGCCATGGATCCAGACAGCATATATGTACGAATAATGCTTATTTCCGTAAACGAGCAGCGAAAATTACGGAAGCTATCGCTAAAGCAGTCGGGAATCTCCCTGGTGTTATAGGTTGGCAATTAGATAACGAATTCAAATGCCACGTTGCTGAGTGTATGTGCGGTACATGTAAAACACTTTGGCATGAATGGTTAGAAGAAAAATATGGTACGATTGAAAATCTGAATGATGCATGGGGAACGGATATTTGGAGTGAGTATTATCACAGCTTCGATCAGGTTCCTCAGCCTGTTTCAACGCCATTCTTGCATAACTCATCTTTAAGCACAAACTATCGAATTTTTTCCATGGAAAAAATAAATGAATTCGCACATGAGCAAGCGGACATTATCAGAAAGCATTCGAAAGCACCAATTACCCATAATAGTGGTACTTTTTTCTCCGTTGATAATGAACAAATGTTTGAAAAACTGGATTTTGCATCCTTTGATACGTATGCATCACAAGAAAATGCATTCGCTTACTTATTCAACTGTGACCTATGGAGAAACCTGAAGCAAGGGAAAGATTATTGGGTAATGGAAACAAGCACATCTTATGCTGCTTCTCTTGAAAGTAATGCGAGTCCTCATCCAAATGGATATTTACGATCGGAAGCTGCTGCAGCGTATGCTCTTGGTGGAGCTGCGTTCTGCTATTGGTTATGGAGACAGCAGCGAGCAGGGTGTGAGCAACCTCATGGTTCCGTAATTAGTTCTTGGGGAAAACCTACAGTAGGATTTGCGAATGTACTAGAAGTTGAAAAAATGAGAAAAGAGCTTGAACCATTCATCTTGGAAACGAAAGCATCTCAAGCAGAGGTAGCTATTACTCACTCTGATATTGGAAAAGCGTTTATGAAAACAGAGCCATTACAAAATATGGATTATCGGGGATTATTCATGGACTTTTACAAGAGGGTATTATCCATGGGAATTCATCGAGATGTAACGCAAGAAGGGACAGATTTATCAGGCTATAAAGTGCTCATGACTCCTTTCCTATATTACTTGTCTGATGAGTATATAAAGAATGCAACAGAATTTGTGGAAGCTGGCGGAACGTGGATTGTAGGACCTATCACTGGCGGCAGAACTAGGGAACATACGATTCATACAGACGCAGCACTTGGAAAACTAGATGAACTTGCTGGTGTAGAAACACTATATACGTATCCGATAGAAGGAACAAATTCGGTCGGGAAAGCCTTTGATAAATCTGCACCATTAAGTCTATGGAGCTCTATTTTTGAACCAAAAGGTGCAGAAGTTGTAGGTGTTATCGAAGAAGGGTTATCAGAAGGGAAAGCATTCCTTACAGAATACAAGCGTGGAGAAGGAAAAATTGTCATGCTTGGTTCTCTTCCAACAGAGGAAGCGGGCGATGAACTCTTAAAGACGATCATCGATCATTATGCAGCTGATGCTGGTGTTGCTTTGCGAACGGATGTAACAGAAGGAACGATTGTAGCACCACGTGAAGGAAATGGATATAAACTTTGGGTCATTGTAAATATGGATGGAAAAGGTGGATCTGTCACACTACCTACTAATGGATTGGACGTTCTCACCAAAACAGAGCTAAACGAAGGACAATTATCGGTTGACCCATATGAATATAAAGTAATTCAATTTTAAGAAATAGCTAATGACATGTTTGTTTTTGAAAAAAAAGTCGTATTGTAATTCATCAGTGAAGGTTATTATCAAAGGGAATTTGCAGATAATTGCATTCCTATTTTACAAGATAAAGAATGGCTCTGTTTATATGAGGAACAGAGTCTTTTTCTTGTACGTTCGTTAAGTTGATCAGCAATATCTCTCGTGAACTTAACAATGCTTTCATCCTCTAACACTACCATCGTTTCATCAGTTCATTTCCATCCCCATTCTTCCCAAGAATGAAAAGGGCATTTTAGTAGGGAAGAGGTACCATTAACTCTCTATTTTCTGTATATGTATAAGAAAAACTTATCATATAGTATCCAAAATCCATATTTTATCTTATGTAGTCCTGAAGTGTAAAATGGAAATGTAAGGAATTACATTAAGTTGGGGTGGGGATTACATTGGGAATAGATTTTCATTGCAAGGATAACAGTGATACTTATACAACTCGACGCGCTGACAATTCGTGGATAAAAGAAGTAAAAAAACTTTTACCTATGGAGAATATATCCAGAGCAATAGACATTGGGTGTGGAGGAGGTATTTATTCGAAAGCCTTAGCTGACATGGGAGTAGAATATGTGACTGGGATAGATTTTTCTCAAGCTATGCTGGAAGGTGCAAGAAAAAACTGCAAAGAGTATCAAAATATTTCTTTTGTGCATGGAGATGCATTTGAAACTGGTTTAGAGGGAAATAAATATGATTTAATTCTAGAAAGAGCATTGATACATCATATTCAGGATTTACATGCTTGTTTTACTGAAGCGTTTAGATTATTGAAGAATGATAGTTTCTATATTATTCAAGACCGAACTCCTGAAGATTGTTTAGTAGAGGGAGATGATACTCATATTAGAGGGTATTTCTTTGAACTTTTTCCGAAATTAGTAGAAAAAGAAACTAGTCGAAGACATAAGAGTCAATTTGTAGTAAATATGCTACATAAAACTGGTTTCAAGCATATGAAAGAAGTGAAGTTGTGGGAGATAAGAAACGTATATGACTGTAAAGAGCAGTTGCTAGAAGACATAAGAGGAAGAACGGGTCGAAGTATTTTACATGAGTTACATGATGAGGAGTTAGAAGTGCTATTAAATCATATTGATAAATCCCTAGCAAGTAATACGAACATAGTTGAGAAAGATAGATGGACAATTTGGCTGGCGGTAAAGTAGGAGATTAGATTATTAGATGCACTTCCACAAACGGAAAAAGAAGTCTATCCATCTTAATGATATATCGTGAGAATTTTTTGAAAATGAAAGAATATTTGGATATTTATGTTAAAATATAGAAAGATACAATGAAAATGGAGTTTCGTACCAAAGAATAATAAAACGGTGTATATAATTATGGAATTCAAGAAATACCTCAATCATACTTTTCCTAGACTATTCTTGAAACCAAGTCTCTATAATCATTGGGGTATAGGGATTCACATTGGTCTAGGAGAAGGAATGCTTCAGTTTACGAGTAGTGATAAGTTTCATATTGCCATGTTTGACCGTTTATTCTCAATATAATCGTGAAGATGTAGATCGAATATTAATAGACCAATAACATTCATGCTTTTGATATTGTGCGAAAGAGAATATTCATCATAAAAATCAGAAGGAGGGATCATATGACGGAAACGGATATTGCTATGGTGATCTACATTTCTTTTCTATTTTTAAGTTTTTTTCTGAGTTTAAAATATGGAACGGTGATGATTAGGAAAACGGGTTTAGTCTTAGCTCAGTCTATTGTGGCAGCGTCCATTAACTTAGTGTTAGGGATTATTGCGATAGTTGGTTGGTTTTTCTATGCGTGGGGAGTGAATGAATTTTTATTTTTTGGAGGAATAGTAATAGGGGTTATTATAATAGTCACTAGCTTAGTAGTATTATCATTAACCATATTTCTAAGAAGAAAAGTATTGATTAAATACAATGAAAACCTTAATTAGCTGATCTGATACATTACAACAAAATGGTGCGATTGCCTAATAAGGGCAGTCGCTTCTTTTAGTAAGGAAGCAGTTTTTTATTAAAATGAATTATTTGATAGGAGAGATAATAGTGATAATTAGAGAGGCTATACTTTCAGATGCTGAGGGTTTTCTTCATTTGACGAAACAAGTAGAAAACAATTCGGAATATATGCTTTGGGAACCTAGCGAGAGGAATATCACATTAGAGCAACAACAGAAGATGATAGCAAACATGAAGAAAAGCGTAAATTCTACCATACTTCTTGCGGAAACTGATAAGGAGTTAGTTGGTTTCTTAGTTGTGATTGGTGGCGGTGCAAAAAGAAACAAGCATTCCGCTTATATTGTAGTTGGTGTTTTAGAGTAATATCGGGGAAAGGGTGTAGGTAAAAAATTATTTGAAGCATTGGAATACTGGGCTTTAGAGCATGATATACACCGGTTAGAGTTAACCGTGGTGACTCAGAACGAAGCAGGTGTATCACTATATAAGAAGATGGGATTTGAAATGGAAGGAATAAAAAGACAATCTCTGTTTATTAATGATACATTTGTTGATGAATTCTATATGTCAAAGATTATCAAATAACCTATTTTTCCTAACGAGAATAACTTCTACCTTTAAGTGGAGTATTCATTTGAACCGAGGTATGGTTTAAACATAGTATAATTTTAAGGAGAACCCTTGCACAGATGCACAAAGAATGGACCATCATTATTGATGATGATCCAGTTTTTAATACATAATTAATGATTACAGAGGATAAGGGAGCTAGTTAGGAACACTTCTTATACTTTTTTATAGCTTAAAACAATTATCTTGGTTCAATAATCAATTTAATAGCTGTTCTTTCTTCCTTGTTGATTGTAATGTCGGTAAACGCGGGAATACAAATTAAATTAATCCCACTTGGTGCGACAAACCCTCTTGCGATCGCAATGGCTTTGACTGCTTGATTAATAGAGCCAGCCCCAATTGCTTGAATTTCCGTTTTACCCTGTTCTCTTATCATGCCTGCAATTGCTCCTGCAACGGAATTAGGATTGGATTTTGATGAAACTTTTAGTACTTCCATTATTAGCCTCCTACTTAATACAACAGATTTTTCATGCAATAGCACTTCTCTAACAGTATTCAAAAGAAACTCAAATAGAACAGACAGATGTAAAACTTAGACTTAATCTCAATAATGACTTACAATTGAATTTTCAATATTTTCTAATAACTTGATCGTAACATAAAATTAGCTAAAAACAATAGGAATTTTTGACACATGGATTACCTTTTGATTAGGAAGTGCAAACAAACAATTGTACCATGGGGAATAAAAATATGCTGAGAGTACTTTAGATCTAACCATCATATATGGAATGAGTGGAAGCCCATGAGACTTCTTGAAAAATGCATACGCATTTTTTCTGCGTGCGGTGCGGTTACAAGGACGCTTCTTCAAAGTCATGTGGTAGTAGAGTTTTAGCTCAAGGATAGCTCGCCAACTCCCTACAGGAAAGCGAATGGAATACAGACCAACCAACAAAGTTGTTAATACTAGATAAGTTTGACTACCGCTAACTCGCGTATTTTCAGGGTAGATCCATTGAAAAAAGAAAGGTGTTTTCAAGAAAAAATAGAATAGATATAAAGAAACGATATTTCAATGGGAGAGAGTAAAATGCATGATGAAATTATTTCTTTAGAGAATGTTAGTGTTCGAAGAGGCGACAAGTATCTTTTAAAGAACATCTCATGGCAAGTCCAAAAAGGACAGAATTGGGCGGTCCTAGGGTTAAATGGGGCAGGGAAGACAACGTTGCTGAAGATAGTAACATGTTATTTGTGGCCCACCTTTGGAACGGTGGATGTGCTTGGAAATCGGTATGGGAAAGTAAATATTCAAGAGGTCCGTACTTCGATTGGCTGGGTGAGTAATGCACTAGATCAGCAGTTCCAGCACCATGAAGGAAACACGGCACTAGAAATTGTATTAAGTGGAAAGTATGCGTCTATTGGATTGTATGAGCATGTCTCTCAGGAAGATGTCAACAGAGCGACAGAGCTTTTGGAGAAGTTCGGAATTCTCCATTTGACACATGCGCCATTACATGCTTTTTCCCAAGGGGAGCGGAAGAAAGTTCTTCTTGCAAGAGCGTGGATGTCGGAGTTGAAGCTGCTAATATTGGATGAACCTTGTTCCGGTTTAGACATATACTCACGAGAGGAGTTTCTCCGAACGCTAGAAAGTATAAGTAAGGAAGATGGTGGTCCAACGATTCTATTTGTTACTCATCATATCGAAGAGATTCTTCCTTCCATCACGGACGTGCTGCTTCTTCATGCTGGAGAAGTGGTGGATGCTGGTGGGAAAAATAAGGTGATAACAGAGGAGAATCTGGAGCGGACGTTCCAGATACCGTTGCGGTTACGTTGGGAGAATGATCGAGTGTGGGTTTCTGTGAAATAAGAAACTGACACTGTACGGGAACATGGAAGAGAAAGTGATTTGTGGAGATGGACAAATTAAAAATAATAAACTTCTATCAAAATTTAGTATGGAATTTAACCCTTAATTGGAGGAACTAATCAATGTTTATTTTTATAATCATGTTGCTATTACTTGTAACATTTTTATTAATAAAAGAATCTGCTTTGTTTAATAAATGGTTCATATTGTTAGTGGGAGCGTATTATGTAGTTGTGAGCTTTATATTTATCAATGGGTATCATCGTATTCATGAGAAATACAATATGTATAATGGACCGGTCATTCCTGAAGGATGGGAAGTGAATTCAAACTGGGCATTTACGTTTAGCTTTCTATATATTATTCCAATTGCAATGCTTATATTTTTTGTTCTATTGAAAAAAATACAACCGATGACGAAAAAGCAATGGATTGATTTTTTTCTATACGTCCTATTAAGTGGTGTAATATTGTTTGGTTTATTTGTAATATTTAATTTTGCCTATGGGATGAGACCTTAATATATTTCTCGATGAATGAAAGTTCTGAAGTCCATCAGAACCCCGTTAAGAAGAAAGGGAGATTTTCTTTTTAGTAGGTAATTTATAAAATTTTTGGATTTTGAAAGTTGTCTAGCTCCAGGAGATATCTGCTCTCGTAAACTCGTACGGAAAGGTGCGAAGGAGAATTTATTCAGGCAGTACTTTGCTCGTGTCAAATAACCTGCTCGATTCAAAATAAAAAGCACTTTTCAACTGAAAGAAGATCTTTCTTCGCAGATGGCAAGCGGATTACGCTTTTTGTATGTACAGAACATTTGCATTTCGCTTTTCTTATTTTCGAAACGAGTGTTGGTCTATTAAGTAAGTGTTTTATCCTTTAATCTCTTAAGGGTTATAGACCCCCACCTCAAAGCGACAGCTTAGGTGGGAACTTTCATTCAGGGGGAGTCGAGACTCCCTCTGAATCCTCGATGTTTCAGCTTGCTGAAACGAGTTCGCTTTAATCGATCCTATTCAATCTGCGTTGGAAGTATATAAAGATAGGTAAGGGAATAACGATCCATCCAAAACTTTTCACTAAATTATTTTTTGCTATTTCTATTTGTCTTTCTTTTTCTGAAGAAACCATCGCATCATAGCTTGCCTTCATTTCTTCTTCTGATAGATTCACTTCTTCACTACCATTTTCTTTCGCGTGACCCCATCTTTTGTATTCCTCAAATGATTCATGATAAGAAGTCGGTGCGATAATATCAGCTACAGCCATAAATGCAGCGACACTTCCTCCAATGGTCATCATTAAAGTGGCAAACAACACTAAATAAACATAGATTTTATTTATCATAAATTCTCCCCCTTCACTTGATTGAGCTTTTGCTCCTCCAATAATAAAAATAAGTAATACGATAATTAATAATGGAATCATTCCTAACATTGAAACTGCCAACATTTCACCCCATTTACAGTGTAAGTATTAAATATTATGCTTTACTGATAATACAATTTAATTTTTTACTATATGCATTGTAAATGTTTCTTAAATTCTAAAATTTATAAGCTATATTATATAGTCGTTTTTATTGATACGTGAGTTACTTATTTAAAAAAATGTTTTTCATTTAAGCTGTTTTCGTAAACTTTGTTGTAAACAACATGAATGTAGGGTTTATTCTACATACCATTTAAATATCCAAGTACCTTTTTACTTTAGACTTTTATAAAAAGATTGTTTTGAGTTTGTAAGGGATGGAGAGAAGAGTTTTGCTTGGTGAGTGGGGAGCACCCATCTCGCATTGTTCGAGGTGTATAGTCATTGTTCGCCAAAAAAAAGGAGGTTTTTTGTACTAATAGTAGCGAAGGAATTGCAGAGAATGGTATTATAAAGTATCGTATTAAAATAAAAAATCCAATAATTCCGATTGAAGTGATAGGGATAATAGAGTTATAATATAATAAGTCATTTTATCGGAAATGGATAGGTGTATTCCAATAAGACTGTTTTTGTAAGAATTTTATTAACTAGGTTGTACATATTTTGTGAGGTGAGAGAAGTTGGTTTTTCAAGAAACGAATAGTCCTTTTAATCATCAACAGGCAGAGTTGCTTAATAATTTGCTGCCTTCGTTAACAGAATCGCAAAAGCAATGGCTTAGTGGGTATCTTTCTGCTCAGGCTGGTGCTTCTGCTTCTGTTGCGGTGTTAGAGAAACCGAGTACCAATGTTGCTGCAAAGCCTGTTTCGAAAGAGGTTACCGTGTTGTACGGTTCTCAAACGGGTAATGCACAAAAATTGGCGGAGAATGCTCGGAAGAAGCTTCAGGAGAAAGGTTTTGAAGCTACGGTATTGTCCATGAGTGATTTTAAACCAAATCAGTTGAAGAAGCTTTCGAATCTTCTCATTGTCGTTAGTACGCATGGGGAAGGGGAACCGCCTGATAATGCGCTGACTTTCCATGAGTTCTTATATAGTAAGCGTGCTCCGAAGCTTTCGGATCTTCAGTTTTCTGTATTAGCGCTTGGAGATACTTCGTATGAATTTTTTTGTAAAACTGGGGTAGATTTTGATCAGCAGTTAGAAAAGCTTGGAGGAACTCGTATTTATCCGCGAGTGGATTGTGACCTTGATTTTGAGGAACCAGCGGAGAAATGGCTAAAAGGTGTGTTAGATGGACTAGGTTCCGTTGAAGCTACTGCAGAAGTGTCGGTATCTGTTTCTAATGGGACTGTGTCTGTTGAAACAAAGCCTGCCGTCGAGTATTCAAGAAAGAATCCTTTCCCTGCAGAAGTGTTAGAAAATATAAATTTAAATGGTCGTGGCTCGAAGAAAGAGACTCGTCATATAGAGATTTCTCTAGAGGGATCTGGTTTGGAATATGAAGCTGGGGATGCTCTCGGTGTTTTTGCGAAAAATGAACCAGGGCTTGTGGACTTGCTGATTCAAGAGATGAAGTGGAATCCTGAAGAGCCAGTAGTAATTGGGAAAGATGAAGGACCGCTTCCTTTACGAGAAGCGCTTATCTCTAAATTAGAAATTACGATGTTAACGAAGCCTGTTCTGCAAAAGGCAGTAGACTTAACGGATAATGAGAATTTAAAAGAGCTTGTTGCTGACCGTGATGCATTAAAAGAATATATGGATGGTCGTGATGTGATCGACTTCGTTCGTGAGTTTGGTCCTTGGAAGGCGTCTGCTCAAGAGTTTGTTTCTATTTTAAGAAAGCTTGCACCACGTCTATATTCCATTGCTAGTAGTCTAGCAGCAAATCCTGAGGAAGTTCATTTAACGATCGGGGCAGTTCGCTGGAACTCTTTCGGGAGAAAACGTAATGGGGTATGTTCCGTATATTGTGCGGAACGTATCGAAGCTGGAGATAAGCTAGAAGTTTTCGTTCAACCGAACAAGCACTTTAAATTACCAGAAAACCCGGAAACGCCAATTATTATGGTAGGACCTGGTACTGGGGTTGCACCGTTCCGTTCCTTCATGCAGGAACGTGAGGAAATCGGTGCTTCAGGTAAGTCATGGATGTTCTTTGGAGATCAGCACTTCACGACAGATTTCCTTTATCAGACAGAATGGCAGAAGTGGTTGAAAGAAGGCGTCCTAACGAAAATGGATGTTGCTTTCTCACGTGATACGGAGAAGAAGGTATATGTGCAACACCGCATGAAGGAGCATAGCAAAGAGATGTATGATTGGATTCAAGCTGGCGCTGTGTTCTATGTATGTGGAGATAAGAATTATATGGCAAAAGATGTTCATAGTACATTGATAGATATACTTGCAACAGAGGGAAAAATGAGTGCGGAAGATGCAGAAGCGTATCTGAAGGACATGCAAAAGAACAAACGTTATCTACGAGATGTGTATTGATAACGGGTTGGGAAGGAGTTTTCTTACATGGCTGATTCAAAAGTAGAATTAAAAGCACCAGAAGGTAAACCGGATGATGTGGAACGTATAAAAAGAGAAAGTAATTATTTGCGAGGTTCTTTAAAAGAGTCTATGCTAGAGCGAATTAGTGCTGGTATTTCCGATGATGATAATCGGTTAATGAAGTTCCATGGAAGTTATTTGCAGGATGATCGTGATTTGCGTCTGGAGCGTCTAAAGCAAAAGCTTGAGCCGGCATACCAATTCATGCTTCGTGTAAGACTTCCAGGTGGTATTTCTACACCAGAGCAGTGGCTAGTAATGGATGATCTTGCAACGAAATATGGAAATGGAACGTTAAAGCTAACGACTCGTATGACGTTTCAAATGCACGGTATTTTAAAGTGGAATATGAAGAATACCATGCAAGGCATTAACAATGCATTAATGGATACCATCGCAGCATGTGGGGACGTAAACCGTAACGTTATGTGTAATCCGAACCCGTATCAATCGGAGATCCATGGCGAGGTATATGAGTGGGCGAAAAAGCTTAGTGATGATTTATTGCCGAAAACTCGAGCTTACCATGAGATTTGGTTGGATGAAGAGCAAGTAGCAGGAACTCCTCAAGTGGATCCAAATGAGCACGAGGCGGAGCCAATGTATGGTGCCCTATACTTACCGAGAAAGTTTAAAATTGGGGTAGCAATTCCTCCATCGAATGATGTGGATATCTATTCTCAAGACCTTGGATTTATTGCTGTTGTAGAAAATGACAAGCTTGTTGGTTTTAACGTAGCCATCGGTGGTGGATTAGGGATGTCTCACGGAGATGAGAGTACATACCCTCAATTGGCGAAAGTAATTGGTTTCTGTAAGCCAGAGCAAATCTATGATGTAGCATACCAAATCATTACGATTCAGCGTGATTATGGAAACCGATCTGTTCGTAAAAATGCTCGCTTCAAATACACAGTAGATCGTCTTGGTTTGGAAAACGTGAAAGCGGAGTTGGAGAACCGACTTGGCTGGAGCTTGGAAGAAACACGTGAGTTTACATTTGATAATAACGGAGATCGCTACGGCTGGGTAAAAGGTGTGAAAGGGAAATGGCACTTTACATTGTTCGTAGAAGGTGGACGTATTGTTGATACGGAAAACTATAAACTGATGACAGCATTGCGTGAAATCGCTGGTATCCATAAAGGTGATTTTCGCTTAACTGCCAATCAAAACGTGATCATTGCAAATGTTTCAAGTCAAAAGAAAAAGCATATTAATGATTTGATTGAAAAATATGGTCTTATTGATAGTGAGAAGATTTCCGGACTTCGCCGTAGTTCCATGGCCTGTGTTGCGCTACCAACATGTGGTCTTGCGATGGCAGAGGCGGAGCGTTACTTGCCTACACTGATCGATAAGATTGATGAGATTGTGGATGCCAATGGTCTTCGAAACGAGGAAATCACGATTCGTATGACTGGATGTCCGAACAGCTGTGGTCGTCCATCTCTTGGTGAAATTGCCTTTATTGGGAAAGCACCTGGAAAATACAATATGTATCTTGGAGCAGCACACGACGGTAGTCGTCTAAACAAGATGTATCGTGAAAATATCGGGGAAGCGGAGATTTTACGTGAGCTTGGAGGATTGCTGTCTAGCTACGCGAAGGAACGTGAAAATGGAGAGCACTTCGGTGATTTCGTCATCCGAACGGGTGTTGTGAAAGCAACAACAGATGGAACGAATTTTCATAGTTGAGATTGATATGTTTTGATGGAAAGAACAGCCTGAGGGCTGTTCTTTTTCTGTTTTTTTGGATGAGGGGAGAGAGTATTGTGTATGGAACGCCAGATGCAATTAGAAACTGAAACAGCTTAAACGAGCAAATAAATGATTGGTTTTGAAAAAGACGGCCCACATATAAAATGGACCGTCCAACTTTCCTTATACATTATGAATACTAGTTTTGATTTCCAAGTAAATATTTCGCAAAATCACTATCTGATGGAATTACGATCGTTGTGTCGTTTATAAGCGCTTCTCGATACGTTTGTAAAGCTCGGAAAAACTCATAAAACTCAGGGTCTTGGTTGTAAACTTCCGCGTAAATTCTTGTTGCTTCTGCGTCCCCTTGACCACGAAGAATTTCAGCTGTTTCATAAGCTTCCGCTTCAATTACACGACCTTCTCTATCTGCATTGGAACGAATTTTTTGTGCTTCTTCTTCTCCTTCAGATAAATATCTATTGGCAACTCTTTCTCTTTCTGTACGCATTCTGTTATAAATATTTTCAAGATTTTGCTCAGGAAGGTCTGTTTGACGAATGCGGATATCTACAACTTCCATTCCATATTCCTGTAATCCTGCATTGGTTCTTGTGATCACATTCTCTAACATTCCTTCTACATGATCAATATCTGAAATGAGCTGTGTCATATTCGTTCTACCAATCTCACTATTTAAATTCGAATAAATCATATCATCAAGACGCGTGTTTGCATTCACTTCCGTACGCATTGTCACCCTGAATAACGCAGGGTTTGAAATAATCCACTGAGCATAGTTATCTAATTCGACACGCTTTTTATCTAATGTGGTTACTTGGCGTGGACGTGTATCATATGTTAATAATCGATCTGAATATGTTTCTACAGTGTCAATGAATGGAATTTTGAATTGAAGTCCTTTTCCTTCCACAATTTTAACACCACTTAAACGACTATGCTGTTGAATCTGCTCTACAACCTCGGGTGTTTTTTCAGAGATTACTATTTTTTGAACCTCTCCAAAACGAACAACAACAGCTTGATCTGTTTCCTTTACACTGAATGTAAATAGAAACCATGCTATGAGTACTACAAAGAAAATTCCAATAATAGCACCTATTTTTTTCACAGCTGGTAGTGTGTCTTTTTTTACTGGATTTACTTTTTCCATATCTATTACGCTCATCTATCATTCACCCTTTCCATTATTCTTCAATTACTTTTTTTGAACCGGTTAGAGGTAAAAAGTTCAGTGTATTCCCATCAGCACTATCAACAATAAACTTTTCCATACCTGGAAGAATCTCTTCCATCATTTCATAGTACATACGAGTTCGTGTAACCTCTTCCCCTAGACGATAGGATTGAAGTAATTCATTGAAAAGAGCTGTATCCCCATTTGCTTCTGCCACTCGTGCTGCTTTATAACCTTCTGCCTGAGCGATTGCTTCTGCTGCATTACCACGTGCTCTTGGAATAACTTGGTTTGCATAGCTTTCTGCCTGGTTAATTAACGCGTTCATCTCTTCACGGGCACCGACTACTTTGGTAAACGCCTCTTGAACCTCCACAGGTGGATTTACATCCTGAAGTTGAACGGTTGTTACTTGAACACCGATTTCATATTTATCTAATATTTCTTGGAAATGCTCATGAATTTCTGCTTCTACACCGCCACGGTTTTCCGTCACTACTCCATCAAAATCATTACTTGCGACTACGCGACGGATAGCCGCAGCACCTGCGTGGGCAATGGTTTCGTATTGATCGTCCACATTAAAGAAAAATTGCTCCACGTTAAATATTCGAAATTGAATAACCGTTTCTAATGATACTAAATTTTCATCTCCTGTAATCATAAGAGACTCTCTCGATACCTCTACATATTCAGATAGGTTTCTTGAATCCCCTTCTGATGTTGTACGAAAACCATATTCCATTCGTTTTACTTCTTGCGTATTTTCTTTCCACACTGTTTGAATAAATGGAATATGCCACTTCATACCAGATTCCACAACGGTATCATGGTGTTTCCCAAATTGAAGCACAACTGCTTCTTCTCCGTCATCGACAATATAAATTCCTAATAATCCAACTGCTGCAATGAGGATGAATAAAATAAGTCCAGAAATAATCTTATACAAAATAAATCAGCTCCTTTTGTTATAAAAGTAATACAGTAAAACATTATCATAAAAATCACTTCTTAAGTGGACTATTTTTTTACGAGATAAGTGTGTGAAAGGTTTCAAATTAAATTTGAAACCTTTCACACAACTTAGAAATAGTTAGATCATGACATTTCTTTAACAGAAAGCTTGATTGATCTTCATGGAGGAGGAAATATTATAAAAGAAGGAATTTATATAAAAAGGTAGAAGTAAATATAGATGATATGTATGAAGTTTCCGTGATTCAAGTAGAGGTCACCAATTATTCTTGTAACTTTTACGTGGCTTCGATAGAGATGGAGGAGTAAAATTTGGCAATACATAAAGAATATGAAATTTTAGATCGTATATCCGATGCATTTTTTGCAGTAGATAATGAGTGGAATATCACCTATTTCAACCATGAGGCAGAGCGGTTATTAAATAAGATAAAAAGTGAAGTTTTACATAAGTATCTATGGGATGCATTCCCTGAAGCAATAAATCAAGAGGTATATAGACAATATCATAAGGCTGTAAATGAACAAGTACCTGTCTTTTTTGAAATGTATTGGCCACCGCGCAATATGTGGTATAACGTCCGTGCTTTTCCATCGATGAATGGCTTGTCTGTTTTTTTTCAGAATATAACGGAACAAAAGGACCTAGCAACAAAGCGTGAAGAACATTATAAATCTTTGTTTCATAACAATCCTGATGCAGTATTTTCCTTTGATTTGGAAGGGAATTATCTAAGTGTAAATCCGGCGATGGAACAGTTAATGGGATATACTGAAGCCGAATTCACAAATATGAATTGGAACCCACTTGTAATAGAAGATGAAGTGGAAAAGGTAAATAGTTATTTCCGTAAAGCGGCAACTGGTGAAACACAGCATTATGAAACGAAAGTGGCCCATAAGGATGGTAGTATCAAACATGTGAAAGTTACAAACATGCCCATCATTGTACAAGGACAAATTGTTGGTGTTTATGGAACAGCAAGAGATGTAACGATAGAAAAGGAGACCGAGAAGCTACTGTTAGAGTCAGAAAAGTTGACGGCAGTAGGACAGCTTGCAGCCTCCATTGCACATGAAATAAGAAATCCATTAACTTCAGTAAAAGGTTTCTTACAGCTTATGAAACAATCAACAGGTGAATCTAATGAGACATATTTGACTATTTTGTCTGATGAGGTATCGAGGATTGAGCTCATAACTGGTGAATTGTTAGTTTTAGCAAAACCGCAAGCTCAAGACTTTCAGGTGGCAGATGTAGGGAAAATCATGAAAGATGTGATTGCATTAATTAGCTCTCAGGCCTTAATGTATTCTGTCGATATCCAATACAAATTTGGTGAACTTCCTAAATTGAAGTGTATCAAAAATCAATTAAAACAAGCATTCATAAATATATTAAAAAATGCTATTGAGGCTATGCCTAATGGAGGTAACATTCATATTACAGTAAACCATGAAAATGATAGGATTGTTGCTATTATTCAAGACGAAGGAGTTGGGATTCCAGAAGAAATTCTGAGTAAAATCGGGTCACCGTTCTATACGACAAAAGAAAAGGGAACGGGCCTTGGGATGATGACGACAGTAAAAATAGTGCAGACGCATCATGGAACATTTGAAATAACAAACACTTCTAATAAAGGTACTTCAATAAAAATTACATTGCCTACAAACCTCGAAGCTGTTGAGGATTTAATCCTTTAATTATGTTCCGTAAAAGCTCATAGTGCATGCGGGAAAATTTAATTAGAAGTTTTACAATGCTCATTTAGGGAGTTAGCCGTGTACATAGGATGAATTTTCATCGAAATTTAGAATGAAATTGGCGATGTGCCACATATGGAAAAATGCAACCTTTTAAGATAAGATAAACTATAACTGCTTGTCGTTGTTGTTCCTAACAACGTGATAGGCAGTTATTTTTATATTTAAGTAAAGTCGCTTCTCTGTACTAGTGCTTGTACTAAACGGAATCTATTGATAAAATTTTAAGGGAATATAGTTTTCGCAGCTAATGAATTTTGTAAGCAACCCGTTAAAGAGATAGATACAAACGGTTTTTGACAAGGAGGATATAAAGCGCATGTTTGTTGAGATAGAAAATCTAAAATACAAGTACCCTACCAGCAACGAGTTAACTATTAAAGATTTTAGTTTACAGATGGAAAAAGGAGAAATTGTAGCGATCTTAGGGGAAAGCGGCAGTGGAAAAAGTACACTATTAAAGCTAATTGCAGGTAAGGAGAAAACAAAGGTCGGGAAGATTGTGATCGATGGGGATGTGGTTGTTGATAAGAAAACTTGTAAATCCCCCAAAAAACGTGGCATTGGTATTGTTTTTCAGGAGCATGACTTGGCTGCAAATAAAACAGTAGAAGGAAATATCAAGCGGACATTACCACTCCTCATGGCGAAAAATGCAAAAGAAGATCGTGTAGAAGAGATGCTAGATTTAGTTGATTTATATATTTTTAGAGATCGTTTTCCGAAAGAATTAAGTGGGGGTCAACAGCAACGAGTAACCCTAGCGAAAGCACTAGCACCTGAACCCTCTTTAATTTTATTCGATGATCCTTTTAGAAACTTGGATCCTTCTACCCAAAAGAATCTAAGAGAAGAATTGCGTGCTATTTTGAAGAAGGCAGGAATTACTTCCATCTTTGTTTCAAATAACAAAGCAGATGCAAAAGTGCTTGCAGACCGCGTCTTATTTATGGAAGATGGGGAAATTAAACAGACATGTAAGCCTGAAGAAGTTTATAACGTGAATCTGTAGGGGCAGGTCGAGTTGACTCGTTTTAAATTGTCCCTTATGAAGGGCTCATAAGGACAAAATCAAGCTTGAATTAGTTGAAATTGTCCTTATGAAAGCCCAACAATGAAGATAGCCTTCAACTAGATATGAAATGTTTCTCATAACTAAAACCGGTCCGCATTTTATTTACTAGGATCAGCAACATGCCCTAGAAACAAAACCACATCTGTTTTTCCATCTACAATTCGGAATAAAAATGGACGATCTACAATCATTTCGAATGAGTCAATTGGCTCAGCTGATCCTGCCATCTCTGCAGAAGTCACAGCCGCTGCCTCTGTGCCAGTTTCATTCACCTCTACGAAAGATTTATGTTTTACTTCACTAATAAATAGTGGAGTATCGGTTGTTATTCCAGTAAAATCAGCTAGGTTTAAATCAAAAGCTTGTGTTATACCTAAGACTTGTAACACATCGCCTAATTGTAAATCAGTATCAAAGCCGAATTTTGGAAGTGCCAGTAAACCATGCTGTAATTCCTTAGGACTCTTCCATTCAAGAAGTCTATCCTTGAATTGTTTCATTATTTCCTCTACACTACTATCCTCCGCGGGCAAAAGAACCTCCATGAAATACCTTTCTTCTCCATATGGGATACGAATCGTTTTATATTCTTCCGTTTCTTCGTATGAATAATGTTCCTTTCTATACATCATAGGAACTTGCACGATTTCTCCTGAGGTCGGATAGAACGATTCGTCTCGTGTAAATTCCTTAGGAAACGGGTCGCTCCATTCTCCTAAGAAATAGACAGCGTTTATTAGAAACATTATTGTATCAGGGTTTATTTCATCCACGATACTTTCAATTTTTCCAGCAGTTTTATCCTTCACCCAGTTGTTTACTTCCTTTGCTGTTGATAATTGCTTAGCTTCCGCATTGTACTTTTCCTCAAGAAGTTGAATGAATTCTTCGTTAAAAACCACGTCTTCTTTCGTCCAAACCGAATTTCCTACTAATGTTGTGACTTTAGGTTCACTATGCATAAAGATATCGATTAGTGCTTGATGAGAATCATGAAGTACCTCTTCAGAAATATGTTCTGTATGTAATACATTTCTCAACTCTTCCTTCGTTTCTCCACCTGCACCAGCTAATGCCATGGACAGAACAGACGCGATGCTGTATGGACTAATCATTTGATTTTTGTCCTCCACATAAAGCTCGTAAAAGAGATTAGTAGAGAAATCTACAATACTTTCACTTAATTCAGGACTTACATCTTTTTCAGAAAAAAGAGGATCCCTTTTCTTGATAAGTTCCTTTCCCTGTCCAGTACCACCGGCACATCCAGCTAGAGTTACAAAAATGAAGATAATGAATGTAATAACTAATGATGCTCGAAATATAGATGTTTTCATCTTGATACCGCCTTTTTAATTAGTTGTAAATCTATTACATAACTTTAAGACGTATTGTAAAGTAGAAATGTTTCAACAAATGAAGCTATAATTAGTAGATATCACCAATCGTACAAAAAGAAGTCAGGGTTGAGGAGAAATTATTTTTTGAAAAATAAAAGATTATTATTTTAATCTTTCATACAAATATTTGATTCAGAGAAGGGAGAATTTAGTTGAAAAAATTACTAATCGTTCTCATTGCATGTAGCTTAGGCTTATTTATTATGGTGGGTTATATCGTCTACCAATACAACTCCATCTTAAAAGTAGGAAAAACGGTGGAGCCTACTCCAGCTGATGTGATCATCGTGTTGGGGGCTGGTGTGTGGGAGAATGGTCCGAGCCCAGCATTAAAAGCAAGACTCGATCGTGCATTAGAAGTTTATGACGAGGGGTTGGCGAAAAACTTTATTTTGACAGGTGGGTTAGGCACCTTCCCTCCAACGGAAGCGGAGGCCATGAAGGAATATTTGTTGAACTTCGGTGTACCAGAAGAGCATATGTTTCTTGAATCACTAGCAACAAATACGGAAGAGAACTTAAACAATAGTAAGGAAATCATGGACGAGGAAGGCTGGGAATCAGCCATTATCGTTACCGATGTTTTTCACATAAAACGAGCGTTAACAATTGC
The DNA here is from genome assembly GCF_041820985.1 of Evansella sp. AB-rgal1. NCBI lineage: Bacteria > Bacillati > Bacillota > Bacilli > Caryophanales > Bacillaceae > Evansella > Evansella sp. AB-rgal1. The sequence continues at coordinate 66,570 of NZ_JBGUAU010000014.1, forward strand.
AGAAGATCTTTCCATAGACGCTTCTGGGGCAACTGCAATGGAGAGTGTGTTGTATAGGAACAGAAGCTTGCGAACGTCGTATACATTACGGGAAGTGGCTGCGTTAACTATGAAGTACTTCAATGACATTAATAGAACTATAAACTAGTAGTTAACATCTTATTTGCTTTGGAACTGCTGACCAATTACGATATGAGTCCAACTTAGACGAGCGTCTTCAATTAATGTTGTTTAGCTGGACCAATGTTCTTTTGGACAGAATGCAAGTTGTTATATCCTCCCAATAAAAAGAGACAACACTATTGTTTTCCTAAAAAACAAATTATACTAATACTAGACTAAAAGTTTCGTAGGAGGGGTACATTATGTCTAATGACATAAAATTTGATTTACACACACACCACGAACGTTGTGGTCATGCCATCGGTGATATTGAGGATTATGTAAAGCAGGCCATTGCTTATGGGCTACAGTTTATCGGTATTTCTGATCATTCTCCGTATTTTTACAGTGAAGAGGAGCAGTTGTTTCCTGGTATTGCCATGGGGAAAAGCCAGTTAGCAGAATATGTAATTGAAGTGCTTCAGTTGAAGGAGAAGTATAAAGATCAGATTACTGTCTTATTAGGAATGGAAAGTGATTTTTTTCCACAACATCTTGAACTCTATCGTAAGCAATATTCGCAGTATCCCTTTGACTATCTAATTGGATCTGTCCATTATGTAAATGACGTTAATATTTTCAAAAAAGGGCGTTGGGATGACGTAACGGAACAAGAACAAGTGAAGGTAAAAGAAGAATATTATCATCTAATAGAAGATTCAGCGAAAAGCGGCTTGTTTCAGATTCTTGGTCATATCGATGCGATGAAAGGATTTTATCCAGAGTTTACTCAAATTCAAACAGATGTGGTGGATCGCACATTACAAATCATCGGAGAAAGTGATGTAGCCATTGAAATTAATACTTCTGGAAAAACAAAAGACTGTGGTGGCTGGTATCCAGCGAATGATTTGTTAGAGAGAGCCCTCTTCCATAATGTTAAAGTCACCTTTGGATCAGATGCCCACACACCACAACGAATTGCAGATGATTTTGATAAGGTGAGAAAGCAATTAAAAGAGATTGGTTATAAGGAATGGGCGTATTTTGTGGAGAAAAAAAGGTACATGACACCTTTATAAAAATAAGCAATAGAAGAAGTCGTTTTTTGTTCCCAAAGATTCGTGAACAGGAAACGGCTTTTTTCTATTGTGTGATAGCCTATTTACGATCGTACAAGATTTCAAGATGATTCATTGTCATATAATGATATCGACCTATGAGTCGAATACCTAATATAGGAGGCTATTATTTTGAATCCATATAATATGAATCAATATGAGAATTCAAGTTATGAGTACGATCCTGCTTATACGAGACAAGTTCAAGAGCATAGCATCATGGAAGAAGGATATGATCAGAGGCAGTTTCCAAATTGGGGGCAATTTATTGGAGGGTTAACGGGGATGTTCGGACCTGGATTCGGGATGCCTGGTTCACAACCAATAGGAAGACCACCGTATGGACCACCAGGTGCTGGGCATGGATTTCCACCTTATGGTCCACCTGTAGGACCAGGGCCAGGAGCTCCATCTTTTCCACCCCCTCAGGTAGGGCCACCAACGTCTCCTCCACCTGCAACGATTCCAACTGCTCAGGCTGCTAATGTCGGAATACTTGCAGTGGACCCTGGTGCCATCCGTGGATGTTTACATCGATACACGTACGTTTGGTTAACAAATCGCCAGCAGTTTTGGATGTATCCAGTATATGTAGGGCATCGTTCCATATCTGGCTACCGTTGGACAGGATTTAACTGGGTGTACTTTGGAATTGATGTGAATCAGATAAGCTCGTTTCAGTGTTATTAGTAAAGGGTAGAGAAGTTGAAGCAGCGGCACTAAAAAGGTAGAAAACCCTTTTAGTGCTTTTTTTCTTTATTGTTACTATCTAAGCTAAGCAATTGAATGAATTTTTTAACCATTCATTGCCACTGTGATCCATGCCCTCTTGTATAACCTTGTAATGGCATAATACAAAATACTCCACCCAATCAAGTATCCTATCAAATAATAAAAAGAAAACAAAGGAACTCCATCTGACTGAAATGTTGATAGAAAAAAAGCCCCGATTGGTATTACCAATATTCCAATTATTCCTATTCGAGCAAAACGGAATATCTTCATTCTTTCCGCATTGAACCTTGTTGGAAAATACAAAAAGAGAAACGAGAGTGCAATCAACAACTTTAGACTGTGTGCTCCTAACGTTCCAGCCAGACTTCCATCAATTCCTCCATAGTATATAGGGAAAGCAAGGACGGCACTTCCTGAAAGGAGTGAACCTGTTATAAAAACGAATCCAATATTTTTACCACTAAAGTAATCATTTTGCTCCTTGTTGTACTGATCTACTATTTCTTTCGCTAATGTATCTACAGCAACAAATGACTCCAGTGCTTTTTGTTCAGCAGACTCAACTTTATAGCCAACGTCCGAAACCATCTCTTCTTTTAATGATAATAATTCGTCTTTTATTTCGTTTAAATGCTGTTGTTGTTCTTTTTTAGGTAAATATCGTAGTTTTACCTCCATAACAGCAAGGTATTCTTCTATGCTAACAACATCAGACATTATCTTCACCATCCTTTAATGCTGTAATAAATCCAAATAACTCCTCCATAAACTCATAACGTTCAACTAATACACGATTTCCCTCTTTTGTGGAGAAATAATATTTTCTACTCCTTCCTTCATGTTCTTCTTGGTAAGACTCAATCCATCCATTATTTGTTAATCTACGAAGAATAGGGTAGATGGAGCCGTTTGCTAACTGCATCCCGGTTCCTTGTTGAAGTTTTTTTGTAATTTCATACCCATACATTGCTTTTTTACTTACAAGAAGTAAGATAGCAAGCTCATACATTCCCTTTGTCAGTTGATTATTCCAATCTACTTTTTTATTGTTCATATCTTTAGTGTATATCATTAAACTATATATTTCAATAAACTATATAATGTGGTGATACTTTACGAATGAGAAGAAGTAAGCTTTTTGTAGCATTACCCCTATCAAAACATACAAAGTGATAGTATGACATATTTTTACTGGTGAAAATGTAAGCTTCGAATCAAAAACCTTGTCGAAATTCATGTATAATAAGATAGACGAACAATATAGGGGATACGAATATGGTAAAACAGTTTGATTTGGTTGAGTGGTTTGAAGAGAAAAAGACAAAAAAGCAACAAATGCTAGGACAAGTGTATACACCGAAGCATATCGCTGATTATATGGCTGAGCTTGTGTTGTCATTACAGCCAAAGAAGGTGCTTGATCCTTGTTTTGGAAAAGGGATATTTATCGATTCACTTCTTGAAAAAGGAATGGATTCCGACAGCATCGTCGGTGTAGAAGTAGATCCTTTTAGTTTCCGTGAGTATAAGGATATCCATCCATCTTTGCATTTGGAAAACAGTAATTTTTTTGATTTTCATAGACAGGTAGACTGTGTTATTATGAACCCTCCTTATGTAAGGCAGGAGAATTTGACAAGTGAGATGCCTGATTTTTTAAATAAAAAATTCTTACAAGATAAAATAAAAGAGTGTGACATACAGCTATCAGCTCGTAGCAATTTGTATCTTTATTTTTTCATAAAAGCGTGGTCAATCCTTGAAGAGAAGGGTAGCATCATTGCCATTGTTCCCAACACATGGGCCGTAGCGGACTACGGAAGTGAGTTTAAACGATTTTTGTTAGATTACTTTCAGATTAATCGTTTCATCTCCTTTGAGAAGGATGTTTTTCCCGATGCTGATGTAGAGAGTTGTATTCTTCATTTAACGAAGCTGGACAAGAACGAGAATCTCGAGAATCATGAGATGAGCTTTGTGACCCTTTCACATAAATCGGGTTCATTCCTGGATATGGATGAAAAGGTTGTTAGACGCTATAAGCAAAAAGATCTGCATGAGTCGATGAATTGGCTCACCATTTTTCACAAAAATGATCTTTGGGAGGAATCTGCGTTCGTTCCTTTAGAATCCATTGCTTCCATCAATCGCGGGATTGGAACAAACAGTAACTCCACGTTTATTACGGAACCAGCAAGATTTAAGGATTACTACTCAGAATTTTTCCAAGCGATCGTATGTAGCCCAAAGGATGTCGCTGGGTATACGACAAAAAAGCTGGTGAAAGAAGATGTTATGTTTTTTACGGATGTAGACAAAGAGAGTTTGCCTCAGGAACTGGGTCAGTATATTGAAGAGCAGGAAAGAAACATCGTAGCAGAACAAACACCGAAGACGCTTTATGAAAAAATAGTCAAGAGTCCGAATTCATGGTATAAATTTAAAGCGAGGAAAGCCGCACCAATCCTTTTTAGCTATATCATAAGAAAAAATAAGAAATTTATATGTAATGAGAAAAACGTAATAGCTAGAGATAATTTTTATGAGATTCACGTTCATGATGGAGTAGATGCTTGTCTATTGTTTTCCATATTAAATAGTGGAGTTACCTCCTATTTTCTAGAAAATATGGGGAGAAGTCACGGGAATGGATTATTAAAAATACAAAAATATGAATTGGATATATTGAGTGTTGTAAATCCATCTCTTCTTTCAATGGAGGACAAAATGGAACTCATTTCGTATGGGAAAAAATTGATGGATGAAAATAATCCTGACTTTATTGATAAGATTGATTCGGTTCTTCTATCGTATGTATCAAGTGATCTAACGGTAGACGAGCTTCGTTCCTTATTGGCCGAAAAGGTAAAAGAGAGATTGTCGAAGAAAAAGGTGTGAAGATAATGGGGTTAAAAACGATAAGTTTATTTTCTGGCGGTGGCGGCCTAGATTTAGGTTTCCAACAAGCTGGGTTTGATATTATATGGGCAAATGATTTTGATAAGGAAGCAGTAGCTAGCTATGAGGAAAATATGGGCAAGCATATCGTATTAGGTGATATTGCGACGATTGATAAATCTTCTATCCCTAAGGCGGATATATTAATAGGTGGACCACCTTGTCAATCCTTTTCTTTAGTGGGGAAACGACATGTGGATGATGATCGAGGTCAACTCGTATGGAGTTATTTAGAAGTTCTGTCAGAGGTTCAACCGGAGTGTTTCGTTTTTGAAAATGTTACTGGCTTAAAGTCGGCGAAAACAAGAGATGGAAACTATGTAATTGAAGACTTACTGAAAGCCTTTCATGAACGTGGTTATACGGTAAACTGGGAAATTATCAATGCAGCAGATTATGGTGTTCCACAGCGCCGTAAAAGGGTTATTCTTGTTGGTGTGAAGGGGGATCATTCCTTTGAGTTTCCTGAACCAACTCATGATGAGAAGGAAAGCTTATTAAGAAAACGATGGGTTTCTGTATACGATGCATTATCTGACCTGCCTAGTCCTGATGAAACAGGTACCTTTGAATATACGGCACCGATCATGAGCGATTATCAAAAGTATATGAGAGAAAATAGTGAGCTCATTACAGAACACGCGGTACCACGTCTGAGCGAGTTAGATAAAGTGATCATTGATCATATCCCTGTTGGTGGAAATTACATGGATGTTCCTGATTGGGTTCCGTCAAAGCGGATCAGTACGTTTAAAAAGACAGGTGGTCGAACCACTTGTTATGGAAGGCTTGTTCCAGAAAAACCAGCATATACGATAAACACTCACTTCAATCGCCCGAATGTTGGCTGCAATATTCATTACGGAGAGAAACGATTAATTACCGTCAGAGAAGCGATGAGGCTCCAAAGCTTTCCAGACAATTATAAACTTGTTTCTTCCACAAAACGAGGGAAACATACTATTGTAGGAAACGCGGTGCCACCATTGTTAGCAAAGGCTCTCGCGGAAAAAATAAAGGAAACTGTGTTGCAACGGGTTTAATGTATGGAAAACGTTCATTGAATAGTAAATGTCGGCTTAGGACCACTGTTTATGATGGTCCTGAGCCTTTTTATCTGGATTTGTTATGGAATAGATACCTTGTGGAAAGTTATAAGTACCATTTCATTAGTTTCAAGCTCATTTTTGTCCTTAACTGCCTATGAGAAAATAGATACCTTAGAATATCGACCAAATCCCCTACATCTCTACACACTTTCATCAATCCTTCATTTTTATGTTACTATTATCTTGTTACTTTACATTAGGGGAGGAAGCCACCTTGAGTACCTGTCCATTTACGAGATTACCTAATTATGGGGATGATGAAGTTCGAGTTTTTCACCCACTATGTGAGAAAGCATTGAAGCAAGCTCTGATTCACTTAGGATTAGATAATACATATGAAGTGCTTCATCACGAGGTAGTGGGGACATTACAAGCAGATTATGTATTAAAAAATAAAACAACAAAAAAGTATTTGCTTTTTATTGAAGTGAAGCGAACTCCAGGAGCTGTAAGTAGTACAAGATACAGAAATCAAGGACAAGCATATGTGAGAGAAGCAAATATTATGGTAGAACAGCCATATTACTGTTTAACGAATTTAGAGATAATAGATCTATTTAAACACGATTCCTCTCGACCAGTTGTATCACAGCAACTTATCGATCCTAGCCCAATTCGAGTGGGTAATTTTCAAGATCCAGTTACTGATTTTTACGATCATTTAGTAAAAGCATTTGAACAAATTATTTCCATATCTGTTCAGGATACAGGTGTTTATAAGCTGTCCACCGCTAAGCTATTAGCTATTTTACAGAGCAGAAGAGATAACGTTACAACATGGCATCAAGCATTAGTGGTTGCAGGCTATGAATACATAAGAGGAGTTCTAAAGGGACAAAAGGTTTCCGTTCCTGTTAGGGAAGCCGTAAATTTCCGGAACAGACCAGCTAAGCTTTTACAAGAAGGAAGGAAAATAGACTTTAACGTTCTTTTCTCGGAACCTCATCCTAATTCTACAGATTCAGATGTATGGGATGTCAACTTACTAAGTGAGATGAATGAGCTAGGAGAAAAGGCTCTAACGGGAGATGAATTAGCCGAGTTAATACATTCTATTGCCATCAGAGGGAAAGGTCATGAAGGGATTGTTCCCACGGATATTGAGTTAGGAAAAGTATTATCTATCTTGTCTCAACATGTTTTAGGGGGAGAGTTGGGTGAGGATGAGATCATTTGTGATCCTGCTGCAGGAAGTGGCAACTTATTAGCAACGGTGAGTACTGGTTTTCCAAATATTAGTCCTGAGCAATTGTGGGCAAATGATATAGAACCACTATTCCTAGAGCTACTATCCATACGGCTAGGTCTGCTATTTCCTCGAGTGATTAGTCCAAGAAACGCACCGATCATCACAGGAAGAGATATATGTGATATAGATCGGGACGAATGCCACAATGTGAAAGTTGTTGTACTCAACCCTCCCTATTTGTCCGGGGTATCTAATCCAGGGATGAAAAGAAAGTTTGCTGCGAAAATAGAACAAATTTCTGGAGAAGAGCCAAAAACAAATGTTGGTCAAATAGGAGTAGAGGCTCTATTTCTTGAATTAGTGACGGAATTAGTAAGTGATGGCACCGTAGTTTCCGCAATTATGCCAAAGCAATATCTAACTTCAAGAGGAAATGAAGCGAAGGCATTCCGAAACTTTTTGCTTGGTACGTTCGGTTTGCAGCACATCTTCCTTTACCCTAGACAAGGATTATTTGAAGAAGTGACGAAAGATACGGTTGTTTTTGTTGGGAAAAAAAATAGTGCTATTCAAGACATAGAGGTTTTCCATTCCTTTATATCGTTAGAGGAAATTGAGCTTCATTCTTTAAAACAACGGCTTAACCAAGTTCAAACTTCAGAGGACTCATCCATCTCTCTGGGAATGGGCTTAGAGCTCAACAAGATAAAGAAACAACAGCTGGCAGCACGAGTTGAAAATGGTTGGAGAAATATTACCAAAAGTGGAGAGTTAGCTGAAGAGTGGATCACGAACAATTTAGAAGGAACCTGCACGAGGTTATGTGATACAGAGTATCTGTTGAGACGAGGAAAAGTGGGGAATAAAGGTGCATCGGACTTAGTTTTTATCAATTCCAATAAATCCTTTTGGAGTATCGTACAAGAATTGGTTCCAACGAGTTGGTTATATCCTGCTTTACGCAAAGTCAATGAGATAGAGGAACCTATTATAAATCTGACTTCTACTCCGACAAAAGTAATGTGTCCACCACCGGAGACATTTGAAGAAAACACGAGAGAATCTGAAGTATTAGATGAGATTGTTGAAAAATATATTGAGTTTCAAGTTTATAAGTCGAAGCAAAAGAAAGCTGTTAAAACGAAAGAGGACTTAATCAGTATATTAAAATTCGAAGCTAATAACGGTACAATTGTAAATACTATCCTAATTCCTAGAGCGTTACGGCGAAAAGCAAGAGCCTTTATCAATGAACAGGAAGTATTTTGCTCCACAAATGTAATTGAAGTAATCGGAGGAGAAGAGGAAGAAAAGTGGTTATTACTTTCGTGGCTTTTGAGCATTTTCTCCCAGATGCAATTTGAAGCAATGGCGAAAGATCAAGAAGGTGCGCGGAAGCTAGAGAAAGATAATAGTATCGAGAACCTATATATCCCAGACTTCACTTCCATACCAACAGCAAGAAAACAAGAATTAATTCACGAGGCCCAAAACGTAGATTTCTTTGATTTAGTTGCACCAACCATTCGAAAGGTAGACGAGCTATGGGCTCAAACACTATGGCCAGAAGAAGAATCACTTAAAACAGCAGAAGCGGTTGACCTGCTAGAGGAATTGGTTTATGAGCGGTATCCAGTTAGCAGATAAACATAGTATGTTTTTGAGGTGGAGTTTTTATTATGATAGGTCGCAATAGAAAATTAGGTTTCCTACTTGTTATACTAGGTGCTTCTTCGTTCTGGGGGATCGGTGGTACGGTTGCGCAAAAGCTTTTTCAAGATTTTAGTATTTAAGGTAAATTGGCTTGTAACGGTAAAACTGTTGGTGGCGGGGATGCTGTTGTTAACTGTTCAATTTAGGTGTTGCCTTGATGAAAAAGGAAACTCGAGGGGATGAAAATCCACATAATAAGAAGGACTCATCAATGCAAGTAGGGTGAAGTGATCCTTGCAGCGGAGCAACGGTGGTTTAGTTAAGGAACGGAATTGAATGTTGATCAGAGTGATACAACCTTATTGTTTGTGCCTCCGCTTTGTTTTCCCAAAAAGGAAATCATTTCTCATCATAATATTCGTCTGTGGTGAAAGGATAATAGTGATATTCCTTTGAATATAACTTAATCCTTCAGAAGAGGTGATTCGTGATGAGCATTAGGAATCAGTTAGATCCCCATTCTCAGAAATTTCACCATAACTGGACGAGGTATAAGCGTTCGAAGTCGCAGGTGAATGGTCATACGGAAATGAGTCAGACCAACATTATTCTGCGGAGTAATGCGAAGGCCCATCGTTGGTAGGGATTGTTATGAATCAATTGGAATACAGGAAAGGCTTAGAGGTTCTCTAGGCCTTTTTCTGTTTTTACGAGATGACTAGATATGGTCCTTTTTCTCCCAAGACTAAACTAGATAACAAATGGAAACCAGCTTCTCCTTTTCAGAAGTGGTTTCCATTTGTTATTTCGCCAATATTTTATCTGTTATGATCCGAATGCCTTCTGTTGTCTCCGTATCATCTTCTAACATTTCAGCTAAAATATGATTGAAGAAGTAGGAAACACAGTGTAAATTTATTTTTTGAATAGAAAGCAATGCTTCTTCATACATTTCTCGATATACTCGCTCCGTATTTCCTTTCTCAATTTCATTAAATGCTTCATAAACTTGGTCCATCTTATCTGCAACAGCTAAGATTCTACCTTCTACGGTTTCATCTTTGCCTTCCTTTAATTTTTCTAAGTAAATAGGAAGTAGTTCATCAGGAAATTCTGCTTCAATAAATTTTTTTGTCATTCCCTCTTCCACTTGTGCTAGCATTTCTCGTAGCTCTGGGGTTGCATATTTTACTGGAGTTTTGATATCACCAATAAAAATTTCACTATAATCATGGTTCAATGCTTTCTCATATAACGATTTCCAATCAATTTTCGTTCCACTTTGTTCCTCTACCGTTGCTAATAACTGTGCATACTGCGCTACCTTAAAGCTGTGTGCAGCAACATTATGTTCCTCAAATTTAAATTCACCAGGGGCTCGATGTATTCGTTCTAGTTTTGATAATGACTGTAAATAAGTATGAATTCCCATATTAACTCCGCCTTTTAAGTTCGATTAACTATTATTTTTTTTCAATAGGTAGCAGGATATGCAATATTACTAAATGAAAGAATGAAAAAGACGAACAACTTTTGTCCGCCATTTGTTTTATCATTTATTCTTCTTCCAATTTTTCTTCATAATACACTTTTGCATCTGTATCGTTAAATTGTATTGTAATAGTTGTTAAGTTTTCAAGACTCCCCAGCCAGTCGCTAATTTGTTCAAAGACAGGTGTCGCTTTCGAATCAACTTCAAAAATTTTCTCCTTCACTTTCAAGACCTCCAATTAGTATGTAGCTACTTTCCATGTTGCTAATTCCATTATATTGGAGGAGGTATGAGAGATATGTTAGTTATTGTCTGTAGAAATACATTATTTTTGTCAGAAATTGAAAGGTATATTTTCATACTATTAGAAAATCAAAATGGCACTGAAAAAGTTAGGTTTCCAGTGCCAAAATTCAATTATTCCTGATTAATTTCCTTCAGTCGTTTATCCGACGGTAAAAACACTGTCAATATACCAATGAAAGGTAAAGAAACAACAAACAGCATAGTGTTCGATAACCCTACTAAGTCTGCAAACCATCCAAGAGCCACGGAGCCAACTGCCCCCATCCCAAATGCTAATCCGATGATTAATCCAGAAACAGTACCAATTTTTCCAGGAACTAATTCTTGCGCATACACTACTGTTACGGAAAAACTCGAAAGAATAATAAATCCAATGATTGCCATTAAAACATAGGTGAACCCTGGTCCGGCATGAGGAAGGATGAGTGCTAAAGGGGCGGATCCCAGCATGGAAAAGAAGATCATATTTCGTTTTCCAAATCGGTCAGCAAGTGGTCCACCAACAAATGTACCCACTGCACCAGCCGCTAAAAAGATAAAAATATACACTTGTGCTTGAGAAATTGTTAAGCTAAAACCATCAATAAGATAGAAAGCATAGAAGTTTGTAATTCCTGCGTGAAACCACGATCTTGCAAATACTAAAAAGATAAGTAAGCTGATCGAATAAATGATGACTTTACGCTTCTTCCCATTATCTATCACTTCGTTTGCATCCAACGCTGTGTCTGTTTTCGCTTTGTGTTTCTTCATAGGTTGATAAAGCTTAATCTGCTCTGAATACCAGCGAGCGATATACATTAGTAATCCAACTGCCAAAGCTGCTACAATAGCAAACCAGATTGCTCCAAATTGTCCTAGAGGAACTAAAATAAGCGCGGTGATAAGTGGAGCTAACGCTTGACCTGTATTTCCGCCTACTTGAAAAATAGATTGGGCAAGCCCACGTTTTCCACCAGTACCTGCAGCCATATAGGCGACACGGGATCCTTCAGGATGAAAGGTTGCTGAACCTAATCCAATAAAGATGACAGATACAATAACCATCCAAAATGATGGGGCAAAGGCCAAGCCGATCACTCCTAAAAAGGTAAAACAAAGGCCAATTGGTAAGGCATACGGAGAAGGTTTCTTATCAGTATAAATTCCCACAACAGGTTGAATGATCGAAGCAGTTAAGTTAAGTGCGAATGCAATTAACCCTAGCTGTGTAAATGTTAATCCCATGGATTGCTGTAATATAGGAAACATCGCTGGAACAACTGCTTGAATAGAATCATTTAATAAATGCACAAACCCAATAATAACAAGAATTTTATACATCGTTTGCTGCTGAGGTTTTTCCTCAGACAACACTTGTTTTTTTGCAATTCCCATGATCATACCCCTTTTCAGTTACGATTTAATCATACTGCAAAAGGGGGGGAGGTGTTAAGAAAAAAATGCTATTTTGGTGCTATTAACTTCACCATATATTTGCTCAATAAAAAATATTATAAAACAAAGTTTGCATTTTAAAAGAATATCTGTTATTCTAAATAAGAATTATATTTGTTCGGTAGAAAGGAAAGAACAAGTTACAAACTTTTCGCCTTGATATCCAAAAGAGCAACTATAGTAATAAATCGTGGGAAAAACCCACACAGGAGGAAACAAACATGCAACAAGGTACAGTAAAATGGTTCAACGCAGAAAAAGGTTTCGGTTTTATCGAAGTTGAAGGTGGAGACGACGTATTCGTACATTTCTCTGCAATCCAAGGCGAAGGATTCAAAACTTTAGACGAAGGTCAAGCAGTTACTTTTGAAGTTGAACAAGGTCAACGTGGACCACAAGCTACTAACGTAAACAAAGCGTAAATAGCTAAAAAGGACTCTTTATGAGTCCTTTTTTTTATGGTGTTTTCAGACTACGGTACAGTTGAAAACAAGTGTGGATTAATTATTTTCACTAGTGGAAATATTCAGTTGGATAATTAAAAAATAAAATCTAGTACAAACCAAATAAAGCTAACTACTGATGCCCTATCATTTAAAATATACAGGAGTTATATTTTAAGAAAAGATGACATGTTCGTTAGCTTCGGAGAAAACATGATACAGGTAGTTAAAAATGGTCAAACAAAGCATAACATATTTTTACAAAAATACCTAATAAATTTACAGAAGTGTCGAAATTTGTCCAAATATATTTTGGTAATGATTGAACCTGTCTATAAGTAACGTTATTCAGAGAATATGTATGAATCAATAAAACGGGTTAGAGCCGCCTATTATAAATTCAGATCAGTGACTTTTCACTCAAACCAAATCGCAAATTGCATGTTGATGCTTTGAAGAATTTGCAGAGACTGCTAAAAAGTGAGAACGAAAAATAGAAAAAAATCTAGATTAGCTGGGGGATAAATGAAAAAAATTACTATTATTTTGTGTATTGTATTAGCATTACTTGTCGGAAATAGTTATGTATTATACGAGGTGTCGGGTTCTAGAAGCTTTCAATTCTTTGGAGAACTTGTAACAAAGATAGAAACATCGGAGAAGGTGGTCGCATTAACATTTGATGACGGTCCGGGTATTAATACAGACGAGATTTTACATATGTTACAAACTCACGACGTAAAGGGAACATTTTATCTAACAGGTTCTGAAATTGAAGAAGACTTTGAAAAAGCTGTTCGAATAGTAAAACATGGTCATGAAATCGGAAATCACACCTATTCCCATCCACGGATGGTGTTAAAATCTCCATCATTTATTACGGAGGAGATTAAAGAGACAGACAAACTAATTAGGGAAATTGGATATGAAGGTGATATTCATTTTCGCCCACCTTACGGAAAAAGACTGTTCATTCTTCCATATTATTTATCAAGTAATGACCGTAAAACAATTTTATGGGATATTGAACCTGAAACATATCCTGAGATAGCAGCAAGCTCAGACAAGATTACAAAGCATGTGGTTGAAAACGTAGAACCAGGTTCCATTATTTTGTTACATGTGATGTACGAAAGTCGAAGAGAGTCATTGGATGCTGTTGCCCCCATAATTACGGCATTAAAAGACGAAGGCTATACCTTTGTCACAGTCTCACAACTGTTGGAGTATGAAGAGTAGAAGCGAATGGAATACAAACCAACAAACATATTAATACTTTAACTCCGCTTTATAACACGTATTTTGTTACCCAACTGCTTTTTTGTTGTGCTGTTCGGGCACATTGACGTCTTCATTGTTACCCAATTGCTTTTTTTTAGTGCTGTTCGGGCACATTGAAGCTTTCATTGTTACCCAACTGCTTTTTTGTTGTGCTGTTCGGGCACATTGAAGCTTTCATTGTTACCCAACTGCTTTTTTGTTGTGCTGTTCGGGCACATTGAAGCTTTCATTGTTACCCAATTGCTTTTTTTAGTGCTGTTCGGGCACATTGAAGCTTTCATTGTTACCCAATTGCTTTTTTTTAGTGCTGTTCGGGCACATTGAAGCTTTCATTGTTACCCAATTGCTTTTTTTTAGTGCTGTTCGGGCACATTGAAGCTTTCATTGTTACCCAACTGCTTTTTTGTTGTGCTGTTCGGGCACATTGACGTCTTCATTGTTACCCAATTGCTTTTTTTTAGTGCTGTTCGGGCACATTGACGTCTTCATTGTTACCCAATTGCTTTTTTTTAGTGCTGTTCGGGCACATTGAAGCTTTCATTGTTACCCAATTGCTTTTTTTTAGTGCTGTTCGGGGACATTGACTCTTAAAGGTAGACAAAAAGCTTAGAGAAAAACAACTTCTCTAAGCTTAAACCCCCGTTATCTTCTTTCCGAAACCACCATAATCTCCATGCTATCTACCTTCAAAGGGCTTTCCCTGAATGCTCCAGCAGTACACCCAAAAGCCGTTACCACTTCAAACCCTTCACTATCAAGTAAAAACTTCAACTCTCGGAAAGTAAAAGCTGTTGTATAGATGGTAACATCCTTTTCCACACCTTCAGCATTGCTTATCTTTTCCCGATCAATACTAGTGCAAGAATACGGATCAAATTCAGATTCATCCGTTATCCTTCTAGCTAAGTGCAGTGCATTAATAACTGTTAAAATAAATTGTGAGCCAGGCTTTAACGAACGATGAACTCCTCTTAACACTTTGCGATGATTTTTTTCATTCCCAGCTAATCCAAAAGCACCCTCACACAAGCAAATAGCAGCATCAAACTCTTGGTGAAACATTAACTCTCGTGCATCAGTAGTGATAAATTGTGCAGAAAGCTTCTCTTCAGTAGCTACTAGGGAAGCTAGATTTATGAATTCCGATGAAATATCGACTCCAACGGTTTCATAGCCTTGACGAGCAAGTGCTAATGAATGACGACCCGGACCACAACCGATGTCCAAAATACGAGAGCCTTTAGGAAGTTCCATATACCCAACAAGAAAATCTACCTCTTGCTTCGTACCTTTTGTAAAACCGTAATCTAAATACTTATCTTTTATAAAGTCTCCAATCTCTTCGTAAAAGCTCCCATCATATTCAAATGAGTTTGCTAGATTATTGTTCTTTTTCAACATGAAAACCTCCGTGTTTTTTATTTTGCACGGAAGGAAAATTCTTATCTATCCGTGCCCCCATTAACATTGTTTTCCTGCAAGTTTGTCACAATCATCTATATCACTCACTTTCAATTATTGATACTATAATTTTACTCCTTTGGTATAAAATGCACAATGAGGCTTGCGGAAATCATAGAAAAAAAGAGAGCGTTTACTTTTTCACAAAGGAATAATCAAATCGTTGGCGAAAGTATGTGAGGGAAGTTCTTTTCTAGAGTCAAAAAAAGGAGTGACAAAATTGCGAGAATATCGTATTTCATTAAACAATGTAAAAAAAGACATTTATCCAGCAGAGCTGAATGCTGGTGGCTCGAATCCAAGTGGAGACCATTTTGGTTTTAGTAATTATTATATGGAACTAAATGGCAAGCCTTTTTTCGGTATATCCGGAGAATTTCACTTCAGCCGTTATGATCACAAGAAATGGGAAGATGAGATTATTAAAATGAAAATGGCGGGAATAAATATCATCTCCACGTACATTTTCTGGAACCATCACGAGGAAGAACAAGGAGTGTTCGAATGGGACCGCAACAAAAATCTTCGTTACTTTATTGAGCTGTGCCAAAAACATGATCTATATGCAATCATCCGAATTGGTCCGTTCGTTCATGGAGAAGCAAGAAACGGTGGTTTTCCTGACTGGCTGTATGGTAGGCCGTTTGACTTACGCGCTAACGATGAAGAGTATTTACAGCTTGTTCGAAAACTATATTCTGAAATCAACAATCAAGTAACAGGTCTCTATTATAAAGATGGAGGACCCATCATCGCTACCCAAATTGAAAATGAATACGAGCATGCGGCGGCACCTTGGGAAATGACAACAGGAACTAGCAACGAATGGTTACCAGGAGGGAGAGACGGAGCCGCTCATATGAAAACACTGAAGGAAATGGCACGAAAAATAGGGATTGAAACACCGTTTTATACGGCAACTGCATGGGGCGGCGCATCGGCACCAACAGAAGAAGTAGTACCCTTGTGGGGCGGATATGCTTTTTGGCCATGGATCTTTTATGGTGATGTAAAAGAGCATCCAGCAACACCAGAATTTATATTCAGAGATTTTCACAATGATCAAATAAAAGAAACATACGGATTTGATCCCAAATATCGCCGTGAAAGCATTCCTTTTGCATGCTGCGAAATGGGTGGAGGCATGACCGTATTTTATAAATACCGATTCAAGTTACCGTTCGAAAGTGTAGATGCCATGACTGGAATCAAAGTTGCTGGCGGGTGTAACTTCGTAGGATATTATGTTTTCCACGGTGGCTCTCATCCGAAAGGAAAGCGCACACCATTTTTAAACGAAATTGCTACACCGAAAATTTCATATGATTACCAAGCTCCACTTGGGGAATTTGGACAAGTTCGCGATTCCTATCGTCGCTTAAAAAGACAACACTTCTTTTTTCAAGAGTTTGAAGCAAGTTTTAGCAAAACGAAAACAGTGCTTCCTTACGATACAGAAAATATGGATCCTACCGACGTGGACACACTTCGCTATGCGGTCCGCGCTCACGACAAGTCAGGCTATGTTTTCATCAATAACTATCAAGATCACGTGGAAACAAAGGATCAAAAGGATTTCTATTTAAACTTGAACATTGACGGCGAAGAACTGCGTATTCCGGATTCTGGAACACTATCCCTAGCGAAGGATAACAACTGCATGCTCCCCTTCAACCTAGATATAGAAGGAGCGAACCTTCGCTATGCCACAACACAACTACTTACGAAAATGGAGCACAAAGGAGAACAGCATTACTTCTTTTTTACCCCAAAAGGAATGGAGGGGGAATATTGTTTCTCCACTGACGTTCGAGGATTGACCGTGGATAACGGAACGGTGGAAGAGCTTTCTGGGAAAACAATTGTTCGTGTTCCAAATACGAAGGTAACGACTGCGTCCTTTCAAACTTTGACTGGTGGTTCTGTATTCATACACTCTCTCACAGAGAAAGACAGTCTAAACTTCTGGAAAGGACACTTTAAAGGAGAAGAACGAGTAATCATCACAGAAGCAAATGTACTTGCAGATAATGATCGAATTCGTTTGGAGTTGGAGGACAAGTCGGATGTTTCTCTTAAAGTATTTCCTGACTTTCACGAGCCAATTAAAATGGAGAAAAAAGAGAAGGAAGGTCTATTTACAACGTACCAAGTGGAGCTCGAGGAACAATCTATTACTCTCGGTGTAAAAAAGGTAAGTGACTCGAAAGCTACCGTTCATTTTAAAGCAGAGTCGTTTGAAGGAGCAAAAGAACTTTTACTAAGAGTGAAATATGTAGGTGATATTGGATATGCCTTTATTAACGGGGAACTAGTCCACGACAACTTCTGCAACAACGATGTATGGGAAATCGGTTTGAGCGGGATAAAAGAACAACTTCTAGAGCACGGCATGTACATTTCCGTTTCCCCTCTAAAAGGAGACAGCTTTGTAAAATCAGACTCCCCAATGGCAGCAAGACAGGAAATAGCCAAAAATCAGATCGCAGACATTGATTCAATAAGTGTAGTTGCGGTTCGGGAGATAGAACTTTAGATTACTTGGAAGAAGCGTGGGTCCCCATGCTTCTTTTTCATGATAAACAGTATTTTTCCAATTAATTGGATAATCTTACAATTAACTAAATCCTACCCCTTCTTCAACTTCCGATACTCTCTTGGTGACAATCCCATAACCTTAGAGAACAACCTCGAGAAATAATAGGGATCTTTAAACCCAACGCGCATGCTAATTTCTTTGATAGAAAGCATGCTTAAGTCAAGCAATTGCGATGCGTGTTGGATTTTCAGACGATTGAAGTAATCGATAGGTGAATATCCCGTTGTTTCCTTAAAGAGGTGAAGATAGTGACTTTTAGATACGTTTGCTTGAAATGCCAACTCATCAAGTGTGCACGTACTATCCATGTTTTCTGTCATCCACTGAATGGAACTATTCACATAATTACTTGTTTGCTTATGGGAAATGGAGTTGTATGAATGTGAATGAAAGAGAATACTGCCTAATAAATGACTCAATGTAGTAGATACATAGACTAAATTACGAATCATATATCCCTTCATCAATTGGCTATAGCATTCATCAAAAAGCTCGATAAGTTTCAAAGAGCTTGAAGGGGATAAACGTATAGGATTCCTTTGCATCGATTCAAAATAATACTCAGCCAACTCTCCAGATATATGAAACCAATAAATACTCCATGGATTCTCCTCACCTGCACCGTACTCATGGGGAGTGTGTGGTGGAAGGACAAAAAACGATGATTCTGGAATTTCCACCTTGTTTTCTCCATCAAAGCTCATCCAACCTTCCCCTTTGGCACAGTAAATAAATATATAGGACGAAGAACCAACATCTCGACTACGGAAGTGATGTTCCGCTTTAGGGAAAAAACCGATATCTGTTATGTATAACGTCTTAGTGATAGGGTGTTCCATTACTTTATCTATTATCTCTTTTGGTAAAACGAGAAGTTTCTGATTTGTAAAGCCATGAGCCTTCTTTTTATCTGTCATTCGTACGTCATCCCTCCAAAACAAAATCATCATATTGTCCATCAACATCAGTATATCGTGAATTGTCCTCAAATGAAATAGTACGTAAACTGACTATAAGAGAAAATAAACGAGGTGAAATCCATGCAACATGTAAAGGTATGGGAAGAAACAGTAGAAATACCCACGTACGGTGTAGGGAAGCCGAACAAGAACCCTATGTTTTTAGAAAAACGGGTATATCAAGGTAGCTCTGGAAAAGTATATCCTCATCCAGTGATTGATAAAATTGAGGACGAGAAAGAAATGAAACCATACAAGATGGTATATCTGGAAAATGAATACGTTCACATCGAGATCATGCCAGAACTTGGTGGGCGTATTTATCGAGCACTAGACAAGACGAACAACTATGATTTTGTTTATTACAACCGTGTGATCAAGCCAGCTCTCGTTGGTTTAGCGGGACCATGGATTTCCGGGGGAATTGAATTCAATTGGCCACAGCATCATAGGCCAAATACGTTTGGACCTGTGGAATACAAATTAGAAGAAAATGAAGATGGTAGTAAGACTGTTTGGGTTAGTGAAGTTGATCGAATGTATGGAACGAAAGGCATGGCGGGCTTTACTCTCCATCCAGAGAAAGCGTATCTCGAAATTCAAGGCCAATTATATAACCGGACAGCAGAGCCGCAAACCTTCCTTTGGTGGGCGAATCCAGCTGTTGCCGTAAATGATCACACTCAATCCGTATTTCCGCCAGATGTTCATGCTGTTTTCGATCATGGGAAACGAGATGTATCGAAGTTTCCTATTGCAACGGGAACGTATTATAAGATGGACTATTCTGCAGGAGTGGACATTTCAAAATATAGTAACATCCCAGTACCAACGTCTTATATGGCGTATCACTCTGATTACAATTTTGTTGGTGGATATGATCATTCTGTAAATGCAGGAATTCTTCACGTGGCAAACCATCACATCTCTCCTGGAAAAAAACAGTGGACTTGGGGGAATGGGGATTTTGGTCAAGCATGGGATCGCAACTTAACAGATGAAGATGGTCCATACATCGAATTGATGACAGGGGTATATACAGATAATCAGCCAGATTTCTCTTGGCTACAGCCGTATGAGGAGAAAACGTTTACCCAATATTTTATGCCGTATAAAAACGCTGGAATTGTGAAAAATGCGTCCATTGATGCAGCTGTGAACCTTGAAGTAGATGGAGACAAAATCACTGTTTCTGTTTATGCTACATCCGTTTTTGAACAAGCAACCATTGCGTTAACTGGGAAAAATAATAGCTATTTTCATCAAACAGTAGATATTTCTCCAAATAATACTTTTCAACAAACTGTTGTCTTGGATAAAAACGATGCGGAGCATGATCTCTGTGTAGAAGTGTATTCACAAGATGGAACTCTTCTTGTTTCGTATCAGCCTGCGAAACCAGAAGTTTTACAAACTCCAGATGCAGCGAAACCAATCGGAGAACCTGAAGAACTTCCAAATACAGAGGCACTTTTTCTAGCCGCTCAACATTTAGAGCAATATCGTCATGCAACCTATGAACCGGAATCATATTATTTAGAAGGCTTGAAGCGTGACCCAAAGGATATTCGCTTAAATAATGGTTACGGTGCGTTGTTGTATCGTAGAGGAAACATTCAGAAAAGTGAAGAGTATTTCCGAACTGCAATCAAGACGTTAACCAGACACAATCCAAATCCATATGACAGCGAGGCGTATTACAATTTAGGAAAGTCACTGAAATACCAAAACCACTTAGATGAAGCTTTTGAAGCCTTTTATAAAGCTGTTTGGAGCGCTGCTTGGCAAGACGTAGGGTATTTTTCCTTAGCCCAAATTGCAGCGGAGAAGAAAAACTACAACGAAGCATTGCAATTAGTGGAAAAATCACTCATCCGAAATATCAGAAACTATAAAGCTAGAAACCTAAAGACTGCATTATTGCGTCATCTAAACCAACACGAACAAGCAGAAAAGCTAGCATTAGAAACACTACAATATGATGTTGCTGATTTCGGAGCAAGAACAGAGTTGTATTTCATCTACAAAGAAACAAACCAAGAATCAAAAGGGGAGGAAACATTATCTCAGTTATCGAAGTTACTAAGGAATGATATTCACAATTATCTTACAATCGCTGCTGATTATGCTGAAGCAGGCCTGTTTCAAGAAGGCATAGACGTTTTGGCGCTCTGTGAAGAGCAAGGATATCCAATGGTGTCCTATTATTTGGGGTACTTCCTGGAAAAGACAGGGAACTCACAAAAGGCATTATATTACTATGACAAAGCTAGTAAAGCTTGCCCTGATTATTGTTTCCCAAATAGCTTGTTAGATATGCTCGTGCTGCAGCAAGCGATCAACACAAACGAGAGAGATGCGAAAGCACATTATTACCTAGGAAATCTTTTGTTTGATAAAAAACGATATGAAGAAGCAATTCAGCATTGGGAATTGTCAGCAAACCTAAATTCAACTTTCCCAACCGTTCATCGTAATTTAGCACTTGCCTACTTTAATAAACAGAAGGATGGAGAAAAAGCACAAGCTGCACTGGAAAAAGCCTTTGAATTAGATTCTACTGATTGCCGGGTGTTGTTCGAGTTAGATCAACTCTATAAGAAGCGAAACAAAGAACCGAGAGAACGACTTTTGATTTTACAAAAGTATAAGCAGTTAGTAGAAGAGCGAGATGACCTGTTCTTAGAATTTGTTACGTTGCACAATATGCTACAAAATTATGAAATGGCATTGGATTTGTTATTACATCGGAAGTTTCACCCTTGGGAAGGTGGCGAGGGGAAGGTTACGTCTCAGTATGTTCTCGCTAAGGTGGAATTAGGGAAAAAATATCTGGGGGAAAACAAGTATGAGCAGGCAATTCATGAACTAGAGCAGGCACTTTCGTATCCGGAAAACTTGGGAGAAGGAAAGCTTGCTGGTGCTCAGGACAATAATATTTACTATTACTTAGGCTGTGTTATGGAAGCTGCGGGGCGAACAGAGGAAAGTGTGTCCTATTTACGTAAAGCTTCCATTGGCTTAGAAGAACCCACAAGTGCGATGTTTTATAATGATCAGCCCCCAGAAATGATATATTACCAAGGCTTGGCCTGGAGAAAGCTAGGGAATGAGGAGCAGGCTCGTTCAAGATTTCATAAGTTAGTAGATTACGGAGAAAAGCATCTGTTTGACGAGGTGAAAATTGATTACTTTGCGGTGTCGTTGCCTGATTTTCTCGTGTTTGATGAGGATTTAAATAAACAAAATCAAGTTCACTGTCGGTTTATGATGGGCTTAGGTTATGTTGGACTTGGAGAGACGGAAAAAGGGAAGAAACAGCTTCACGATGTACTTAGGGTGAATCAAAATCACCAAGGAGCAAAGCTACAGCTAATAGAAATAGAGCAAAATGAGGAGGTTATAAAGTGACTTTACAATTAAATGGGAACTGGACATTTCAGTTAGATGAAGAGGACTCTCTAAAAATAGAAACAATAACTCTACCGTTGCAAAGTGAGATCACCGTACCTGGTTCGTGGGAGGAGCAAGTGTTTGGAGTAGAATCGCAGCATGAACCCATTGGAACGTGGAAGAAAAAGCAGGAGTACGTGGGGCGAGCTTGGTATGCTCGGGAGTTTACCGTACCTGCAGAGGAAGCAAAGTCGACCTTTATACTCCACTTAGCAGGTGTACACTGGTTTACGAATGTTTATATTGATGGCGAGTTTGTTGGATCTGGTGAGGGGCTTGTTATGGAACAAACGTTCGATATATCTAACTATATTCGTAAAGGAAAACAGCAACAACTCGTTATTTCTGTGGACAATCGACTTCATATACCGCTTATGGAAAGTCATATCCACTCGTACCATACCGCAACAAATTGGGGAGGAATCTCAGGTGGTGCCTGGATCGAGGCAATTGCAGATGTAACAATAGAGAAGGCTACTTTTAACTATCAATACGAGTCAAAAGTAGTCACAGTAAATGCAGAGGTTCGAGACATCAGCAAAGACAACACTGATTTTAAAGTGGTTGTTGCAATAGGGAACAAAAAGGAAACTGCAACAATTCAAACGAATCAGGGGAGCGGAGCTGTATCTCTGCAGCTTTCCATGGGTGAAGACGTAATCCAATGGACGGATTCGAATCCATACCTTTACGATGCAACAGTAACTCTGCTTCACTCCGGAGAAGAAGTAGCTACTTCTGCGCATAAGATCGGTCTACGTCAGTTTGAAACGAAAGGGAAAGACTTTCTCTTAAATGGAGAACCAGTCTTTCTACGAGGCTATGTGGACTGCTGTATTTTTCCAGAAACAGGCTACCCTAGTTGGGATATAGATCATTATCGTAAACAATTCCGCATCGTAAAAGAGCATGGATTCAATCACGTTCGGTTACACGGGTGGACACCACCAAAGCCATTTTGGATTGCAGCAGACGAAGCGGGTATGCTTGTGCAAACGGAACTTCCTCACTGGTCGTTTCATTATACAGATCGAAACACGGCGGCACCGACAGAAGTAAATGCTTTTTTCTATCGAGAACTAGAAAGAATCATTATAGCAATACAAGACCATCCATCCTTTGTCATGTTCGCTCTTGGGAATGAACTTATCGGACCAGATGGCCATGAAGAGTTAAATGATATGGTGCGGAAAGCACAAGAACTAGATCCTACCCGTCTATACACGGATAACACTGGCTTCGGTCAGCTACCTGCGCACGATCGCGAAGGAGATTATTACATTCAATCATTAAACTGGCACCCACCGTACACGCTCGATTACGCAGGTTCGCCGAATACGGAGCACGACTACCGAGAGCTACCTAAGCTTGATGATAAGCCATTAATCGGCCATGAACACGGACAGTTCACCATGTATGGAGATCCAACAGCGGAAGAAAAATACACAGGAGTTTTACAACCATCATGGCTCACCACCTTTCAACAAACGCTTGAAGCAAAAGGATGGTCAGACAGAGTACCAGAATTCAAAACAGCAACAGGAACACATATGGTTCGTTCCTACAAAGAAATTATGGAACGAGCAAGACGAACAAAAGGACTATCAGGCGTCCAGCTGCTAGATATTCGCGACTTCCCAGGCCAGGGGCACGCAACTACTGGAATTCTCGACGTCTTTTGGGATAGCAAAGGAGTGATTACTCCAGAAGATTATCGCCAATTTAATGACGACCGAGTTCTGTTAATGCGTAGTGACCGACGCACCTATTTCGGCGGAGAACAAATCGAAGTGAAACTAGAACTATCTAACTTCGGTGGCAAGATAAACGAAGGAGAAGTGCACTGGCAGTTGATGAGTGGAGACAACACGTATGTGGATAGTGGGAAAACAAGAGTGGCGAACCTTAAAACGGGTATCGTTTCTCACCTAGCTACAGTTTCTTTAGATACACTTAGCAAAGGTGCACACTCTTATAAATTAATCGTTACACTGGCAACAGAAGATGGATCGATTCTCTCTAACAATTGGGATTTTTGGTCCTTTGAACGACCATCCCTACCTGCAGATCTAGATACCGTTTGGACAAATATTGGATCTCTTCGTTCGTTCATGTATGGAGCTAGATATGGTGAAGAGATTGGTATAGAAGAAAGAAGTTATAAAGAAGAAAAAGGAGTATCGTTGGCAATAACAAATCAACTGTCACGAGATGTGCTTCAGTTTGCTATAGACGGAGGAACCGTTTGGCTCATGGCAAACAACGGTGGTAGCTATGATGAAGTTCGGACGAAATATCTTCCTATCTTCTGGAATTTCCTTTGGTTTCCGACGCAAGAAAGTACAACGATGGGAGTGATTGTACGAGATCATCCTGCATTAAAAGACTTCCCTTCAGATGCGTATTCCAATTGGCAATGGTACCACCTTGTAGATGGCGCACCAGCGATTGGATTAGATGGGGTAAAAGGCTTAGAACCAATAGTAGAAGTGGTTGATAATTTCAATCGAATGAAAAAGCTAACGTATATGTTTGAAGCAAAGGTAGGAAAAGGTAAGGTGTTTGTTTCCTCCTTCCGCACATTAGACGTAGTTGATTTGAAGAGACCAGAAACAAGCTACTTATTTTTACAACTATTGAACTATGTGAAAAGTGATGGATTCCAACCAACGACAACGTTATCGATGGGAGAACTACTGAGAATGTTTAAAATAAGCGGGCATTCGGCGACGTGATACTGTACGGGAAGCTAACTGGTTTTGGCTTCCCGTTTTAAATGGCTAAATTGATATCTGGAATTTAATGTGGATATGACTTCATCTGCAATCATATTCAAGTTCTGTACAGAAAAGGAAAGAGCGTTTGAATTCTAAATAAAAATATTCCTACATTTTAAAAACTACCATACTACTATACTGGCTTTTCGATTATAATGTAAACGTATACATAATTTAATGGGATAAGGAGTGTGGGATATGATTCAGGTTGCAATTATTGGTTCAGGTGCTATTTCTGGGGCACATATAAAAGGATATTTACAATTTCAAGATACGTGCAAGATTGTTGCACTTTGTGATATTTATCCGGAAAAGGCGAAAAAGCAGGCAGAACAATTTGGTTTAGATGTAACCGTTTTTAGTGACTACAAAGAAATGTTAGTGGACACAAAACTCGATCTTGTTTCTATTTGTACGCCACCGTATACTCATGCAGACCTAGCTATCGCCTCCATGCATGCGGGTGCTAATGTCCTTGTGGAAAAACCGATGGCATCTTCTTTAGAAGAATGTGACGCTATGAATACTGTAGCAAAATCAACAGGTAAAACCTTATCGGTAGTATCTCAAAATCGATTTATGACACCAATGATGAAACTAAAGAACGTCCTTGATACGAAGTTGATGGGACCAATCGTCCACACTCAAGTTGATTCTTTCTGGTGGAGAGGCCATAGTTATTATGATTTATGGTGGCGTGGTACCTGGGAAAAAGAAGGTGGTGGTTGTACATTGAACCATGCTGTTCATCATATCGATATCTTTCGCTGGATGAACGGAATGCCTTCAGAAATCACGGCTGTTATGAGTAATACGGCGCACGATAACGCTGAAGTAGAGGATATATCTATTGCTATTGCTCGTTATGAAAACGGAAGTTTAGCACAAATTACAAGTTCCGTTGTTCATCATGGAGAAGAGCAACAGCTTATTTTTCAAGGGAAAAATGCCCGAGTTTCTGTACCGTGGAAAGTAACTGCTTCCAACTCGCAATCCAATGGCTTTCCTATGGAGGATCAAGAGTTAGAAAAAGAACTTCAAGAGGTGTATGAATCTCACCGTCCGTTACAATATGAAGGACACATAGGACAAATTTATGATGTTTTACTTGCACTGGAAGGGAAGAAGGATGTACTAGTAACTGGGGAAGACGGAAGACAGACACTAGAGCTTATTACCGCCATTTTTCAAGCAGCGAGCTTTGGGAAAACTGTTGCGTTGCCATTGGACGAAAGTAGTCCTTTTTATACGAGAGACGGGGTTCTTAAGAATGCCACTCATTTTTACGAAAAGAAAAATAGTATTGAAAACTTTGAAACGAATGAAATCACGACAGGTGGAAATTACGAATAACGAGGAGGATATCCACATGAGTAAAAACGATGGGATGAATTATGCTCCAAAAGGAAATGTATCAAAAGTAGTCCAAGAAGGAGAATTTATTTTTGCAGCAATTGGCTTGGATCATGGCCATATTTATGGTATGTGTAACGGATTGATTGAAGCTGGTGGGGAACTAGTGGCAGTATATGACCCTGATCCTCAGAAAGTGGAAGGATTCTTACACACATTTCCTCAGGCAGTTGCTGCAGCATCAGAGGAGGAGATTCTCCAAGATCCTGCTATTAAACTAGTAGCAGGTGCAAGTATTCCATCCATGAGAGGAGACCTAGGGTTACGAGTACTAGATTATGGAAAACATTATTTCGTTGATAAGCCAGCATTTACAACGATCGAGCAACTAGAAAAAGCAAAGGCGAAAACAGCAGAGACTGGACTCAAGTGGGGTATTTATTATAGCGAGCGCCTTCATGTGGAAGGTGCTGTGTTTGCAGGACAATTAATTGAAGAAGGGGCAATTGGCCGAGTTATTCAAGTAATAGGAACAGGTCCACATCGAGCAAATCCTACTTCAAGACCAGATTGGTTCTTTGATCCAGAATATTATGGTGGTATTTTATGTGATATTGGAAGTCACCAGATCGAACAGTTTTTACACTATGCAGGGGCGAAGGATGCGAAGGTGCTTCATAGTAAAGTAGCAAACTATAACTTTAAAGAGTATCCGAAGTTTGAGGACTTTGGAGATGCTACGTTAGTTGCAGATAACGGAGCAACCTTTTATTTCCGAGTGGATTGGTTTACACCTGATGGATTAGGCACGTGGGGTGACGGGCGTGTAACGATCCTTGGAACAGAAGGATATATTGAAGTTCGAAAGTATATTGATATTGCTCGAGATTCCTCTGGAGATCACGTTTACTTAGTAAATAAAGAAGGGGAAAAGCATTTCGAATGTAAGGGGAAAGTAGGCTATCCATTCTTCGGTCAATTCATTTTAGATTGTTTACACGAAACAGAAAATGCCATGACACAAGAACATGCCTTTAAGGCTGCCGAGCTATGCATTGACGCGCAGGTAAAAGCAATAAAAGTGGAGACAGGAGAAACGGTAAAGTAAATCAAGGTAATCAAAGAGCAAAATTCTTATTTTAAAACAATCTAGCTGGGGCATAACGAAAGTGTTGAACCGAGAAGAAATGCTCAATTGAATAAATAAACGGAGAATTTTCCCTTATTTTATAAATAGCATGGAAAACAGTCTGAATAAACGGAGAAATTCCACTTATTGACTCAAATCTAGTTAAAAAGGTGGAAATTCCGTTGCATAGTCGGAAAAACTTCTCTTATTTTTCAAGAAATTAGCTGTATTTTTATTTTAAACGGAAATTCTCCGCTTATTTTATACTTTAAGAAGAGTTTAACTTCGCTAAAGGATTAAAGTATAAGATAAATTAAGACTTTCGCCATTAATGACTTGGCGATAAGCTAGGTTTATCTAATAAATTTCCAAGAAAAACTCATTTGTTTCAACAAACTGCTAGTGAAGTAAGCAAATATACGAAGAGGCTGGAACAGAAGTGTACTCAGCAAAGAGAAATCCGAACGAAATGATTCTTGGTATACTATTAGCTGGAGAAATATACTTCGCTTTCCGCGGGTGGCTGGTGAGCCTCCGAGTGCTTAAGCACTCTTGGGGTCTCACCCTTGCCTTTTGATCCCGCCGGAGTCTTCGTATATTCCCTCCGCTAAGGTTACCTATCATTCGTCTTTTCAATGTTACACTTTCGTTATGTCCCAGCCTCATTATTCGAATTATACTGTGAATCTAGTTGCGAAAGATGTGTGATTTATCGTGTGAATTTGTCTGTGAGTTGACGTTTTGCATCTCACAAGTAAACCCTTTTGTTCCAGCAACATGCTTTCTTTTATGATTTTGTATTTTTCTCTTCAATCACACCCGCCAGTGCATACAAAGCTATAGTGGATGCAAAGTGGGAAGAAACATCTGTCGGATCTTGCTGAGGGTAGACTTCCACGAAGTCCATTCCTACAATACCTCGTTTTGCAAACTCATAAATAAGTGTTAATAACTCGTAGGATGTAAGTCCATTCCCATCTACAGGACCTCCTGGATTGAAAGCAAAATCAAGGACATCACTGCAAACACTTAAGTATACTAACTCTGTTCCTTCGCTAGCCTGTTCATAGATAGATGCAGCTAGTTTTCGTAAATCTTTTGCTTCGCGTATATCGTTAATGGTTATCGTCTTTGCACCAGCTTCTTTTGCGAAGCGTCCACTTTGTGGTTTGTTTCGCGGGCCATGAATCCCGGTATGGATCAGACTTTCATTTCGAACACCGTCCAGTTCATAGATTCTTGCAAAGGGAGTGGATCTTGCGTACTTATCGCCTTCATGGTGCGGCATATTATCATAATGAGCATCTAAATGAATGATTCCTATTTTCTTCTTTGTTTTCTTCGTTAAAGCCTTAACAATTGGATAAGTAATTCCGTGATCGCCACCTAATGCGAGTGGGAATTTGCCTGATTCCCATACTTTTGTGGCAAAATCCTCAATTCTTGTCATTGTCTCTGGAACATCGGCAGGAACAACGTCCACATCCCCTAAATCAGCAAGCTTCAAATGTTCAAAAACATCGATATGATCAAGCTCTGGTAAATACCCACTATATCGTGCAGAACATATACGCATGACTTTTGGTCCTAGTTCACACCCAGTATACGTTCCCCACGTAACCGCACCTTCCCATGGTACTCCGTAGATAACTACATCAGAATCCTCTATCGAATTTTCCGTACCATCTATAGCACCCAAGAACGGCGGTGTATTTCCATATAAAGTTTCAGACAAAGTACAAACTCCTCTCTTTTTTCAAGGTTACATAATCCTATACCCGTTCTATTAAATATTATGTGAGAACATTTTTGCCCATACCCCTCATATGTATGACCGGTAAATTATTTCTGGTTGACACTTCTAATGCTACTCAAGTGTAAATGCATGGTAGTCAGTTCCTCAAAGGTATAGAACAGCATATATGTACTTATCTGACATATGTATTTTCAAGGAGAGAATAAAATCCCTTGACAATAAATGTTTTATTATTTAGAATTTTCATATAATAAGTAAAGACTGACTAGTCGGTCTTATACTTGAACCTACATAAAATAATCCTCACTTCAAACCAATACAGTCTACAATACTTGAAATCTACTAAGAAAATCTCTTCTATTTTTTAAAATGTAAGCGCTTTATTTATCTAAAGGGAGAAAGCTACGAAACCAAAAAGCTGATTGAAAAACCATAGGGTGATAATAGAAAACGATAGGAAGGATACTATTTTTTTCAAACCCGATTAAGAAGGTGATAAGAAGCGATGAGCCAAAAAACAACGAAAGGTCGGATAACAGAAGCGGCGTTGCAGTTATTTGAACTACATGGCTATCATGCAGTCACTGTAGATAGAATCGTTCAAGAGAGTGGAACTTCGAAAGGTGGGTTTTATCACCACTTTAAAACGAAAGACGAACTACTATATACAATCCATGATTCTTTTATCACGTATGTAATTGATAAAGCGCAAGAAGCTTATGAAACGAAAACAACCCCAACAGAAAGACTTTATGCCACAGTGAAATCATTTGTGATGATGTTTGAATTGTACCGTTCCCATGTCACCGTTTTTTATCAAGAACATCTCTATTTAGCACCAGAATATTCAAAACTTATGAAACAGAAAAGGGATAAATATAAAGAAATGATGTTTCGCATCGTTCAAGAGGGCAGAGAAGCAGGTGAATTTCGCCAGGAGATTCCTGTTCCTATCATGTCCATGTCTATTTTTGGGATGATTAACTGGACATACAAATGGTATAAAGCAGATGGAGAGTACTCTGTTAGCGAAATTGCTGATATTTTTGCCGATGTCATTTTACATTCTCTATTAACACAGGAAGCCTTAGAGAATAAAAAATACGAAACATTTTTTATCAAAAAGAGCGGTACTTTTAATTGAAAGATCAACTAGCCGTTTCTAGACTACCAACCTATAAAAAGGAGCGATTATCTATGTTTAAAATCAACGATATTAAGGAGTTAATTCGTGCTGTAGATCGTTCATCTATCGGAGAACTTGTTATTAGTGGAGAAAATAAACAAAAAATTACGATTAGAAAGCAAGGAGCCGAGCAAAAAGCAGTAGTACAGACACAACAACCAGCACCAACAGTTCCAGTAGCACCATCGGTAGTAGAAGTAGCAAAAGCTCAGCCAGCAGAGGCAGCAGCAACTGCTGCAGCGACGAGTGAAAAAGTGAAAGAACCAATAGAAACAGAAGCACCATTATATAAAGTGGTTTCACCAATGGTGGGAACATTCTATGCAGCACCAGCACCAGATGCTGAAGCTTATGTAAGAGTTGGAGACAAAGTAACTCCTGATTCTGTTGTTTGTATTGTCGAAGCCATGAAACTATTGAATGAAATTGAAGCAGAAGTAACAGGAGAAATAATAGAGATACTTGCTGAGAACGGTCAATTAGTAGAGTACGGGCAACCTCTATTTTTAGTAAAACAATAGAGCGATTGTTGTTCGAAGTGGATACTGATAGGCGACGTTAGTTTATCAATACATTGTCATACCAATCTATCACAGTGGGGGAAACATAGAATGGACATTTTTGACAAAATTCACATCATGGAAGAACGACGGGATAAAGTAAAGTTAGGTGGCGGAGATAAGCGTATCGATGCGCAACATGATCGGGGCAAGTTAACGGCAAGAGAGCGCATAGATTTACTCGTTGATGAAGGATCATTTGTCGAGTTGAATCCTTTTATTGAACATCGTGGATTAAGTTTTGGAGCAGAAGGAGCTGAGGCACCTGGAGAAGGGGTTGTTACTGGGTACGGGAAAGTAGATGGTCGATTAATTTTCCTATTTTCACAAGATTTCACCGTATTTGGTGGTGCATTGGGGGAAATGCATGCGGAAAAAATTGTGAAAATAATGGACTTAGCAGCTGAAAATGGTGCTCCCATTATAGGACTTAATGACTCAGGGGGAGCGAGGATTCAAGAAGGAGTTTTATCACTAGATGGCTACGGGAAGATTTTTTATCGAAACTCCATATACTCTGGTGTTGTTCCGCAAATATCCGTCATTATGGGGCCATGTGCAGGAGGAGCCGTGTATTCGCCTGCGATAACCGACTTTGTTTTCATGGTGGAAAAAACGAGCCAAATGTTTATTACTGGGCCAAAAGTAATTGAAAGTGTAACAGGAGCAAAGATAAACACAGAGGACCTAGGAGGCGCAAAAGTTCACTCTTCCTTAAGTGGAAACGCACATTTTACTGCGCCAACGGAGGAAGAAGTATTAGATGAAGTTCGACGCTTGATTAGTTATATCCCTTCTAACAACGAAACAAAGCCGCCTAGGAAAGAGCCAATAAAAAGCCGTCCATTAGGTGAACGTGTGGATGAACTTCTAGATGTGGTTCCCATTGATGGAACGAAGGTATATGATGTGCGAAGTGTGATTCAGCATATTGTAGATGATGAAGATTTTATGGAGGTTCAACCATCTTTTGCGAAAAATATTGTTGTTGGTTTTGGTAGGATAAATGGTGATACGGTTGGGATCGTTGCAAATCAACCAAAATATATGGCAGGGGGATTAGACATTAATTCGTCTGATAAATGTTCACGCTTTATCCGGTTCTGCGACTGTTTTAACATTCCTTTGATCACCTTTGAGGACGTAAGTGGATTCATCCCAGGAGTCCAACAAGAGCATGCCGGGATTATCCGTCATGGGGCAAAAATATTATACGCCTATTCAGAAGCAACAGTTCCAAAGATAACTGTTATTTTGAGAAAAGCCTTCGGTGGAGCTTACGTTGCGTTAAATAGTAAAGCAATAGGTGCAGACTTAGTTTTCGCATGGCCACAAGCGGAAGTTGCAGTAATGGGGCCAGAAGGTGCAGCAAACATTATTTTTGCAAAAGAGATTGCTAATAGTGATAATCCAGAAGCTACTCGAGCGGCAAAAATTGAAGAGTATCGAGAAAGGTTTGCCAACCCATATGTTGCTTCTTCTAATGGTATTATCGACGATGTTATTGACCCTCGTGATACGAGAAAGAGCTTAGCTAGTGCGTTGGAAATGCTGAGAAACAAGAAAAAGTCATTGCCGAAGAAAAAGCACGGAAATATCCCGTTATAGTTTCTTCATCCTTATAAAGTTTTGAAAAAAAGATCAGTAGACTAATAGATGTTATGGAAAAGCATGATTAGGACAGAAGTTATTTTAATCAAAACTAGATGAAGGGGGAAGCTGCAATCGTCTATAGGGGTTGCAGCAATGAGAAATGAGCGAAAATAAATCTACAAAAGAGATTTTAGAGGAAATCTGTGAGTTTCCCATTTCTTCCTATGACATGTGGCGGAGTGTAGCGGAAAAATCGTTAAAAGGAGCATCGTTTGAGAAGCTTCTCACCCACACATATGAAGGGATTACCCTAAAACCAATGTACCGGCAAGAGGACGTAAAGGATATGCCTCATCTTTCTTCCCTCCCTGGAAAAGCACCGTATGTTAGAGGCACAAAAGCAATCATGAATGAGGAGAAGCCGTGGGAGATAAGTCAGGAAATCAATGAATTGGTACCAGAGAATTTTAACGAAGCAGTTCAGCACGATATAGAGCGAGGCCAAACTGCAATGAATATGATTCTAAATAAAGCAACTCTAGAAGGTTTCGATATAGACGAATTAACCGATGGGGAAGCTTCGGGAGTCTCCATCTCTTCCATCTCAGATATCCGCCAGGCTCTAGCGAAAATGGATCTGACTAAAATACCACTCCATGTTCAGACAGGAGCCGTTTCTCTGCCGTTTTACTCGTTAATGATGTGTTATGCAAAAGAGAAAGGAGTTCCATTACATTCTATCCGCGGTTCTATAACTGCCGATCCAATAGGATTCCTTGTGAAAAATGGGCACATCATGTTTTCGATGGAGAAGTGTTTTAACAAAATGGCACAAGTTACCGTTTGGGCATTGGAGCATACACCACATATTCAAACAATTGGTATAGAGGGTCACCCTTATCATGATGGAGGGGGAAGTGCTGTCGAAGAGTTGGCATTTTCTCTTGCAACGGCAGTGGAATATGTTCAGGCGATGTTAGAACGGGGATTGCAGATCAATGAAATAACTCGAAACATTCGTTTTTCTTTTTCCATCGGATCAAACATGTTTATGGAAATTGGAAAACTAAGAGCAGCAAGACTATTATGGTCTACGATCGTAGAAGCGTATGGGGGAAGCAGGGAAGCACAAAAAATGACGCTTCATGGGCGGACCTCTTCGTGGACAAAGACAGTGTATGACCCATATGTGAATATGCTTCGTGGAACAGTAGAAGCGTTTACTGGCGCAGTGGGTGGTGTGGATAGTATGCACGTCAGTCCGTTTGATGAGCCCATTCAAGGAGCCGCTTCGTTTTCAAGGCGAATTGCACGAAATACGCAACTAATATTACAAGAAGAAGCGCACTTATCCAAACAAATAGACCCTGGTGGTGGTTCGTGGTATGTAGAATTTCTTACTGATTCTCTTGCAAAAAAAGCGTGGGAACTTTTTCAGCAAGTGGAGTCAAAAGGGGGAATGCTTGAAGCGTTAAAGGAAGGTTTTCCTCAGCAAACAATTACTAAGACTTCTGAAGCGAAAGCAAAAAACATAGAACATAGGAAAGACATTTTTGTAGGCACAAATATGTATCCAAATGAAGAAGAAAAACCAATCCTCAGAGAGTCAGAAAACATGAAGGTACAATGGGAAAGATGTAAGGCATCTGTGAGAGTACATCGCACCTCTCGTAAGTTTACAGGGAAGATAGAAAATATAACCACCGTGGATGAAGTTATAGACGTTATGAAGCAAGGTGGTACCATTGGTGAAGTTGCAAAAAGGTTAGGGAGAGAAGAGAATCCTAAGTTAACAATCAAGCCCATTTTGGCAGAACGTGGTGCGGAACGATTTGAAGATTTGCGTAGAAAATCTGATGTCCAATTTATGACAACTGGCAAACGACTTCGAGTGTTCTTAGCTAATATAGGACCAATTCCCAATCATAAGGCACGAGCAGATTTTTCCACTAGCTTTTTTGAAGTTGGAGGATTTGAAGTAATCAGAAATAACGGCTTTGAATCAGCAGATGATGCGGCTTCGGCGGCAGTAGAGTCGAAGGCAGAGATAGTTGTTATTAGTGGAACAGACGATGATTACCCTGATGTCGTTCCCGTTATTGCAAAAATAATCATGAAGGCGCGTCAAGGAACCACGGTGTTTTTAGCAGGAAAGCCTCCAACAGAATTGAAGCAAGAATTTATCAAATCGGGTGTACATGACTTTCTTCATCTTGGTTCTAATTGCTATGAAGTTTTATCAAAGCTTCAAAGTGAAAAGGGGGTTGTCTCGTCATGATGAAACCGAACTTTTTGAAAATACCATATACAAAAAAAGCACCTTCAGAAGATGTTTTAATGTGGCGTGAGCAAGTAGAAAAACAATCAGGGAAAGATTTTGATGATCTTCTATTTCGAACTGTAGAACAAATAGATGTGAAACCATTTTATACGGCGGAAGATACGGAAGGGATGAAGCATCTTGACTATGTAGCAGGAATCCCACCATATTTACGAGGACCTTACCCTGCAATGTACAAAAGTCGTCCGTGGACCGTTCGACAATACGCTGGCTTTTCCACAGCAGAAGAAAGCAATGCGTTTTATCGG
Organism: Evansella sp. AB-rgal1; assembly: GCF_041820985.1. Taxonomy (NCBI): domain Bacteria; kingdom Bacillati; phylum Bacillota; class Bacilli; order Caryophanales; family Bacillaceae; genus Evansella; species Evansella sp. AB-rgal1. The sequence continues at coordinate 101,811 of NZ_JBGUAU010000014.1, forward strand.
AGAAATCTAGCGGCAGGTCAAAAAGGATTATCCATCGCCTTCGATTTAGCTACCCACCGTGGATATGACTCCGATCATCCTCGTGTGGTAGGAGATGTAGGAAAAGCAGGGGTTGCCGTTGATTCGATTCTTGATATGAAAATCCTTTTTGATGAAATTCCACTGGACCAAATGAGTGTATCTATGACAATGAATGGAGCGGTACTGCCAGTTCTCGCATTTTATATTGTGGCCGCAGAGGAGCAAGGAGTGAAGCAAGAACAACTAGCTGGTACGATTCAAAATGATATTTTAAAAGAATATATGGTGCGAAATACGTATATCTATCCTCCGAAACCTTCCATGAAGGTGATTGCAGATATTTTTGCCTACACATCAAAGCATATGCCGAAATTCAACAGCATTAGTATTTCCGGTTATCATATGCAGGAAGCAGGGGCTACGGCTGACATTGAGTTAGGTTATACTCTCGCTGATGGTTTGGAGTATGTTCGGACAGGACTGGATGCAGGAATTGATGTAGATGCTTTTGCTCCGAGACTTTCTTTTTTCTGGGCAATCGGAATGAATTATTTTATGGAAGTAGCAAAAATGCGTGCAGGAAGATTACTATGGGCAAAGTTAATGAAGCAATTTAACCCGAAAAATGTAAAATCTCTCGCACTGCGCACACATAGTCAAACTTCAGGCTGGAGTTTAACAGAACAAGATCCGTATAATAACGTAACAAGAACATGTATTGAAGCTATGGCTGCAGCGCTTGGTCATACGCAATCGTTGCATACGAATGCTTTGGATGAAGCGATTGCTTTACCAACGGATTTCTCCGCACGAATTGCACGAAATACACAATTATTTTTACAGGATGAAACAGGTATATGTAATGTGCTAGATCCATGGGGTGGCTCCTATTACGTGGAGTCATTAACTGCGGAGTTGGTAAGTAAAGCGTGGGCGCATATTCAAGAAATTGATAAACTCGGTGGGATGGCGAAGGCCATTGAAACAGGACTACCGAAGATACGAATTGAAGAAGCGGCAGCCCGCCGTCAGGCACATATTGATTCAAAAAAAGAAACGATTATCGGGGTGAATAAGTATCGCTTAGATAAAGAAGATCCTCTTGATATTTTAGATATCGACAATACGGCAGTGAGAGAAGCGCAAATTCGTCGGTTAGTAAAACTAAGATCTGAGCGTGAATCCTCTAAGGTTGAAGCTGCATTACAGGCAATCACAAAAGCAGCAGAATCAGGGGAAGGAAATTTATTGGAGCTGGCAGTGGAAGCTGCTCGAGCGCGTGCTAGCTTAGGAGAAATTTCGGATGCTTATGAAAAAGTTGTGGGACGTCATAAGGCGGTGATTCGATCCATTAGTGGAGTGTATAGTGCCGAGTTTGGAGAGGAAGAAGAGATAAAAATCGTACGTCAAATGACGGATGAGTTTGAAGAGAGAGAAGGTCGACGCCCGCGGATCCTAGTGGCGAAAATGGGGCAGGACGGACATGATCGTGGTGCAAAGGTGATTGCTACGGCATTTGCTGATTTAGGTTTTGATGTGGATATAGGCTCTCTATTTCAAACTCCAGAGGAAACAGCACTACAAGCAGTGGAAAATGATGTTCATGTGATTGGGATGAGCTCTCTCGCAGCAGGACACAAAACGTTATTGCCTCAGCTAGTTTCTGAGCTGAAGAAGCTCGATCGGGAGGATATTATGGTTGTAATCGGAGGAGTGATTCCCTTTCAAGATTACGAGTTTCTTAGAGAAAATGGAGCTTCTGCGATCTTTGGACCAGGTACGGTTATTCCAGTTGCAGCTCAGAAAATAATCGAAGAAATGAACGATCGCCTTGGCTACAATGAGGATGAAGAGACAGATGAGTAAAGAAAAGAACTCCTTTCCGAAAAGAAGAAAGCTTACAGTAGACGACTATGTAGAAGGAGTATTAAGTAGAAATCGTACAATCATTGCTCAAACTATTACATTGGTAGAAAGTAATTCTCTGAAACATATGGAGATGGCCCAAGAGGTGTTAAAGAAGCTCCTTCCTTTCACAGGGAATTCTATAAGAATTGGTATCACAGGAGTACCTGGTGCTGGAAAAAGTACGTTGATTGAGTCATTTGGCATGATGCTTTGTGAGGAAGGGCACCGAGTAGCGGTTCTGGCGGTTGATCCAAGTAGCTCCATCTCTGGTGGAAGTATCCTTGGTGATAAGACGAGGATGGAGAGTCTATCAAAAAGTAGGAATGCTTTTGTTCGTCCCTCTCCATCTGGAGGAACATTAGGTGGCGTCACTCGAAAAAGCAGAGAAACTCTCCTTGTATGTGAAGCTGCAGGCTTTGATGTGATCCTTGTAGAGACGGTAGGTGTAGGGCAAAGTGAAATCACTGTTCGTTCTATGGTAGATTTTTTCCTCGTTATCATGCTTACTGGCGCAGGAGATGAGTTGCAAGGAATAAAGAAAGGCATAATGGAAATTGCAGATGCTATTTTTGTAAATAAAGCAGATGGTGACAACAAGCGGAAGGCATTATCAACAAAGGCAGACATTAATCAGATTCTCCATTATTTACAGCCGGCTACAGAAGGATGGACTCCTCGAGCATATACATGCTCTGCGTTAACGGGAGAAGGTATTCCGGAAATTTGGAAGGTTATTTCTGATTATAAGGAATTTGCGACGAACTCAGGTGTATTTGAAAAACGGAGACAAAACCAACTCTTGGATTGGACGAATTCCATGATTCATGATCAGCTGAAGAGCATGTTTTATAGTGATGAAGCGGTGAAAGGGTTGTTGCCTGAAGTGGAGAAGGATATTCTTGATGGGAAACTGTCTGCAACGTTGGGCGTTCATAGGTTGATAGAGTCGTTTATGGAAAGTCGGTTTCATGGTGGAGTGAAGGAAAAGAGGTAGTGTTCTAAGTTTATCATGGAGCATGAAGAAGTTGTGGACGGCATTTGAACTCATGAAACGCGAATGAGGATAAAAAAACCAAGTTGGAGTTCCATGCCCCCCACCTAGAATAACAGAGGAATCAAAAGTTCCACCCTGTCTTCGTGAACCTTCCCCCTCATCAGCTCCCCAAAATCCTTCCCATCATTAGCACAAAAAAATACCTCGCTCCTCCTTCTCATATTTTGTCCACCCCATGAATATCAATGAAGTAAGTCAGATTTACGTGGGGGAAATAATATGGTGGAAACAATTCTACAGTTGTTTATGAATGAACAACAGGCACAATCAATTTTAGCGAATCCCATAATTGAATTTATTTTTGCGGTTTTGTTCGTCTCATTCGTCATTGCGTTGTTTGTTCATTTTACTTTGTATAACAGATTACGACGGATACGAAATCATATAAGTACAACCAATTCATTAGATATTAATCCGTTGAACAGATTTAAAGCAGAATTTGATGAAAAACAAAAGGATGAATCTATCAAAGTAGAGACATTTGTTCAAAAGAAATTTTCCGCATGGAAAGTATTTAACGTTCCGGTTATCAGTCTCATTAAAATCATTCAAATGACGGTTTCCCTGTTTATATTAGTGGGAGTTCTTGGTACATTCATCGGCTTATCTATGTCCTTAGGCGGAATTGATGCTACAGGTGATGCTCTTGTGGAGAATGTAGCGGGAGTGTTATCGGGTCTCGATGTTGCCTTTTATACGAGTATTGCAGGGATGGGTCTCTCTCTAATTATGACTGTGGTCCTCCGCGTGGCTAACACGGAATTTATGCTAACGGATATTATGTTAAAAATGGAGTCATACCTAGAAGAAAATGAACCAGATGCCATGTCCCGACTCATTGAGGTATCGAAATCAATAAATGGTTCTATCGTGGAGCTTCGGGAAACAAATCAGCAATCTCTACAAAATATTGAACAAGCATTCAACGGTTTTCAAGAATATACGGTCGGCCTGCAGCAATCTGCTAAAGATTTGGCCAAGTTTAATGAGGGATTATCAGCAAACTTAAAAGACTTTACTGTGCTTTTTACAAATATCAAAGAAGTAACAAATGGCTTGGACAGTTCTGTGAAAAAATTAAATACGAATTTCAACTCGTTATTTACCTATTTTTCCAAAATGGACAAACGAAATGAGCGGATAACAAGTACTTTTGAAGAAACGTATAAAAAAATAGAAGAAGTCTCTTCGACTCAGATAGAGACACTATCGACATTTGAGCGGTCCGTGGAGGAATGGCAGGAGTATATGTCTTCCATTGCAGATCGGCAGGAATCAATCCATTCTTCGTTTGAGAGAATGAATGCTCAAACAGAAACTCTTGCGAAATTAATGAAGGATAACAACAAACAGTTTAAAGGGATATTTGGTGATGATGTAAGCTCAAAACTATCTGGAATAAGCAACTATTTACGAGAGCTACGAGGTGATTTTGACAAACTTGGAAACTCCATTGTTCAGCTTCCTGATGCCTTGGAAACTATTAATGAAACACAAGCAGAATATAAGCATTTGTTATCGGATCGTTTTGAAGAACTGAAGCAGTTTAATCGAGATTTCAATAGTCACTTGAAGGCACATAGTGCTGAATCATCCATGTTTGAGAAACGATTGAGTGATGCCTCAAGCTCTTTTGAACAGATGGGAATGAAGAACAACCAGATGATTTCAGAAATTGAGCGTACTGTAGCGCAAATCTCAGATTCCTTCCAAAAACGAGAAGACCAATTAGAATCAAGTGTCGGGGTTCTAAAAGATACGTTGTCTAGGTATGTGGCAAATTTAGAAGGAACGATGGGAGATAAGTTAGACAAAGTTAGCAGAAATCTTAGTGATTATGTGGTGGATATGAATGACAGCATAAAGAAAGAATTTAAGCAAATTGGAGAAATTGCAGAAGATAATCAACAACGAAATGCCCGCTTAACTCAACAAACCATCAATGACTTAAGTCAAGAATTCCAGCAATTTAATCGTCAGCTCCAGTCTTTCACTCAAGATGCATTGAGACAAACTCATAGAGTGAGGGTAGGCACAAATGATTAATAAGTATAAACGATTATTTCGTGGTGAGGAGGACGAAAGTCATTTTTGGCCATCGTTTACAGACTTACTAACTGCTATTCTCCTGTGTTTCGTATTAATTTTTATCATCATGATGGTTATTAAATCGTTTCAGATTGAAGAGATGAAACGGACTATCGATCAAATAATGGGTGTACGAGTTAACTTAATAGAAGAGTTAAACGAAGAGTTTGGGAACTCCGACTTAGGCGTAGAAATCGATGAAAACACGGGTGCGCTTATTTTTAACACGGATATACTGTTTGAATTTGATGATGCCGCATTAAAACCTGAGGGGTACAGCTTTTTAGATGAATTTGTACCAACATATTTAGAAGTCTTACTAGAAGGGGGCTATGAAGAGTATATCTCAGAAATTATTGTTGAAGGGCATGCGGATAATGTGGGGAGCTACTTATACAATATGAATTTATCACAGGAAAGGGCCTTTAGTGTAGCGGAATATATATTGAGTGAAAGGTTTCCAGACCGAAGTGTGCAAGAGCCTTTGATCGAGAAACTGACGGTAAATGGTAGGTCTTATACAGATGGACGAACAGATGAAGCTGGAAATTATAGTCCTGATGACTCTCGTCGTGTGGAATTCAAATTCCGACTTAAAGACCAAGAAATTTTAGAAGCAACAAGAGAACTATTGAACTAACAACCTTAAAAAGTTACTGATGCATCATGGTGGATGTTATATCCATCATGATGTTTTTATGTTTCACTTATAGGTCTTTGATAAACAAGTTAAGAACGTTTATGTATATTTATAATATAATACTAAAAGCAAGACAAAGGCGTTTTCTAGTATTTAAATCCAATGACAATGGGTCATATCATATGACGTGAGAGGTCAAAGGAGTGTGGAATGGTGGATTTTTCTAAAAAGGATTATTCTTCGGAAAAAATAAAGAAAGAATTTGAGGAATTAAATGCTCTTCTTAAGCCATTCGTTAGAAAAAGTTTACTATATGGGATTATATCTGCCCCTCTTTTATCTGTATCAATTGTAAACCTGTTTTACCTTCTATTAATTTTTTCAGCTGAATACAGTATTCTAATTCCAGGAGTTATTTTTTCAATAACAGGTGCATTGGGGGTAGCGCTATTTAAAGAAGCGTTACATCAAAACAAAGAAGCAAGAAAAATGACTATGACATATATAAAAGCACGAATTACGAATAGTAAACATGTAAATTATCATTCAAAAGCAGATTATCTTATGAAATTAGAACAAAATAAAAAAGATTTTCTCCATATCTTTATTCAATTTCTCAAATATGAAGACAGAATGAAAGACATCAATACTCAGGAATAATTAGGAAGCTATCTATTAAATCAATGGGTAGCTTTTTTCGTGATGATAAGAGTTGAATTGATCTGTTTGGTTAAACTATAACAACTTATGACGAAGGCGGATCGGCATCTCCCCACAGGAAAGGAGTGGACAGAAGCGAATGGAATACTATCCAACAAAGTTGTTAAGACTTGATAGGTTATGTTAGCTTGATAACCTATATTTTCAGGGGAAACTTTCTTTATAGTTTAATACATAGATGTAATCCAAGGACTGTAAAAATGAAGAGGTGACATCAATGAACCAAATGGAGACAGAAAGATTAATGTCGATGTTGTCTATCTATGAGCGAAGGGGAAGGGAAATAGGAAGACAAGAAGGCAGAAACCTTGGTCTTATTGAAGTAGCAAAACGGATGCTAGAAAAAGGAATGAAAAAAGAAGAAGTTCTCGAGCTAACGGGGTTATCAGAAGAGATGCTCAACGAATTAGTTAGAGATTATTCTCTACGTTAACAATAACAGAAACTTTTTTATTGGCTATGTTAAAGGATAATGTTGATATTTATACAATGTTGATTTTTACGGAAGGTGCGAGACCATTTAGAAAATCCTACCATATTTTTCTGCGTGCGGTGCCTTTCGAGGATGCCTATTCAGAGTCCTGTAGTAAAAATCAACATCAACGTTTAACAGAGCCTTTTTATTAGAAAACTCCACAACAATTCAATCATAAGCCTAACAATTTTTAGATAGTCTCTAAAGAATAAAACATTCCTGACACAGTTCATAAAACTTGAAATGCCATAAAGAACTCTTCAAAATAAAGATATTACTTTTTACATAGTAGGAAAGTGTGATAGATAATGGGAGGAATAGAATGTGGAGATTGGTATTAGCACGTTCGTAGAGACAACGCCTGATGTGAAAACTGGAAAGGTGATTAGTCATGCTGAACGAATTAGAGAAGTGGTAGAGGAAATTGTTCTTGCTGATAAAGTAGGACTAGATGTTTTTGGTGTAGGGGAGCATCATAGAGAGGATTTTGCAGCTTCTGCCCCAGCAGTCATTTTAGCTGCTGCTGCCGCTAAGACCAGTAAAATTAGACTAACTAGTGCGGTTACAGTACTTTCTTCGGATGACCCTGTACGAGTTTTTCAAGACTTTGCAACAGTAGATGCTATTTCTAATGGACGAGCGGAAATTATGGCAGGACGTGGTTCTTTTATTGAATCGTTTCCCCTATTTGGCTACGATTTACAGGATTACAATGAACTATTCGAGGAAAAACTCGAGTTACTATTGAAGATTCGCGACTCAGAAAAGATTTCTTGGAAAGGTGGGCACCGACCTGCAATTGACAATTTAGGTGTGTATCCACGTCCAGTTCAGAATCCTTTACCTGTCTGGATTGGTAGCGGTGGTAATTCAGAATCTGTGATTCGAGCTGGTTTATTAGGATTACCATTAGTTTTAGCAATTATTGGTGGAAGCCCGATACAGTTTGCTCCATTGGTTCAATTATATAAACGTGCTGCAGCACAAGGTGGACATGATGTTTCGAAGCTACCGATTGCCTCCCACTCCCATGGTTTTGTTGCAGAAACATCAAAAATTGCGGCAGACAAGTTTTTTAAACCAACGCAGCATGTCATGAACGTGATAGGACGTGAACGCGGATGGGGACACTACGGCCGTGAAACATTTGATGCAGCACGAAGTTTTGAAGGTGCGTTGTATGTTGGGGACTCGGATACAGTGGCGAAAAAAATAATACATTTACGTAAAAATGTTGGAATCACTAGATTTATGCTACACGTACCAGTTGGTTCTATGCCACATGAAGATGTAATGAAGGCTATCAAACTATTAGGTACAGAAGTAGCTCCGAAGGTTAGGGAAGAAGTTGCCAGTTGGGAATCTTAGAGTACTGATAATGAAGAAAAATTCCTTCTAAAGAGGAAAAAGCCAGATTAAGCATTAGTGCTATATCTTGGCTTTTTCCTTTACTTTAATTAATGCTTGAAATGGCACGCCATCTACCTGATAATGAAGTGATTTGTCCACTGCTTTATCCGACTCTCAAACTTATATTTTTGTAACTGCATTTTTATTTGTACTCGTTGGGTAAAAGTAATATTTTCAAGAAGGACAGTTAGGGTAATCTACTTGTGACATGGTGGTAACCGAAAAGACACTGAATAACCGATGAAAGAAAACAAGAGTGGATAAATTCCCCGCATGAGTAGGTGAATTCCACTCTTGTTTTCTTTCTTCCGTGTATAGTGAGATTCTATTTCGTTTAAATTTTGTTTAAAATACTCCAACCGAATCCATAGGTATGCTATTGTTTTAATGGAAGAATAGTTAGATTGGAAGGAAGAGACTGGAAGAATGAAGATTTTATATATAGAAGATGAAAAGGAACTCGGATCATGGGTATTCGAAGACTTAACAAGACGTGGTTATGAAGTGATTTGGCTTACGAATGGGGAAGGAGTACAAGAGTATTTGGAAACGTCCGATATCGTTATACTTGATGTGATGTTACCTGGCCTCGATGGTTTTTCCATTGGGAAACGAATAAAGAAAAGTTATCCCCAAATACCGATTATGATGCTATCGGCTAGAGCTCAAATGGATGATAAGTTGGAAGGGCTTCAGTTTGCAGATGACTATGTTACAAAGCCTTTTCATCCTGATGAATTAGAAGCAAGAATTCAAGTTTTAGCTCGAAGATTTGATCGTATTGTGCCAGAGGAAATCCAAGTACAACATTTACGTTATGCCCCTAAACGATACGAGTTGATTCATGAGGAGAAAAGCGAACCAATCTTTTTAACTGCGAAACAGTTACATATATTGGATTATCTGATTAAACATGCTGGACAAATAATGACAAAAGAGCAAATCTTTGAGGCAATTTGGGAAGAGAACTACATAGAAGGGGATAAAACATTAATGGTACATATTCGATATTTACGTGAAAAAATTGAGAAAAATCCAGCAAAGCCATTGATCATAGAAACAATACGCGGTATTGGTTACCGCTTAAAGTTATGAGACTTAATCGAACACTTCAAACAAGATATCTAGCAATGATAGTTTGCTCTATGCTCATTCTTCCCATTGCGTTTCCTTTAGCAAGTTTTGTTACGTACTTACCAGCTATCATTTTCAAAGATGATATCATTACTTATAATAGTACAGAAATAGCATCGTTATGGCATGAGGCGGCTGAACAATTGTCTTCTCCTATGCAGGAAGAAATCATCCATACTCTTGAAAATTGGGAAGAGATGTATGAAGAAGCAAGTATGTTTTGGGTAGATGAATGGGGGAGGACTCGCTTTAAAACAGATCCGTCCTTGCCTATTCCTGAGCTTTGGAATCCTTCCTACACAGTGTCCTTTATGAAGGATAGTTACGGTGGAGATCCTTTTACTGTTGTTGCATTTATTGGAAGTACAAAGGACGATGGCTTCCTTGTTTTGCAAATCCCTAGAGTCTTTATGGACTATCCAATACGACAATTGGAGGAGTACTACCAATATATTTATTTAGGAATGGTTGCACTTGTTTTACTAGTATTTATCTCCCTTTCTTGGTTCTTCTTTAAACGAATTAGGAAGAGGATTGTTCAACTTCAAGTATCAATGGACGTAAAAGATAAAGGTATACCAAGCCGTGTAAAAGTAGGGGAGAAAGATGAAATAGGTGCGTTAGAAGAATCCTTTAATAACATGATACATCAGCTAGAAGAAGGGCGACTTCGAGAGCAGGAAGAAGAACAGCTAAGAAAAGAGTTAATTGCAAACCTATCTCATGATTTACGTACGCCATTAGCATCCATAAGAGCCCATACATTTTCCTTAGGTGAGGAGGAGAAGCTTTCATCAAAAGGAAAGCAATCCGTTGCTATTATAGATAAAAAAATTGATTACTTGCATAACCTTATTGAGAACTTACTTTCTTATACATTACTTACTTCAGGGAAGTATACTTATTGTCCACGAGATATTGATATAAACAGAGCAATAAGGATGTCTTTAACAGCATGGTACCCTATTTTCGAGAAAGAAAAATTTACAATCGACATTCAGTTGCATGAACAAACGGTATATTGGGAGATAGATCCTAATTGGTTCGAAAGAATTCTAGATAATGTATTTCAAAATGTCGTTCGTCATGCTTTAAGCGGCAAGTATATTGGAGTTCTATTCGATGGAAAAACAATATCTATTATAGATAAAGGACAAGGAATGAAGGAAGAGTCCTTTAACGCAGGAGTAGGAATCGGGCTTTCCATTGTACATATTATGGCGAAAGAAATGAAGATTTCTTGGGAAATTAAGAGTTCCAACACTGGAACAATCATTACACTTACGAAGGAGTAATTCGTTCAGATTATCACACCAGTATTTAAACGTTGGAATTGGTGGAAACAACAGGTCTTGCCTCTCTCTTAAAGCTCATTCCTTATTACAAGATAAAAAATTTAAACAATTTTTAAACTTAGCTATCACCTTATTTTAAATCTCTTGCTTTAGTATAAAGTGCGAGGTGATAGTGATGAGGGAATATGTTGTAGAGACAACAAACTTAACAAAAGAATTTAAATCAACGATAGCAGTGAAGGATGTGGATTTAAGAATTCCTAAGGGAGCTATTTACGGATTTCTTGGCCCTAATGGAGCTGGAAAAACTACCGCGATCAAGCTCCTATTAGGATTAATACAGGAAACCAATGGTTCTATTTCTATATTTGGTGAAGATCTAAAGAAAGCAAGGATCAAGATATTGCAAAAGGTAGGGGCATTAGTAGAAGCTCCATCGTATTACGACCATTTAACAGCCAGAGAAAACTTGGAGATACTACGAGTATTACTTCAAGTTCCTAAGAATAAAATTGATGAGGTCCTTTCCATAGTTAAGTTAGAAAAGGATGCAAACAGGGCAGTGAAAAGCTATTCATTAGGTATGAAGCAACGATTAGGAATTGCTGCTGCACTCATCGGTAATCCAGAATTGCTAATTTTAGATGAACCAACAAATGGACTTGACCCTTCTGGGATTATTGAAATTAGGGAGCTTATAAAAACATTACCAAGACAGTACGGTATAACTGTTTTAGTATCAAGCCACCTATTGTCGGAAGTAGATCAAATGGCAACAGAGGTTGGCATTATATCAAAAGGTTCGCTCATTTTTCAAGATTCGATTGAAATTTTACGAAAAAAGTCCGTAAGCAGAATTATGATTCGTACAAATCATAATGAATTTGCTCAAAAGATTTTAGCTTGTCAAGATTGTAACGTGAATATGGAAGGAGAATATATAACATTTCCCTCTAATGAAGATAAGGAGATCTCGAAAATTATAAAAAACCTAATAGCGAAGAATGTGGATATATACAGAGTGGAAGAAGCGAAGAGTTCGTTAGAATCTATCTTCTTGGAAATGACGAAGGAGGATAATAGTCTATGAGCTTTTACGTCCTTCGTGCTGAATTTAAAAAGCTTACGATGATTATGTGGATTCTTGTGTTTTTAGGTCCTATCGGTGTATTTACACTAACTGCTTTTAATTATTATGTACGTTATGATTGGTTACGAACGCAAACGGATGATTATTGGTTACAACTTCTGCGCCAATTAAATTTATTTATCATTCCAGCTTTGGTTTTAGGAACCGCATTGCTTGCGTCCATCGTTGCTAGTATAGAGCATAAAACAAATGCGTGGCGAAAACTTCTAACGTTACCAGTTCCCAGAGTAAATATATACTGCAGTAAATTTATTGTTCTTAGTCTCCTCTTGTTACTTTCTACATTATTAACATTTATAGGAACGTTATTATTTGGAAGCTTCTTTGACTGGGAACAACCTGTTCCTTATGGAGCCATTGCCATCAATAGCTTTTATCCTTTTTTTGCAGTACTACCTTTATTAGCACTGCATCTTTGGTTTTCTGTAGCTAAATCTGATCAAGGACTTCCATTGACGGTAGGGATTATTGGTGCAATTGTTTCCATGTATTCTTATGGTGGTCCGGAATGGTTTATATGGAAATGGGCACATTTAGAAAATAAATGGGAGATTCCTGAAATAAGTGTTTTCCTTGGCATCATCGTAGGTTGTACCATTCTTCTCTTAAGTTTGCTTCATTTTGAGAGAAAGGATGTGAAGTAATGTTTATGAACCTATTGTATACAGAATGGATAAAAATAAAAAAGTCTAGCCTTTTTATCATCCTTCTGATAAGTCCAATGCTCTCCATTGTTGTAGGTTATTTTACGATGTTTGACTTTGGAGGGAATCAATGGATCAGTCCTTTTTTTCAAATGATTATGATACATGCTGTTTTATTCTTACCTTTGTTAGCAGGAATATTTTCCGCAGCAGTTTGTAGATATGAGCATGCTCATGGAGGTTGGAAGCAACTACTCGCTTTACCGTTAAATAGAGCGCAGATATATGTATCCAAGCTTTTAATAATATGTTTATTTATGGCCTTAACACAAATATTATTTTTATTAGGTTTATTTCTAGTTGGGATGATTCATGGATACACCGATCCATTTCCATGGGAGTTCATTCTTATTCGTTTGGCAATGGGGTGGTTAGGATGTTTACCAATAATATCGCTTCAATTATGGGTATCTACTGCTTGGGCCAGCTTTGCTGCGCCAGTCGCTCTGAATGTAATCTTTACTTTACCTAATTTGCTTGTTGCAAATTCAGAAAAGTTTGGTCCTTGGTATCCATGGGCTCAGCCATTTTTGGGAATGGCTCTTACAGATAATACAGGGTTCACCTTTTCTATTGAAACACTTGTATTCGTGATTCTTGGGTCATTTTTTCTTTTTTTAATTTTTGGTATAACTTATTTTAGTAGAAAAGCTATGTAGGGTGAATAAACTATAAAAATTCTTACTTCTATCTCTTTACTACACCACCGTTTTACTGTGTTAGAAAATTTGACACAAATTTTTGTTGAAGGTTGCTGGTGAATTTGTTAACATGTAATAAATGAAATGGCTATGTGTAACTGGCGCACACGGGTTACCGTGAGGGAGCACATAGTATCGACTAGTCGTTCGCCTGGGCAGAGGTAAGGGAAATTTTACATCCCTTACCTCTTTATGCATATAGGAGGGATGGTATTAGCGACTTTTTTTCTGAAGATATGTTTGAAAATTTGCAACTATCAAAAATGAAATGGGGAAAATGAAACATGGGTATAATGGTGACTAACAAAGAGAAGACAATTAGAACATTGAATAATATTGCAGAAACTGGATTAGATGTATTTAATAAAGATGAGTATACGATTGATAACGAAAATGAAAATCCTGATGCCATAGTTGTGCGAAGTTTTAATATGCACGATATAGAATTCGGAACTGATTTAAAAGCAATTGCGAGAGCGGGGGCAGGGGTAAATAACATTCCTGTGACTGCTTGTACAGAAAAAGGAATCGTTGTTTTCAACACACCAGGAGCAAATGCTAATGCGGTAAAGGAATTAGTATTGACCTCTTTAATTGCTTCATCTAGAAATCTATTTGATGGTGTTGCATGGGCTAAGACGTTAGAAAATGAAGGTGATCAAATTTCCAAGCTTGTAGAAGCAGGGAAGAAAAATTTCGTAGGAAAAGAGATTAAAGGTAAAACACTCGGTGTTATCGGTTTAGGTGCCATTGGTGCTCTTGTAGCTAATGACGCTTTAAATTTGGATATGGATGTGATTGGATTTGATCCTTTTATCTCTGTTGATACTGCTTGGAACTTATCCCGTAATATCCATCGAGCAATGACAATAGAAGAGTTATTTGCAAACTCTGATTATATTACTGTCCATGTACCTTTAACGGACGATACAAGAGGAATGTTTAATAAAGATGTTTTTGAAATAATGAAATCTGATGTTACTATCTTAAATTTCTCTCGTGGCGAGCTAGTAAATGACGAAGATATTGCTACTGCTCTTGAGAATGGGAAAGTGGGAAAATACATCACTGATTTCCCGAATGAAACAGTTTTAAAGGTGAAAAATGTAGTTCCAATTCCTCACCTTGGTGCTTCTACAGCGGAATCCGAAGAAAACTGTGCCATTATGGCTGCACGACAACTAAAGATTTTTCTCGAAACAGGAAACATAAAGAACTCTGTAAACTTCCCAAATACGGAGCTTCCATACACAGGAAAGCGACGTGTGGCAGTATTTCATAAAAATGTTCCGAACATGGTTGGACAGATTACATCAGCAATCTCCGATTACAATCTGAATATCGCAGACATGGTAAACAGAAGTAGAGGGGATTACGCTTATACGATGATCGATATTGACAATAAAGTAAACGGTGAGGTTCTTCCAGGGCTTGATGCAAAAATAAGACAAATAAATAATATTGTGTCTATCAGGTTTATCTAAATAGAACTCCATGCAAAAAGAAAAGGAAGAAGAACAGTTAGGTTAATCTGTTTTTCTTCCTTTTTCTAATATCCCATTTTTAATTTTTTGCATTACATTTACCTTGAATTTCTGAAACTGCTCCTGAAATCCAGAGGGGGAATCACGATGTCCAATTTCTAATTGACTATTTATGATGTGGTCCTTTTCCTTTGTTTTTACATAGTGGTAATTTCCAAATTCGTCTTGGATTCGAGCTTTCACGTTATCCCCTAAGTATAGTAATAACCACTTTTTTACTCTTCTTTTCAAACTGTCCTCTAAAACAGGAAATAATATTTCAATTCTATTTTCCATGTTTCGGGTCATTAAATCAGCTGAAGAGAAAAACGTTTTTTCCTCTCCATTATGATGAAAATAATAAATTCGACTATGCTCCAGAAACTGTCCCACAATACTGCGAACGGTAATATTTTCACTAACTCCTTTTATTCCAGGACGAAGACAACAAATTCCGCGGATTATTAAATCGATGGTAACTCCTTTTTGAGAAGCTTCATAAAATTTATCGATGATCATTTTGTCCGTAAGAGAATTCATTTTGGCAATAATTTTGCCGTTACCATGTATATGATGATGGGAAATTTCTTGATCTATGAGCGCGATCATATCGTAACGAATATCATACGGTGCTACAGAAAAATGATTGTATACTGGTTTTTCAGAAAAGCCACTAATATAGTTGAAAAAATTTGTTGCATCTTCTGCTAGTTTCTCATTTGTCGTAATTAATCCCACATCAGTGTAAAGACGAGCGGTTGTACCGTTATAGTTCCCGGTACCTAAATGAACAAATCGTTCAATTTTTTCTTTGCGTCTTCTAACAACAAGCGTTATTTTTGAATGAGTTTTTAAATGAGTCATGCCGTAAATAACATGACAACCTTCTTTTTCTAACTCTTTTGCCCAGCTAACATTATTTTCTTCATCAAATCTTGCTTTTAATTCTATTAACACAGTCACTTGCTTTCCATTCATTGCTGCACGTTTTAGTGCTTTAATAATAGTAGAGTTTCCACTCACACGATATAGTGTTTGTTTAATGGCTAAAACGGTTGGATCGTCTGCTGCTTGCGACAAAAAATCATTGACTGGTTCAAAGGAATCATATGGATGGTGTAATAAAATGTCTTTTTTTAAGGCGATGTCGTACAAGTTTTCTCCAAACGGAATATCTTCTGGTTGTTGAGGACTAAAAGATTTATTTGTTAAGTTTTCATAGTTTGCTGCAATGTCTGAATAAAAAGGGAATAAAAATGTTAAATCTAGAGGGCCATTCAAAACGTATACATCTTTATTATGAATCTCCAGTCGCTTTTGTATATAGTGTACGATATCTGTATCGTAATTCTCACCAGCTATTTCGAGTCGAATTTCTGCGCCCCATTTTCGTTTCTTTATCTCCTTTTCTATTTCAATTAATAAATCTACCGCATCATCTTCTGCAATAGTTAAGTCTGCATTTCTTGTAATTCGAAAAGGAGTTATGCTTTTGATAGATTGGCCGACAAACAATTTATTTATGAAAAAGGAGATTACATCTTCTAACAAAATAAAATGAGTCTTTTGTTCTTTAGATGGTAATGGAATAAAGCGGTCTAGAACAGAAGGTACTTGTACTATGGCTAATCTGCCTGTAACACCACCAATATCCTCCTGCCTATCATTGGAATCTATCAGAACAATAGCAAGATTAAGACTTTTACTCAAAAATTTCGGGAATGGTCGATATGCATCAATAGCTCTAGGTGTTAAGACAGGATAAATTTGTTCATCAAAAAGATTTTCTAGATAAGAAAGCTCTTCTTCTGATAAATCACTTAATGGTGTGATGGAGATACCTTCTTTATTAAGCAATGAAAGGAGATGTTTATACGTACTATATTGCATCTTCACTAATTGTTGTGTTTTCTCCGATATTAATTCTAATTGCTCTTTTGGTGTTAACCCCGCTTTATTTTCTGGTTTTGTAAATCCTGCCTTTACTTGGTCTGTTAAACCTGCAACTCGAACCATAAAAAACTCATCTAAATTCGAACTGAAAATGGCTAGAAATTTAAGTCTTTCAAGAAGTGGGTTCCGTTCATCCATTGCTTCTTCTAATACTCGTTGGTTAAAAGCTAACCAGCTTAGTTCACGGTTATTGTAATTCAAAGTAGTATCTATTAGCATTGTTTCATCCATAAAAAATGTGCCCCCATGCAAAGACTATAAAATGATTAATATTCTAATATAAATATATCGTACTATCTTTTCATAAATATTAATTTTTTGTAAATATTATGTAAATTACGAAGGTAAAGCGTTATTTATAAATTTTTTCGTACTTTAGGCGAATTAAAACATTGTTTCATTACTTATAAAGAAAAGAGGAATTCTAGGTAACCCAATAAAAGATCCGGTTGATTGATTCAACATTGTTTTGCAATGTCAGTTAGTTGCTCTTGGAAAAGGCATTCGAGTTAGCGGTAGTAACATAGAAATGCTCCTTTTTCGTACATGTTAGAGTGTAATTCCTATATAATGTAATAAATAGTAAATCTCCAAAACTAGGAGGGAATTATGAATAAACATAAATTAGATATTGAACAGGCTCGCAAATTTGATCAAAACGATCCCCTGGCAACATACAGAAATGAGTTCTATATAAGAGAAGATTCTATATATCTTGATGGTAATTCGCTAGGACTATTGTCAAAGAGAGCAGAGCAGTCCCTATTAGATGTCCTTGAATCTTGGAAGCATCTTGGTATTGATGGGTGGACCAGTGGTGATCATCCTTGGTTTTATCTTTCGGAAACGTTAGGAAAGCAAATGGCTCCTCTTATTGGTGCAAAACCTGAGGAAGTAATTGTGACAGGTTCTACAACTAGTAATCTACATCAACTTGTTGCAACTTTTTTTCATCCTACTGGTAAGAAAGATAAAATTTTAAGTGATGAGTTAGCATTCCCAACAGATGTTTATGCATTACAAAGTCAATTAAAGCTTCATGGGTTAGACCCTGATAAGCATTTACTTAAAGTACAAAGCACCGACGGTCATACATTGAAGGAAACTGATATTATACATGCTATGACTGATGAAGTTGCAATAATTGTTCTCCCGAGTATCCTTTATCGAAGCGGGCAAATTCTTGATATGAAGATGCTAACAGAGGAAGCCCATAAGAGAAATATTCTTATCGGATTCGATCTATGTCACTCCATTGGTTCCATTCCTCACTATGTAAAAGAGTGGGGAATAGACTTCGCATTTTGGTGTAATTATAAACATTTAAACGGCGGGCCAGGAGCAGTTGGAGGATTATATGTAAATAAACGCCATTTCGGTAATAGACCAGGCCTTGCAGGTTGGTTTAGTTCACAAAAAGAGAAACAATTTGATATGGAGCATGAGCTGACAACAGCAAATCATGCAGGAGCATATCAAATGGGAACACCGAATGTACTGAGTATTGCTCCATTAATTGGATCTTTATCCATGTTTAATGAAATAGGAATGCAAAAAATAAGAGAAAAATCACTAAAATTGACAAGCTATATGATCGATCTTATCCAGGAACGTTTAAAAGGATATGGTTTTATCATAAGAAATCCAGTGGATGAGGAGATTCGTGGTGGCCACATTTTTATGGAACATAAAGAAGCTGCGAGGATTTGCAAAGCGTTAAAGGAGAACGGAATTGTTCCAGATTTTCGCTCTCCTAATGGGATTCGACTGGCACCTGTTGCTCTTTATAATACGTTTGAAGAAGTCTGGATTACAATAGATAAATTGAAGCAGATCATGGATGAGGAGCAGTACAAAAAATTCGAGAATAAACGGGGGGTTGTGGCATAGGGTATGAAAAATAAAGTATATAATCAAAACAAGTGGATTGATATTTCACAACCACTATCAAGCACCATTGCACATTGGCCAGAGGATACACCTTTTTCTTATGAAGTGAGTTATTCAAAAGAGCAAACAGGTTCTGTAAACATTGGACAACTGACATCGAGTGTCCACATTGGAACACATATTGACGCTCCTTTTCACTTTCTAAATGATGGGAAGAGAGTAATAGATTTGGATATAAATGTTTATATAGGACCATGTCGGATTATTGATGTATCAAGATATTCTAATGAAATCAATGAGAAGGTTTTACGAAGTTTTGAATTAGAGGGAGTGGAGCGATTGCTATTAAAAACAGCAATTCCCAACAATCCAACACGATTCCCTGAACAAATTCCTTATATTACAAAAACAGGGGCATCAGTATTAAAAGAAAAAGGGATTGTTTTATTAGGTGTTGATGTTCCTTCCGTAGATCCTCTCGATAGCAAAGAGTTAGAAGGTCACCATGCACTACACGAAAATGGAGTACACATTTTAGAAAACGTCATGCTAGACAACGTCGAGCCAGGAGACTACGAAATAATAGCACTCCCCCTTCCGTTAAAGGAAGCCGACGGAAGCCCCGTCCGAGCAGTGATAAGAAAAATAAATAAAATGAGTTAACTCCATGAAATAACACCTGTTTCTGTAGACCTCCATGCAAGTGAAAATTTGCACCAGTATTTTCGAGGGTAGACATATTATCTCGTGAAGGAGTGTTTCAATGAGCAATCATGAACAAAGCAATTCTTCAACGGACAAAGAAAAAAACATTCATACTGATTTTACAAACAATATGACCTACGGTGAATACTTACAATTAGATAAAATTCTCTCCAGTCAAAAACGGTTATCTCAACACCATGACGAAATGTTATTTATTATCATTCACCAGGTTAGCGAGTTGTGGATGAAGCTTATTTTACATGAAATCAATGCTGCAATTGAATCTATTGAAAAAGATGATTTATCAACTTCATTCAAGCAATTGGCGAGAGTATCAAAAGTTCAAACACAAATCATCCAAGCATGGGACGTGCTATCCACACTTACTCCTTCTGAATACATGGAGTTTCGCGATTCGTTAGGTCAAGCATCAGGGTTTCAATCGTTTCAATATCGAAAAATTGAGTTTTCCCTTGGCTACAAAACAGATCATGTATTAAAAATTTACAAAAAAGATCCAGATCTTTATGAAGAATTGGTGAAGGCTTATGAGTCACCAGGTTTATATGATGTGGCAATCCGGCAATTAAAGAAGAAAGGATTTGTTATAGACCACAATGTACTTAATAGAGATTACTCTTCTCTATATAAAGAAAATGAATCTGTACGAAAAGCGTGGTTGGAAGTGTATCGAGATGTAGATCAGTATTGGGATTTATATGAATTAGCAGAAAAGTTGATGGATATTGAAGACTCTTTACAGCAATGGCGCTTTCGCCATATGAAAACAGTAGAGCGAATTATTGGTTTTAAGATGGGAACAGGAGGGTCTAGCGGAGTTAATTACTTGAAGAAAGTGTTAGATCAACGTTTTTTTCCAGAATTGTGGGATGTGCGGACGGAGTTATAAATCAATAATTTACTCTTTCAATTAGATGTTAGTATGTTAGAGTGTAAAAGAGTAGTACTTTTCTATAATAGTTTTTAATTAGCAAATTTTTAACAAGTTGCTATGATATAATTATATTAAAAACTATATTTAGGGGATGGATTATGACATCAATAGAAAAGCTGATATTAACAGATTATAAGAGAAAAAATTTACTACTTCTTATTACGTATTCAATTACACTAGTAACTGTATTAGGCCTATCATTGGTAACAAACGCAATAGAAATGATTATTATTTATGGAACTCAACTTGTAATTCTAGTAACAGCATATCTATTATCAAAATATAATAAAAAGCCAAATCCTTTTCCTTATATTGCTATAATTGTTATGAACTTTGCTGCGTATTCAGTAATATTTGTATTAGAAAGCCAAGTTATTATTTTATTAATTTTCCCATTTTTAGCATTATTAGCTGCTGTGCACTTACATAGAAAAATATTTATTCTAGGATTTTCATTAGGATTAATAGGTTTAGTGTTAAATAAGCTTTTTGCTACAAGTCATAAAGAACTCATTGATTCGTTGTTTAACTATTCTATACTACTCTATCTTTTACTAGGTGTAATTTTTATCGTTGTGATCTCCTTATACCAAAGCCAATTTTCTATTCTACAAAAGTTAAGCAAAGAAGCGGAAGATGATGCAGCTAGGAAAGAAAAGGAAAGAATTTTCTTGAAAAACAGTGTAACAAGTATTGTAGAAAATATAGCAGAAGCGAATGATAGAATCCAAACGAATTCCACAATTCAGAAAGAACTGAAAGTAGTAGTGAATGAGGTCTCTGCTGGAAGTGTTCAACAAGCTGAACAGATTCATGATATAAGTGAGAGGGCAATGAGTACAAAATCCTCCATGGAAATGCTGTTCCAATTATCTAAGAATGTGTTAATAAATTCTGAATCTGCAAATAAGGTGGCTGTGTCTGGTCAAGGTCAAATGGACATTCTTAATAAAGAAATGAAAGATTTACAAATGATAATAGGGGAACTGAATGAGACTTTTTCACAATTAAATCGAAAAATTGAGGAAACAAATAGTTTTGCATCAACAATAAAGGACATTACAGAGCAGACCAATTTACTCGCTTTAAACGCATCGATAGAAGCAGCAAGAGCAGGGGAGGCTGGTAAAGGTTTTTCTGTGGTAGCAAGTGAAATAAGAAAGTTAGCAGAAACTACGAGAAGTACAACAGAAAAAATCACTTCTAATCTATCTGAATTAAACCATTCGAGTCGAAATGCAATGGACAAAATGATGAAAAGTAGTCATAACATTGAAACTGGTTCAAAATCTACGTTTGAAGCATCTGAAACTTTTAAACTTGTTGTTAAAACACTATTTGAATTAAATGTTGAACTAAACAAATACACTTCAGTTTCAGAAAGTGTAAATGCTTCTGCTTCTGAGATTGAGCATGCAACAACGGATTTAGCTGCTATTTTAGAACAAGCAAGTGCGAGTCTAGAAGAAATGAATGCATCACTAGAGGAATTAACCTCAGATAATGTAAAATTAGCCATGTACATGGAAACTACAACAACGAAAGCAAAAGAATTACTATCATAATCTTAAACCAACTATATCCAAAAATAAACGGTCCTATGCTTATACAGCAGGACCGTTTTTATTATCTGATTTATCTGATTTTCCTGTAATACCATAAAACAGTATGGTCATAATATCTTCAGTTAGAGGAAGGATTTTAGAATAAACATCCTCGCGTTGCATATATTCCTGCATCATGTGAATATAGAAGAAAATTGCTTCGTTTGATATTTTAGAATCAATAAAACCAGTTTCTTTCCCTTCATTAAAAAAACTCATTAGCGTAGGGATTGCTCTTTCATGATAGAATTCTTCAATATGACTTGAATTACCTGTACTATATTCTTTCATGAAATGATTATAGAAGTCTTCATTGATATTATTAGCAGCTTCTTTTTTGTTAAAGAGAAGCTGTTTTATTTTTTCAGGATAAGAGAGGTCACCATCTATAATCTTTATAGCTTTTTCCCACTCTTTATCAATATAAAAAAGGATCGTTTCATGCACTAAATTATGTTTACTTTCAAAGTAGTTATATATGGTAACTTGAGATACGTTTGCTTTTTTCGCTATTTCAGAAATTGAAACCTTTTGTACCCCATATATCGTAAATAATTGTAAGGATGCTTCTAATATTTCTGTTTTTTTCTGTTCTCTTCGCCTTTCGAATCCATCCATATTGTTCACCTCTTAGCTTTAGTGTAATAAATTTTTTGAAATAAAACAAATAATATATTTCAAAATTATATTGCAAATTGACCTATAAATATATAATATGAAATATATAAGTTAAATTATTTCATAATTTTCTTTTAGGAGGGCTACATATGAGCCTAGTAAAAGTAACAAATCTATCGAAAAAGTTTGGAAAGTTTACTGCTTTAGATGGAGTTAATTTAGAAGTGAACAGTGGGGAAATATTTGGATTTATTGGTCCAAATGGTGCTGGGAAATCTACGACAATACGAGTGTTGCTTGGAATATTAAAAGCTAGTGAAGGTAACGTTATGATATTTGGTAAGGATGCTTGGAATGATGCGGTAGAGATCCATAAACGGGTTGCGTATGTTCCTGGTGATGTGAATTTGTGGCCGAACTTGACAGGTGGAGAGGTTATTGATCTTTTTGTAAAACTGAGAGGAACGAATAATAAGAGTAGACGGGAAGAACTAATTAAGAGATTTGATTTAGATCCAACAAAAAAATGTAGAACGTATTCAAAAGGAAATCGTCAAAAAGTAGCGTTAATTGCGGCGTTTTGCTCTGATGCAGATTTATATATACTAGATGAGCCTACTTCTGGATTAGATCCGTTGATGGAAAACGTATTCCAGGAGTGTGTCCTGGAGGTAAAAAAAGCAGGGAAAAGTGTTCTTCTTTCTAGTCACATTTTATCTGAAGTAGAAAAGCTTTGTGATAGAGTAGGGATCATACGTGAAGGTAGAATAATAGAAACAGGTACCTTAAAAGAACTCCGCCATTTAACTCGAACTCAAGTATTTGTAGAAACAAGAAAACCAATTTTAGATTTAAATCAAATGAAGGGGATTCATGAAATAGCTGAAAAAGATCAAGGTGTAAACTTCCAAGTGGACACGGAGGAAATGGAACATGTTATGAAGCATATTAGCCAATACGGAATTATGAAATTAGAAAGTGCACCTCCAACGTTAGAAGACTTATTTATGCGTCATTACGAAGGTTCTGAAAAAACAGATACAGGAGTGGGAGGTGCGAACTGATGGCTATCAATACTATTGCCAAAACAAGTCATCTTACACGATTCATCATGCGTCTTGACCGTATTCGTATCCCCCTCTGGTTAATAGGCTTAACTGTTTTTACATTAATTGTTCCTATTGCCTATGATGATTTATATGGAGGTCCTGAGTCTGCACGAGCTGGTCTTGTAGAGACAATGGCGAATCCTGCCATGATTGCAATGTCAGGGCCAGCCGATTTTGATAACTATACTATTGGAGTTATGACTGCTCACGCTATGATACTTATAACTGCTGTCATAGTAGGGATTATGAGTATTTTGTTAGTGACTCGCCATACGAGAGCGGATGAAGAAGACGGACGTATTGAATTAATTCGCTCATTGCCGGTTGGGAGACTATCGTATTTAAATGCCTCTATCATTGTTCTTTTTGGAACAAGTATCGTTTTAGCACTACTGATTGGATTTGGTTTATATGCCCTTGGTATTGAGAGTATGGATCTGAACGGTTCCCTATTATATGGCGCTGCCTTAGGTGCTACTAGCTTGTTTTTTGCTGGAGTTACTACTGTTTTCGCACAACTTTCTGATACATCAAGAGGGACAATCGGTTTCTCTATTTTTGTACTCTTAGGGGCATACCTTTTTCGAGCGATTACAGATGTAAGTAATGAAGCTTTATCATGGATTTCTCCTCTTGGTTGGGTTTCGAAAGCTGATGTTTATTCTTCAAATAATTGGTGGCCTATTCTTTTAATGGTAGGAGTATCTATCTTATTATTCGTGATAGCTAATTATTTACATTCAATTCGCGACCTTGAAAGAGGATTTTTACCATCCAAACCGGGAAGAAGATTTGCAACTCCTTTTTTACAAAGTCCACTTGGTCTAGCATTGCGTCTTCAACGTACGGGGATTATATCCTGGGCAGTCGGTATGTATGTACTAGGAGCAACATATGGATCCGTATTAGGAGATTTAGAATCATTTATAGGTGACAATGAGGTTTTTCAACAAGTTCTTAAGGGAGCAGAAGGAACTTCACTAATTGAGCAGTTTCTCCCAATGTTGCTTATAGTAATCACACTAATATCGTCCATTCCACCGATTATGGCAATGAATAAACTGCGTGGTGAAGAGAAAAAAGGACGAATTGATCACTTTTTGGGAAAAGCTGTTTCAAGATCAAAATTGATGGGAAGTTATTTAGTTTTATCAGTCGTTAATGGTTTTGTTATGTTTTCTCTAGCTGCATTTGGACTTTGGTCCGTTGGAACGTCTGTTATGGACGAGGGCCTTTCGTTAACAATGATTTATGGATCGACAATGGCGTATTACCCAGCTCTGCTTGTGATGATTGGTATTTCAATTTTATTAATCGGTTTTTTACCAAAATTTACTACATTTATTTGGGGATATTTCCTCTACTCTTTCTTAGTCCTATATTTAGGAGGATTATTTGATCTATCAGAATGGATAGGTAAACTAACGCCATATGGCCACGTTCCACAAGCACCGATAGAGGATGTCACTTTTATGCCAATGTTTACCTTAACACTTCTAGCGATATTGTTTATGGCTATAGGGATAGCCGGATACAACAGAAGGGATATTGAATAAACTTGTTCATTCAAGTCACCTCAGAGGGTTAGCTGGTTTATTCTTTACAAGTTATTAATTATCCTTAAAGAAAATAAAACACTTCGTTTAATTGTTCTTAATAACCTCATGATAACCTAAACGTAGTCTTCATGAGGAGGGTGGTTATATGGACATTCGAGCCATATTTATTGATTTGGACGGTACGTTACTAACGAGAAAGAATGAAATATCTCAACGAAATGTTACTGCTATAACTATGCTATTGAATCAAGGTGTGAAAGTGTTCCTAGCAACGGGAAGGCAGTACGAGATTACAGCACCGTATCACAAAAAACTAGGTCTTAAAACCCCGATGATATGTCTAAATGGAGCTTCAATTCATGATGCTCATACAGGGAAAGCGATTCAAACAAAATCAGTTAATATAGATGAAGAGCGCTTTTATAGATTAACCCAAGGTAACCAATATAACGTAATTGTTCATACTACCACTGGAACGTATTGCAAACGTACCTCTCCTGAGATAGAGGAATGGACCAGGGAAGCAGGAAGTTCACCCACTTATAATGAAGATCTTCATCTTGTCAATTATGGAAAAGTCTTAAAATACAGTGTCCGTACAGGGTTTGAAAGTGCTCCGATTGCTATGGAGTTTATGGATGAAGCAGATGTTATTCATTGGGATGATGGCTTTGAAATAGTAGCACAAGGAGTTTCAAAATGGGCTGCTATACAAACGATTATCAAGGCATATGGAATTGGCAAAGATAACGTGGTAACAATAGGTGATGGCCCTAATGATATTACTATGCTTTCTCACTCAGGATTTGGAGTAGCGATGGAGAATGCTAGTTCGGAGGTAAAGGCTGCAGCAAATTATATTACTCTTCATCATGAAAATGACGGTTTAGCTGACTTTATCGAACGTTACCTTATTAACACATATAGCATATAAGTCTGTGTAATTAATTACTAATAAACTTTGAAAGACCTATTCGTATCCAGAATAGGTCTTTCCTTGTTGTTTTACTTATAAAATTACAATTGGACTTATAGGCACCAATTAGCTCTTTACATAATAAGCTAGTTGAAAGCAAATAATAATTTCTATCATATAGAATATGGAGGAAAAATGTAAATGAAAGGAACCACACTCGAAAAAGAGAAAATTACATTATCAGGTGTTAATGTTTTTTGTGAATATGTGTTAAATGGGAAACCACCAATAGTACTAATACATGGGTTTGTTTCATCCACCTACACCTTTCATCGAATTATTCCACTGTTAGAAGAGCAATTTTCTGTTCTAGCGATAGATTTACCTGGATTCGGCAGGAGTGAAAAATCAACTTCTTTTATCTACTCCTTTGAAAATTATGCAAAGTTAATTTTAGAATGTATGGATTATTTTCGTTTTGAGTCCGCCCATATGGTAGGGCACTCCATGGGTGGGCAAATTGCACTTTATACAGCAAAAATAGCTCCACATAAAATAACAAAGCTTATTTTGTTGTGCAGCTCAGGGTATTTAAAAAGAGCAAAAAATTATCAAAGATATAGCACCTATTTACCTTTTTTTCATGTTTTCGTGGAAAGATACATTAAAAGAAAAGATATCCAAGATTATCTAAAGAATGTACTATATAATTCCTCCTATATGAATGAGGATTTATTTAGAGAGTATGGGCGTCCTCTAAGTGATAAAAATTTTTATAAGTCACTCGCTCGCTTATTAAGATATCGAGAAGGAGATTTACCTTCTGACCAATTAAAAACGATTGAAACTCCAACATTGTTACTTTGGGGTGAAGAAGATAAAGTAGTGCCACTAGAGGTTGGAAAGAAACTAGTAGAAGATTTACCTAATGCCAAGATAAAAACTTTTGAGAAAACAGGACACTTATTAACAGAGGAAAGACCAAAAGAACTTTACGAACAAATCATTGCCTATGCATTATAAATTTGGCTAGAAAAAGAAAGAGTAACTAAAAACTACAAAAATGGAACTAACCGTACCTAATAGTGCTCCAATTATACAGTCAGTGGGATAATGAAGTCCAAGGTACATCCTTGATAGACCGACTAAAAAGGCAATTGGCAAAAGGATAAATGCAAGTAGAGATGAAAATAATGCGAACATAATTGCTATAGAAAAAGCTGCTGTCGTATGTCCTGATGGAAAGGAATAGTCTTTTAATGGGTTTGATCCTAAATGTACATTTGTAAGCCTCATATATGGGCGTTGTCGACAGTATGCTTTTTTTATAAAGTGAACAAAAATATGGCTGATTGCTAAGGAAACTAGTGCTAAAATTGCCCTGGATCTTATCTCTGTACCGAATAACGTAATTATTATGACTAAGGAACCAATGGTAGCTGTGGCACCACCAAGGTGTGTTATTTTTGGAAGGAGATAATCGAGTACTCTACACTTTAATTGTTGGTTTACATAATGAAAGATGCTGACGTCACTAGAAACTAACCAGGTTACTATTCGATTCATTTCATATCTCCTCTTAATCTTTAGTTTTTTTCGGTCTACTGTTCGCATTCCTAGGGGAGTTGCCGAGCCAACTTTCTCAATTCCACCTAAGTACGTGCCCACGTCCTGTGAGCAGCGGCGTCATGTCGCCATTC
This sequence comes from Evansella sp. AB-rgal1, assembly GCF_041820985.1. Lineage (NCBI taxonomy): Bacteria > Bacillati > Bacillota > Bacilli > Caryophanales > Bacillaceae > Evansella > Evansella sp. AB-rgal1. The sequence continues at coordinate 129,643 of NZ_JBGUAU010000014.1, forward strand.
TGGATCCCGCTGATTGCACTCATTCCATATAAAGTAAATAGTGCTAATATACTTAATAACGTATTTTCCTCCCCCTTGTGAAAATTTTTACTTTCATGGGTGTCTACTGAAAATACTCGTTTTAATCACCTTGGTCTTCCATTGTTATAATTTTATGATAATCAATAAATGTAAAGATAACGTTAGTAAAATATTTATTTTTCTTAAATGAAATTTTACACACACTCAACATTGTTTTCATAATAGTTTGTTAAATTAAAAGAGACCAAAGGAAAATAATATATTGATATGGGAGTGTGAAGGTGATGCGAATTGCTATTTTTTCTGACACATATGCACCAGAAATTAATGGGGTGGCTAGAACATTAAAAAGGTATACCGATTATTTAGATAAAAGTGGAATAGAATATAGACTATTTGTTCCTGAAAGTAGTACTCCAATTCCACCAGTTCCACAAGTTCAGCGTTTTACAAGTGTTCCATTTATTTTGTATCCAGAATGTCGAATAGCTCTTCCAAATCCCCTCCATATAAAAGAAACTTTAAAAGAATTCAATCCAACACTTATCCATATTACTACACCCTTTAATCTAGGTCTTTTCGGACTTCATTATGGGAGAAAACATAATATACCAATGGTCGCCTCATATCATACAAACTTTGATGATTATTTAGGGTACTACCATTTATTATTTATGGAAAAATGGATATGGAAATACATGACTTGGTTTCATAGTTTTTTTCAAAAAGTTTATGTTCCTTCTCAAAGTACAAAGGAAAAACTATTGAAATATAAAGTACATCAAAATATAGAAATATGGGGAAGAGGAGTCAATAACACTTATTTTTCTCCGTTAAAAAGAACCGTTACAATGAAGGAAAAATTAGGAATTAAAGAAAAAAATGTACTTTTGTATGTAGGACGAATTGCTCCAGAGAAAGATGTTCGAATTGCTGTTGACACTTTTCATAATTTGCCTAAAGAAAGCAAAAAAGATACGCACCTTCTTATTGTAGGTGACGGTCCACAACGGAAAGCTTTATCAGCAAAAATAGAAAAGCAAATTACGTACACGGGTTTTATGGAGGGGGAAGAATTAGCTGAGGTATATGCATCAAGTGATGTTTTCCTCTTTCCTTCTCCTACAGAAACCTTTGGAAACGTTGTTCTAGAAGCTCAAGCTTCTGGTCTTCCAGTGGTTGGAGCTAAGTCAGGTGGGGTCCAACACTTAGTGGACAACGAAAGGGATGGTTTTTTGTGTGAAGAAAAAAATGTAGACGATTTTGTGAAATATACAAACATCCTCCTAGAAAATAAGAAACTGCGTCAAACATTCAGTGTAAGAGCAAGAGAGTCAGCAGTAGGAAAATCTTGGGATAATATTTTTGAGAAGCTTGTAATTAGTATGAGAAATGTTATTGAGAGAAGATCACGACATAGTGCTTAAAAGACAGGTGATTTATATTGCCTGTTTTTTTTTTTTTTTTTTTGAAGGATAAGAATTTTATAAAATTTTTTTAGCTTAGAAAGGTGTCTAGCTCCAGTCGCCAGGAACTCGTGTCTAATAACCTGGCCGATTAAAAAGTAAAAAGCAATCTTTAGCGTCCAGAACATTTGCATCTCGCCAATAGTAAATCCTCTCACAATTCGGCCTTTTGTTGCCTTCGTGCCTCCGCCTCCCTGCGGGGTCTAGCACCTTCCGTAAAAATCATATAGAACAAGTTTCAACATTTTCCTTTAACAGATCTTTTTTAAAAAGCGATACTAAATAAATTAAAATAAAAAAAGTTGTTGTCTAATTTTTGTTTATGAAATATAATGTGTTTAACTACCATACTAGTTAGATCAGTAGAACTAGACAACAATATGTAAAGGTTTACATAAATCAGATATCCATTACTTTAAAAGAGTTTTACTTATTATTTCTTCGATTATCATGAGATAAACAATGGGATTGAGTATAGTAACTCTGGTTCGAATTTTGATAAATTACTTAAATTTATATCAATCCTTCTGTGTATTTTTGGATTTGATTACTTGTCGCTATAATAGAAACAAAAATTTTATTATATAATTTTTGTTTTTGACTTTCGGAAGATATTTTTATTAGCAAAATAAAAGTAGAGTAAAAGCTTTATAACTTAAAAGATAGTATGAATTACAGACAAGCTTTCATATTTCATATTAATTTAAGGAGGTGACGCTGCACACTTTTTTTCGAAAGCGGTTCCAAATGTTTCGGTTGCAATTTAAAAATGAGAGGGGCAGTCAAGAGATGAAAAGAAAACTGATGTTTTTATTGTTAATGTTATTATCACTGCTTTTAGTTTTTGCAGCTTGTTCAAGCAACGAAGATAGTGCAGCTAAGCCTAAGAATGAAAATAATGAGAAAAATAAAGATGAAAATGATTCCAATGCAAATGATGAGGTTGAACTAGATAATACACCTATTACTTATCACATGTTTAATGCGGGAACTTCAATAAGAGATATCGATACAAATGAAACGAGAATTGGAAAAATATTCGAAGAACAAACTGGTGTTAATTTTAGAATTGAACATCTTGTAGGAGATATTAAACAAAAAGTTGGAGTAATGGTTGCAAGTGGTGACTATCCAGATGTGATTGTTCCGGATGGTGAAATCGACGTATTCTTAGATGCTAAAGCGTTAATACCATTAAATGACCTTCTAAATAAGTATGGTCAAAACCTTTTAGAAGCATATGGAGACTATCTTCACATGTTTACACAACCAGATGGAAATATTTATTACATTCCATTTGGTCCAACTATTAATGAATTCAAACCAGCTCCGAATATCGATCAAGGTGCTTTCTGGATTCAACGTGGAATTCTAAAAGAAGCTGGCTATCCTATAGTTAATACAATTGATGAGTATATGGATTTAATCGTTAATTATGCGAAAGAAAATCCACAAATTGATGGGATGAACACAATTCCATTTACAGGTTTAACGTATGATTGGAGATTCTTCGCATTCTCTAACATTCCAAACCATCTAGCAGGTTATCCGAACGATGGTGGAGTTCAAATTGATATGGAAACTCATGAAGCAACTGTTTATGCAGATTCTGATTATGCAAAAGACTGGTTAAAAATGTTAAATGATCTTAATACTGAAGGTTTACTAGATCAAGAGATGTTCATTAACAACTATGACGAGTACTTAGCAAAACTATCATCTGGTCGTGTATTAGGTTTCTTTGACTATGGCTGGCAGTTTGGTCAAGCTCGTACAGCTTTAAGAGAGGCTGGTAACCCTGATCGCGAATATATGGCATTGCCTATCGTCTTTGAAGGTGTGGACAAAGATCAGTATCTTGATCCCCCTGCATTCACTTCAAATCGAGGTATTGGTATATCTGTTAATGCAGAATCTCCTGAACGTATTGTTCAATACTGGGATAATATGATTAAAGAAGAAAACCAGAAACTAATTATGTGGGGCTTTGAAGGTGAGCATTACGAAGTGGGAGATGACGGACGTTTCTTCCGTACGGATGAGCAAATCGAACTTACTAGAACGGATGCTGAAAGGGAAGCAACTGGTATGAGATACTTTGAGTGGTACTGGCCACGTTTAAATGGTACATTCTCTGATGGAAACGCTGTTGAACCTGCAAGACAACCAGCTGTTGCCCTTGCATCTTATACAGATGGTGATAGAGAGTATTTAGATGCATATGGTATTAGTACATTCTCTGAGTTGTTTGCTCAACCGGATGAGCGTCCATGGTACCCAGCTTGGAGTGCAAATATAGAACAAGGCTCTGGTCCGCAAATATTTGAAGAACGTTCGGATGAAATAATTCGTAGACATTACGCTCGAATTGTTTTAGCTGAGCCAGGTAATTTTGATAAAGAATGGAACGACTTTGTAAGTGCGTATAGAGCGTTAGATGTCGATGGATATGAAGAATTCTTTACAGAAGTTATTCAAAATCGCGTGAAGGGAGAATGGTAATATAGATTTCCATTCTTAGACAAGGAGCTATGACTACCGACCTTAAAGGTGGTCATAGCTTTTTTTTGAAAGCGTCCAGAACATTTGCATTTCGGTAATGAAAGGGCGCCTTGCGCTTTTCTTAAAGAAAGATTAATTTTGAAATATATTTAGAAGGATGAAAGTGTGTTAATATACTAGTATGCAATAGGTTATATATTCTCTTTTGATCGTGCTTAAGAATGGGGAGTGGACATGATAAATGTAAATACTAGTATTAGAGGATCTACAAGGGATTTTGTTTATAGAACGATACGTAACCAAATCATAAATTGGGAGCTTCTTCCTGGACAAAAGATGTCGGAAAAGGAAGTATCTGAAAAGCTTAATGTAAGTCGCACTCCCGTTCGTGAAGCTTTTCTTCAATTGTCACAAGAAAATTTGTTGCAAATCTATCCACAAATTGGCACTGTCGTATCTAAAATTGATTATAGACTTGTTGAAGAGGCTAGATTTGTTAGAGAAAAAATTGAAAGAGCTCTCGTAATGGAGTTGTGTAATGGAGTTAGTGAAGACTTTGTATTTCAAATGGAATCAAATCTTGCAATGCAGGAACTCTGTATTCAAAAAGGAACACATCAACGTTTATTTCAATTAGATGATGAATATCATCATCATTTGTATAAAGAATGTAATAAAAAGAGAGCCTGGTCATTCGTGAGACAATTAAATAGTTCCTTCGATCGATTGAGGTCCTTGAGGCTTGCAATGAATGCTGATTGGAAAATAATTGTATCTCAACATAAAGAAGTTTATAATTATATATTGGACAGAGATGCAAAAAAAGCAGATAAAGCAATAGAGAACCATTTGACTCTTATTTTATTTGAAAAAGAAGACTTACAGAAAAAGTATCCAGATTACTTTATCTAAGAAAATTATAGTGACTTCAAATAATTATTAAAAAGGGGCACTGGTTATGAATCACTCGTTCCCCTTTATTGTTGTTAGTATTTTAAGTGTGTAACCCTGAAGTTTCTTGGGAGCATCCTCCTAATTATGGATGAATGATAACAGGTGTTCCAATAGGAACAAGGCTTGCTAGCTCATCAACATGATGATTATACATACGAATGCACCCCTTTGATACAGCCTTACCAATGGAACTAGGCTCATTTGTTCCATGAATTCCATAGTGTTGTTTTGATAAACTCATCCACATTGTACCGAAAGCGCCTCCTGGATTAGGTGCTTTATTAATTATGATAAAGTTTCCCATAGGTGTTTCATGAAGAATCCTACCTACCGCTATGGGATACTCCTTTTGTCGAACACCATCCTTTATTAATGTTAGTATCCGTTTGCTGACAGACACATCAATTACATAAGAAATGGAATGTAAGGGTGGAAAACCTGGAATAGATATAGATTGCCCAGGATAAATGACATCAGGATTAATACCAGGGTTTACGTTAAGTATTGTAGTAAGTGGTGTTCGATAATCAATGGAAATTTGGTTTAACGTTTCACCTGCTTTTACCGTATGAAAGAACAGAAGAACCACCTCCGAAAGGTATTATTACTTCCATTCTATGTACCTCTCCTCCAAATGTTTTCGTTCAATTTCAAATAAAAAGGTTCTGTACCATGTTGATATTGATTTTTTCTATAGGTTCTTCTTGGGGCGAACTACAAGCCTCCTTCCAATTCGGCCTCATGTGCCTGCCCAAGTCCTGTGTGTTCAAGGTCCTAAGTCGCTATCGTGACTCCGCCTCCTGTGGGGTCTTGCGTGGTACGCTTATCCATTAGGACTTTTTAAGGAGTCTCGCACCTTCCGTAAAAATCAACATTACAAAAATAGCAACATTCTCCTTTAACGTAGCCAATAAAAAAAGAGAGCGAATCCATTTTAGATTCACTCCGATTTAGAGAAATATTAATACGTTTTATCTCCATTAAAGATAGAATTCTTCACTATTACGTAATCAACGTGTCGAATCGAGTCTAATTTATTTCCTCCAGCATAGGAAATGGAAGATTGAAGATCTTGCTCCATTTCAATCAAGGTATCACGCAACGATCCCTTGTGCTCCACGTACATTTTTTTACCTTCCACATTGCGCTTTTCACCTTTTTGAAACTCAGAAGCAGATCCAAAGTATTCTTTGAATAGTTTACCGTCTTTTTCAATTGTTTCACCTGGAGACTCTTCGTGACCAGCAAATAAAGAACCAATCATTACCATCGAAGCACCGAAACGTACTGATTTCGCAATATCACCATGTGTTCGAATACCACCATCAGCAATTATTGGTTTACTAGCTGCTTTCGCACACCAGCGAAGCGCAGCTAGTTGCCAACCGCCAGTTCCAAATCCAGTTTTGATTTTCGTAATACATACTTTTCCTGGACCGATACCGACTTTTGTTGCATCTGCACCAGCATTTTCTAGTTCTCTTACAGCTTCAGGAGTCCCAACATTTCCTGCAATAACAAAGCTTGAAGGTAAAAGTTTTTTAATATGCTGTATCATTTCGATTACCGCATTGGAATGTCCATGTGCAATATCGATCGTAATATATTCTGGTGTAATGTTTTCCTCTGCAAGCTGCTCAATAAATGTGTACTCTTCATCCTTTACCCCCACACTAATGGAAGCTATTAACCCTCGTGATTGCATATCTTTAATAAAGTCTAAACGTTTATCTGGTTGGAATCGATGCATCACATAAAAATAACCCTTTTCGGCTAAGAAGATAGCTATCTTCTCATCTATAATTGTCTGCATATTTGCAGGTACAACTGGCAATTTAAACGTATGCGCTCCAAAAGTCACCGATGTATCACATTCGGAACGGCTTTTTACAATACTTTTTGCAGGAATCAGTTGAATATCTTCGTAATCGAATACGTTGTCCATGATTAACACTCCTAAACACGAATAATGAAATTATTTTAATTATAAAATGTTCGCCCTTCGGTAATTTACCTTATTTTCAAGGACCTGTCAATAACAAAGTTGTTACATTTATTCTAAAGGGTATCGTCTAAATAAAAATTATTTTCATAAAATACGTGAAGTTTGTCAAACTAACTATATTATGAACAAATGTGGGAGGTATTATTTTGAGTAAATATGAGAATACGCTGTCCATATTCGGCTTAGGTGGATTAAATGAAATTGGAAAAAACATGTACGCTATTGAATACGGAAATGATATTTTCGTTATTGATTGCGGTAATAAATTTCCTGATGAGAGCTTATTAGGAATTGATTTAATCATTCCAGACATTACATATTTATTAGAAAACAAAGAAAGAGTGAAAGCACTCATCGTTACTCATGGCCATGAGGATCACATTGGAGGTATACCATTTGTTCTAAAAAAAATAAATGTACCTGTTTATGGAACTAGATTTACGTTAGGGTTAATAGAACTAAAATTAAAAGAGCATAAAATCCTAAGGGAAACAGAGCTAAAAGAAATAACTTCAAAATCATTGTTGGATTTCGGGAAAATAAAAGTGGAGTTCTTCAAAGTTACCCATAGTATTCCAGATTGCTTAGGCATTGTTTTTAGAACACCTGAAGGAAATATTGTTCATACAGGAGACTTTAAATTCGATTACACCCCGGCTACAAATGAGCATTCGGAAATTCACAAGATGGCTCAAATAGGAACAGAGGGTGTATTACTTCTATTATCCGAAAGTACAAATGCAGAGCGACCTGGATCAACTCCTTCTGAACAAATGGTAGGAACACATGTGGAAGAAGCGTTTATAAAAGCTGATGGTAAGGTAATTTTATCTACTTTTGCTTCTAATATAAGTCGTGTTCAGCAAGTGGTGGATGCTACTAATAAAACAAATAGAAAGCTCGCACTATTAGGGCGAAGTATGGTAAACGTTGTAGAGGTGGCCATGGAGCGGGGGTATTTAGATGTTCCAGACGGTATGTTAATTGAACCTAATCAAATAAATGATTTACCACCAGATAGAGTTACTATCCTATGCACTGGCAGCCAAGGAGAACCTTTAGCTGCCCTTTCTAGATTATCTACAGGAGATTTTCGAGGCGTGGAGATATTAGCTGGAGATACAGTTATTCTAGCAGCTGGTCCAATTCCAGGGAATGAACGAAGTGTTACCCGTATTGTAGACAATTTATTTACGATTGGTGCGAAAGTCATTTACGGATCAGGAAGTGCATCCGGAATGCATGTATCTGGACATGGATATCAGGAAGACCTAAAGCTAATGCTTACGTTAATGAAACCGAGATATTTCATACCTATCCATGGTGAAATGCGAATGCTCCATAAACACCGACTACTAGCTGAATCAATAGGAGTTGAAGAAGGTAATACCTTTATTATCAATAATGGTGATGTTGTAGACATTTCTGGTGGAGTTGCACGTCAAACTAGAAATATTCCTGCAGGCAACACTTTCGTGGATGGTATGGGTGTTGGTGATGTAGGAGAGATTGTCTTACGAGACCGAAAGCAGCTTTCTGAAGATGGAATGCTTGTTATCGTTTTAACAATGAGCAAAAGAGAAAAGAAACTAGCAACAGACCCAGACACTATTTCCCGTGGATTTGTGTATGTGAAAAATTCAGAAGATCTTTTGCAAGATGTAAATAACCTAATTAAGAAAACGGTCAATGAATTAGATGATAGAGATAAACGAGAGTGGAATGTTATTAAACAGCATGTAAGAAGATCTGTGGGACAGTATTTATTCTCACACACTAAGAAAAAGCCAATGATAATTCCGATTATAATAGAAGTGTAAGTTCCTATATAAAAAAAACCGGGCTTTAATGGAGACTCTGAGATTTTTTAGTGGATCCTAATTGCTCGGTTTTTCTCTTTTTACAAAGGAGTCTCTGTTACTTTAATTTGGTAACAAATTCAACATCACTGTAAGGTTCTCTATACAACGCGTTAAAATTACTGTGTAAGATTTTCTTACGAATATCACCACACGTCTTTTTTTTTGTTTTATTATAAAAAACATAACAAAGGATGTTAACAGAGTTTACACAGGAAGGGATTGATAACAATGGCAACAATTACAACGGATAAGAAAATTACAGTAACGGAAATTCAAGAAATAATCAAGGTGAAAAGTGTTGAATTATTACACCTACAATTCGTAGACCTAGAAGGTATATTAAAGCATGTAACTGTGACAGCTGAACAATTAGACTCGGTAGTAGACGGTAAAATAATGTTTGATGGTTCATCAATTAAAGGATTTTCACCAATTAATAAATCAGACTTATATTTACAGCCGGACTTAAGTACTTTTGCAGTTTTACCTTGGTCAGTTGAAGAGGGTTATTCGGAAGCACGTTTCCTATGTAGTGTGAAAAATCCAGATGGTACTGATTTCGAGGGAGACCCTAGAAATGTTTTAAAGAAAACAGTAGAAAAAGCTGCAGACAAAGGTTATGCCATTAACGTAGGACCAGAGTTAGAATTCTTCTTATTCGAAACAGATGAAACAGGACGTCCAACTCAACAAACACAAGATTTCGCTGGTTACTTTGAGCCATCTCCGCACGATAATGGAGAAAAGGTACGTCTTGAAATCTATCGTGCATTAAAGGCAATGGGCTTTACTATTGAAGCTTCGCATCATGAAGTAGCAATTGGTCAACACGAAATTAACTTTAAGTATGCAGATGTGTTAACGGCGGCAGATTCGGCTACAACATATAAATGGGTTGTTAAAACAATTGCAAAACAATTCGGTTTACATGCTACGTTTATGCCAAAGCCAATTGCTGGAGAGAATGGAAGTGGAATGCACACAAATATATCTTTATTCGATCTTGCGAAGCAAGAAAATGCGTTCTACGATGAAGGGGATGAGCAGCAACTTTCTGATACAGCATACAAATTTATAGCTGGGTTATTAACAAATGTAAAAAGCTTTGTTGCAGTAACGAATCCTCTAGTAAACTCATATAAACGTTTAGTTCCTGGGTACGAAGCACCTTGCTATATTGCATGGTCTGCATCAAACCGTTCGGCTTTAATTCGTATTCCAGCAGTGCGTGGACCTGGAACTCGTGTAGAGATTCGTTGTCCAGATCCATCTGCAAACCCATACTTAGCATTTGCCATTATTGCTTCTGCTGGTTTAGATGGTGTTGAAAAAGGGCTAGAAGCTCCAGCTGCATTTGATCGTGATATCTTTAGCATGACTGCAGAAGAGTTATTCTTAGAAGAGATTGATAATTTACCAACAAGCTTAGAATTTGCTGTAAGTGAGTTTGAAGCTGGGGAAATTGGAAGAAAAACATTTGGTGATCATGTATTTAATGAATATGTAGATGCTAAACGTGAAGAACTTGACAGTTTCCGAACAACCGTTCATGGATGGGAATTAGAGAAATATCACACTAAGTTCTAGTATCCAATAATTTCTATAAATAATAAAATCTAATAATTATAGATTGTGCAAACCTCCTAGTTTTGATAACTAGGAGGTTTTGACCTTTTCATAATCCTAACTATTTACCTGACATAGTCCACTCTGCAAGTCGAATTTTTATTATTAAACATACTAAATGACAATAAATCTATTAATAAAAAGGAATTTGCATCCGTATATCGAATTAAACATCATAGACATCGATGAGTATTTCTAGTTTTGTTTTTCTGGTGAAATATGGTTGTAGACTAATTTGTTCTGTTAATGGTGAAAATGAAGATCATTACTTTCTTAGGAGGGAAATAAGGATGTATAACTTAAAAGAAAAAGAATTGATATTTGTTTTTACAGGTCCAGACGGTTCAGGGAGAAAAACGGTTTCCAAGCTTGTTGGGAAAAGTACGTTACAAATGAAAGGGGTAATTTCGTACACAACACGTGAAAAGAGACCATATGAAACAGAAGGAGAGGACTATCACTATATTTCTAGAGATGAATTTGAGTCTGCGAAAAATCGCGGAGAGTTTCTTGAAAGTGTAGAAGTGAATGGAAATTTATATGGAATTAAAGAGCTAGATATTAAAGAGACTTTTGAAGAAGCAGGTTGTATCTATTTAGTGTTAAATCCAGAAGGTTCGGAAATTGTTAAGAAATTATTTGGTGAAAAAGTGATCCGTTTCTTCGTTTATGCTGATCGTGACACTGTAATTGCAAGACAAAAAGAACGTGGAGATGACGAAGAAATTATTGAACGTCATGTAGCTCATTATGATGAGGACATGGCTTATCGAGAAGAATGTGAGCACGCTTTTGAAAATTATAAATTAGATCATACTGCATTTGAAGTAACGAATATAATTGAGGATTATTTTCGATTGAAGTTAGCTGAGAAAGAAGCAGAAGCTTAAGAAGTATATGGTGAAGGGAAGAGAATAGATGGCGGTAAAGAAAATAGAACATGTAGGTATCATGGTGTCAGATATAGAAATATCCATCACCTTCTATCGTGATATACTTGGATTGAAAGTATTTGATCGAATTGACTTAGAAAATGGAGTGAAACTTGGGTTCCTAGGCTTTGCTGATGCCAAGGAAACTGTGGTGGAGTTAGTTGAAATTAAAGATGCTGAGTTTTCTGAGGAAGGACGGGTAAATCATATTGCTTTTACTGTGGAAGATATGGAAACAGAAATAGATCGTCTAAAAAAGCAAAATGTGTCATTTATAAATGATAGCTTTAATACTCTTCCAAATGGAACTAAATATATCTTTTTTTATGGTCCAGATAGAGAAAAGATTGAGTTTTTTGAACCAGGTAATTAGTTAGATGTTACTACTTTACAATAATTTTTAAAAAGATTAGAAAAAAATGTACAAGTATAGAATGAAAACTCCTCCTTTTTGACAACCTAATAGGTAAAAGGAGGAGTTTTAATTATGAGAAAAATTGCTCTTAGTTTAGCAGCAGCAGGTTTATTATTTACAGGCTTAGCTGGTTGTGGTGATATGAATGATAATAATCAAGGCCAAGGGTTTGGCGCAAATCAAGGCCAACCAACAGGAAATGCAGGTTTTGGAACAAATCATGGACAAGGAACTGGTACAACTGGTTTTGGAGCGGGTCCAGAACATGGTATGGGGGCATACCCGGATCACCCAACAGATAATAATGCAGGTTTCGCAATGGATGATAATGATGGTAGGTTAAATAATTCTAGAAATTATACTCAGGGAAGAACGAATAACCAAAATATTGGCGGATACGAAACGCGAAACGGAAGAACTGGCGGAGTTGGTCAGCAACAAATTGATGGATACTACGACAGTGAAGATGGTCAACTAGCGACAAGGATTAGAGATCGCATTGGTGGGAACACACCAGTAATTGTTCACAGAAATGATATCATTATTGCTACAGAAAACAATGGTGATACAGATAATCTACGTAATCGTGTAGGGGGCCTAGCTGGTGAACGCAATGTCCATGTTGTAACGGACAGAAACCATGTAAGAAACGTAAGAGATATGGATGATAGGTTACGTGCAGGTGAGGCGTTTGAAGAAATTGGTGCTACATTTACAGATATGTTAAATGATCTTGGAAATGCAGTTCAACGTCCGTTTGAAAGAAGTAGATAATTTTTAAAAAAGGTGTACCAAAATGTTTTTATGACATTTTTGGTGCACCTTTTAACGTTGGATTTATATTTTTGTTTCTATTAAGCAATATTCCGAGTTCTGATCTTACCCGTAACTTTCGTCTAGTAGGTTATAATAGATTATATTTTTAGTTAAGGTGAAAATAGGATTGGCGAATGGTAGGTATAGATTGGAGGACTTTATAGTGGTAGATAATCTAGACACGAAATCAATAGAACATAGTAAACTACATATACAAAAATTACTGTTATTATCAATCGCCATGATTGGAACAATGACAACATGGTTTTCCATGACCGCAGTGTTACCAGAGTTAATAGAGTTATGGTCATTAAGCAGTACACAAGCAAGCTTCGTTACAATTATGGTGCAAATAGGTTTTGTATTAGGGTCATTAATTTTTGCTTTTTTTAATTTACCTGATCGGATTAACTTGTCTATATTATTTTTTTGGTCTGCAATTAGCGCCGGAACGTCTACTATAATAGCTGCTTTTGTTGTTGATAGTTATGCTAGTGCATTATTTTTTCGCTTTATCACAGGTATAGCTTTGTCAGGAGTATACGGACCGGGGTTAAAATTAATGTCAACTTGGTTTCGGATTCGGCGTGGAATGGCATTAGGTTTTGTAGTTGGAGCCCTTACTTTGGGTTCTGCAACTCCACATTTATTCCGCATTTTTTCTTTAGGTTCTTGGGAGCTTGTATTAGTGATTTCTGGTATAGCGTCCATTGTAGCTGGTATTATTGTACGAATTACCATTTCAAATGGACCATATCCATTACCTAAAGCTACCTTTGATGCATGGGCTATTCCTCGTGCTTTACGCCATAAACCAGTCAGGCTTGCCAATTATGGATATTTTGGACATATGTGGGAATTGTATGCGATGTGGGCGTGGTTTGGTTTGTTTTTTACAAGTAGTCTTGAACTACGGGGAGTAGAAAATGCATCAACTTTAGGATCTTTTGTTACTTTTGTTGTCATTGCATCTGGATTTATTGGTGCGTGGTTTGGAGGAATATTTGCAGATAAGTTTGGTCGTGAGAGGATAACGGTATGGTCTTTAGGTACCTCAGGGGTTATTGCATTTAGTATCGGTTTTTTTTATGAGGGACCTGTTTGGTTTTTACTGTTGCTCGGAATTATCTGGGGAATAAGTATTATTGCTGATTCAGCACAATTTTCTGCTCTTATTACAGAGCATGGCGATCAAAGATATATAGGTTCATTATTAACATTTCAACTAGCTGTGGGCTTTACTTTAACAGCAATAGTTATTTTGTTAATTCCGATCTTTGAGTCTATGGTAGGATGGAGATTTGTATTTTTATTGTTGGTTCCTGGGCCGTTGTTTGGTTTTGTAGCAATGCTGAGAATGAAATCAGAAGATAAGAGAAGGGGAGATGATTCTTGATAAGAAATTAAAAGAATTGTTCTTTCCATGTGCTGGTAAGGTAGAATACAGGGCACTGAATTAACTAAGGTATGATTTTTTTCAGTGCCCACAAAAGCATTACGTGGAGATTTGTATCATGAAAAGTTACGATGCGAAAATAGGCCAGTTGTTTTTAATTGCAATTCTTTTCATGTCTTCGTTTGGGTTAACGACGATAGGGTAGTTTACAAAATGCAATAAAGGAATATCACTTTCACTATCTGCGTATGCCCAAATTTCTAGTTCATCAAAAGGAGACACTTCCATGTGTTCCTCAATCCATTTTTGTACCTTCTCTACTTTTGCTTCTCCATTGATAATTTTTCCGACGCCCCCCGTACAGACGCCATTTTTATCTAGAGAAAGTTCTGTACTAATTATATGTACGTTTAAATCTACTTGTTTTGTAAAAGCTTCTAAGAATGGATGGAGTGCTCCCGATAAAACGATCACAGTATCTCCACGCTTTTGGTGTTCACGGATTTTAAGAACAAGTTCTGTGTTGATATCGTTTCTGCCAATATTCACAAGCTCCTGGAAAAATTCTTCGAGTTGCTTGCTAGTTTTTCCTTTAAATGTCTTTGCGAAAGATCTGAAAAAACTAAGGCGAAATTCATTTTTTCCGTGAGCGATTCCTGTTATGACAGACTTTCCTACTCCTAATAATACAGTTCCCCATTCCTTCAAACCAAAGTTCTTTTTACCAGCCTGAAACATTATTTTAAAGGAATTACCTTGGTAAAGTGTTCCGTCAAAGTCAACTGTTACAATTGCCAAATTCCTCACCTCGTTTTCTAGTAATTATAAATTACCTAAATGTATATGTAAATATTTACTAGATATATACATTGACTCATTTTTATAAGGAATGAGCGAAAGCCTACTCAACTCCCCACAGGTAAGGGAGTGGGCAGTAGCGAATGGAATAGAAACCAACAATATTAGGAATACTAGATAAGTTAACCACCAATTGAGATTACGTATTTTCAGGGTAGACGATCAATAGTGTGAGATAATTAGTACCACATAATAACACTTGGTATAATCCTCTGATCATAGTATAATTATCTATAGTGAGAATACTTTACAAGGCGGGGGAATTTTTATGAGTAAAAAGAAAATTGCGTTTGTTACTGACAGTACAGCCTATATAACAGAAGAGCTACGTGCTCACCCAGACGTCTATGTCGTTCCAATTGTCGTTATTTCAGAAGAACGTGAATATGAAGATGGAATTGATTTGTCTTCTGATCAGTTATATGACATGATTCGTAACAGTAAAAATGTACCAAAAACTTCTCAGCCATCAGTTGGTAGATTTCAAGATTTATATGAACAATTAAAAAAGGATTACGATTGTGCTATCGCTATACATGTTTCCAATAAATTAAGTGGTACGATAACAAGTTCTAATGCAGGGAAGGACCAAGCTGAATTTGAAGTGGAGATAATTGATTCCTATTCACTTTCCTATGCTATTACAACTCTTATAAATAAAGGGTTAACGTTAGTTGAGCAAGAGAAAGGTGTAAAGGAAATAGCTAAGGAACTTCGCGAGGAAACAAGTAGATCAAGAAACTTAATTTTATTAGGACAATTAGAACAATTATATAAAGGTGGAAGAATGTCTGGAGCACAATTTTTATTAGGAAATGTTCTTCAAATCAAACCTATTTTACAAATCAATCCAGAAGGGGAATTAGGACTTTTGGAGCGAGTTCGATCAGAGAAAAAAGCAACGAGTCGAATAATTGAATTATTAAAAGAATCGTATGATGCTAATAATGTTAAACAAGTTCAAATTATGCATGGCAACGTACCAGAAAGAGCAAAAGAAGTAAAAGAAAAAATAGAGGAGTCTATCCCAGACCTAGAAGTTATTGTAGGAGAAATTAGTTCATCCTTAGCAGTTCATGCAGGAGAAGGAACAGTGGCACTACTTTGGCACCTAGAAAAATAAAATATACGATATAAAAGAAAAACAGCTTTCCTACGGAGAGCTGTTTTTTATTTGAAATTAGGATGTATATAAAATAAAGAAGTGATGAAACGAACCGATAAAAAAGAATAGAATGATTTTGATTATTAAATAAATAAAATAACTATAACTAATACTATTTATCAATAGAGCAAAAGGTATATTTTCTGAAAGCGAGGAGGATATAATTTCTGATGATAAAGACACGTATTTTTTCACTCATTATTTTTATTTTTGCTCTTATAATTGCGTTGTATTCCATGCCGATTCGTACAGATATAACAATATTTTATAAGGCTTTGTTTATTTACCTATTGTTCTCATGTCTCTATCAGCATTTAAGGGTAGTTAATAAAAGTGGGAGTGCTTCCATTGACTATGGGATATCATACAGTTTATCCTTTGGTATGATGGCTGGCCCATTTGGAGTATTTATATTTGAAACGATATACAGAATCATTGTTTTTGCTCATAAAAAGTGGACAAAGACTGCTGATCCAGATGAACTATATCATACCTTTTAAAATATAGGTTCTTTTGTTATTTTTAACACCATTGCTTCTCTTACTTTCCACTCTTTACATAGTTATTTTGAACTGTTTTCATTTGGTTTTTGGATATTGATGATTTTCATTGTAATCATCGTTGCCATATTATCAGATAGTTTCCTATCTTGATTTTCTCATTATTAGGTGACATAAAAACAAAGGAAGATGTAATTAATTTCCTGAAAAGAAGAAATCTACTTGCGTTAGGAACAACTGCTTTTTCAAATGGTTTATTATTTATTTTACTGATTGAAGAACAATGGGAAATGTTGGTTGGATTATTTATTCTAAACTATTTAGTAAGAAAAAGCAGTTGCTTATGTCGGAACATTAGTTGATGAGTTAGCAAAAAAGATTCATCCAAGGAAATCAACAAAAAACAAACCCAAAAAGGTATCTATCCTTCCATAAATATTCGGAAGTGATAGACACCTTTTTAATGTTCAAATATATTAACGCTGCTCTAATCTTGCAATTCTTTCGTCTAAATCAGGGTGAGAGGAGAAGAGTTTCGCTACTCCACCTTTTCCGCTAATTTTCATTGTTTGAATTGCTGCATCGTCGTTACGCCTGCCGCCTACATTAGCTCTGTTAACGTGTGCTTTTAATGAACGAAGCGCATGTGCCATTTTATCACGGCCAGCTAAATCTGCTCCGCCGCGGTCTGCATGGAATTCACGGTAACGTGAAAATGCCATAACAACAATGCTTCCTAGAATCGAGAATAATATTTGGAAAATAATAATCGCAGCAAAACGAACAACTGTCTGCATTTCTTCTCTTACAAATCTAGAAGCAATGATTGCTGCCAGTCTCGAGAAAAATACAACAAAGGTATTTACAACACCTTGTAATAACGTCATTGTTACCATATCGCCATTTGCTACGTGGGCAACCTCGTGAGCTATTACGCCTTCTACAGCATCATCATCCATTACATTCAAAAGTCCTGCAGAAACTGCAACAAGTGAACGCTTTTTCGAAGGACCTGTTGCAAATGCGTTTACTTCTGGTGATTCATAAATTCCAACCTCTGGCATGTGTGTAAGTCCAGCTGCGCGAGATAAGCGGTGAACCTTCTCTACAACTGCACGTTCCTGGCTTGATAAAGCCCCATTTGGATCTAACACTTTTACTTTCATCATTTTCTTTGCTATCCAACGTGACATTGCGAGGGATATAAAAGATCCTGTGAAACCTACAACGATACTAAATACAGCTAATGGAACAAAGTTAATTGTACCGCCAGACTCAATGGCTCCAATCTCAAAGAATGTTGATATTATTGACCAAACGATGACAATTGTCGTCAATACGAGAATGTTTGTTAATAGAAAGAATAAAATACGTTTCCCCATCATACGCCTCCATTTTTATAATATACTCATATAGTTTACCATTTCCTTATGGTACATGTCATCATCTGTTATCTTCAAAAATGAAACGAGTAGATTTTTGAAGGTTTATAGGTAAAAGTTGAAATAAGATGAAAAATATAAAATCAGGAAAATATTTCCTTGTTTTAGTACCTAACTATAATTGACAATGGTTCTCATTATCAATTATAGTTTAACTAGATTATTAACTATATAGAATTTGGAGGATGATATTTATGTTAATCCAAACAAGAAAGATTGTTGTAGAAAAGGGAAATAGCGACAAAGTAATAGAGCGGTTTTCCAAACCCAGTCCTATTGAAACAATGGAAGGCTTTATCGATAGAACAGTAATGGTAAACAGAAAAAAGAAAGAAAATGAAGAGGTTGTCGTAATGATTCGCTGGAGATCATTGGAAGATTGGGAGAATTGGGAGAAAAGTGATGTGCATATTCAAGGACATAAGCAAAACAAAGGCAAAACACCCCCAGAATATGTTTTAAGTACAGAAGTTAATATGTATGAGGTTCAATTAACAAATTAAGAATTTCAATACGAAACATCGGTAGGCTAAAACCCGCATCGGTGTTTTAATTTATTTTGATGATAGAATAATAAAATATAAAATAGTAACTAGTTGAGCAAATCTTTTGGAATTATAATAATACTATACATAAAACCCTAATTCATGTTTAGATATGATACAAAGGGGAATATAGTGATATTGACAAAAGGCTTGGTGGTATTGTGTTTAAAATAATTAGAAATAGTTTCCGGGATTTTAAAGAATCCTATATAAAATATCTTTTCTTTGCGTTACTATTTTTGTTCTTAACCAGTTTTCTTTTTGTTCCTTTAACTTCCTATATATTTAATCGGATGTTAATGATGATAAGTAGTGGATCTCTTCTAAATGCGGAGGTTTATCGAATTGGTGTTACAACACCCGGCATCATAGGTATGTTGCTTATTAGTCTGGTAGCAGTAGTGGCTTTGTTTATTGAATTTGGGGTCATGATTGTAATCGCACAAAAACGTTATTTTCAAAAAAATATACTTGTAGCGGAAGCCTTTATTACTACAGTAAGGAAATTGCCAACTTTATTGGGGTTCGGTTTTTTTCAATTGCTCTTACTTCTATTAATAACTATTCCCTTTTTCGACTTATCTACATTACCTGCATTAATTGATTTTAATTTACCTATTTTTTTAACAACGGCGTATTATGAAGCAACGTGGATGTCCCTATTATTCTATTTCTTTATTGTTTTAATTGTTCTTTACATAGTAATAAAAAGCATATTTACTCTTCACTATATTATTGTTGAAGGTAAATCTATCTGGAAAGCAATGTTTGCCAGTTTTCGAACTACGAAACAGAATAAACTAACAATTATCTTTAATTTATGTATGTTGAATATTTTGTTTTTCTTAGCTTTCTTTCTTTTCACATCATTACTTTCCTTTATCCCTAGCTTAATTGATACTCGTTTTATTGGGAATTTTGTGCAAAGTTATCTACTAACTTTCACGAGTTATATGACAATCATCTTTTCTTTATTGTTGATTCCTATCAACGTAATTATTGTGACGAGACTGTTTTACCGATTTAAGTGGAGCCAAGGAGAGATTGTAGAAGATCAACTACACGTTTATGGAAATAAATATTTGGTGTCATTTGAAAATAAAATAACCAAGTTTTTTACGCGAAAAAAGGTTACTGTAGCTTCTGTTATTATGATTTATATAACATCTATGTTTTTCTTAAATTACACGGTAAATGATAACATCGTTTACTTGAAGTGGAATGTACAAGTTGCGGCGCATCGCGGAGATTTGCACGCAGCACCTGAAAACTCCATGAGTGCTATTTCCGCAGCGATTGAAGGTGGAGCAGATGCAGTTGAATTTGACATCATGCTGACAAAAGATGGCGAAATCATTTTAAATCATGACTATGATTTACAAAGGGTTGCAGGGATTCCTACTAGAGTTAGTGAGATGACATACGAAGAGATTAGGGAAATTGATATAGGTAGGTTATTTTCTGATAGATTTATTGGGGAAAGGATTCCCACATTAGATGATGTTTTTGAAGAAATTCAGGAAGAAAATGTTACCATCATTGTTGATGTAAAAGTAAATGATCACACTCGTAGAGAAGAATTTGCGAAAAAAATAGTTGCCTCTATAGAGGAGTTTGAACTGATTGACACTGCATATGTTCAGGCATTCGATAATGCGATATTGAGAGAAATTCGTAGTTTAAATAGTGACATAAAAATAGGACAAATTTTGTTTATGGCTGCTGGAAATTTAGAGGGTTTAGATGTGGACTTTTATACAATACGCCAAACTATGTTATCTGAGCGATTTATTCGAAATGCCCGACGTCAAAATCGTGGGGTATGGGTCTGGACAGTGAATATTGAACGAAATATGAGAGAAGTTTTAAAGTATGATATCGATGGGATTATTACAGATTATCCTGAAAAGGCACTTAACTTAATTGGGATTAATTTTACTGTTGCAGACGAAACAGAAAGTGGTCCTGACAATCCATAAAAAACCTTTATCAATTAGAGGAAGGCACTGAGATATCAGTGCCTTGATTGATGTTGCACGCTGTTTGTTCATAAGGACAAGAAAAAGATAAAGTGATTTATAGAAAGAAGGGTAATCATTGTCGTTCATTATCACAAAGCTTCAACGTTTTCCTTATCTACTATTAATTTTTGCAACATTCTTTTGGGGAACAAATTTTGTATTTAGTAGAATGATTGTAGATGAAGTACCTCCATTTCAGCTTTCCGTAGGGAGATGGGTTATAGCAAGCATTGTGTTTTTACCTTTTGTTTATAAGGAAATAAAACAACATCTTGATGTTCTGAAAAAGAATTGGAAGCCGCTTTTCTTTTTAGGACTAACAGGAATAGCTGGCTTTAATACACTGTTATACATTGCGATGCAATATACAACATCAATAAATGCATCCTTGGTCAATGCTACGGCACCATTATTCATTGTACTTCTTTCTGTTTTCTTTCTTCGAGAAAAAATTGTAACACTTCAATATATAGGTATTGCTATCTCTCTTTTAGGAGTGTTTATCGTCATTACTGGAGGAAGTCTTGAAACATTAGTTACTCTAACGATTAATCCAGGAGATGTAATTGTTTTCGGAGCAGTGATTGTATGGGCGATCTATTCTGTATTAATGAAACGGTTTGGGGTTCATGTACCAAAGAAGGCCACTTTCCTTATCACCATGTATATTGGAGTAATAATGTTACTTCCTTTTGCTTTATACGAACGGACATTTTCACCTATTTCTTTGGTGGCATTACCGTGGGAAACGACATTGGCAGTTCTGTATTTAGGAATATTTCCTAGTGTCATTTCCTTTCTATGCTGGAATGAAGGTGTCATGCAAGTCGGGCCAGGGAGAGCATCCACATACTTGTACCTTATCGTGTTTTTTACAACCCTATTAGCTGTTACTTTTGGTGGTGAAACGATTACTATTACTCAAATTATAGGTGGTGTATTCTTATTAGCTGGGGTTATTGTGGGGTCTAATCCTGATGTGTTTCAAAAAAAATGAATCAAATAAACGTAAGAAGGGATAAAAGAGGTAGAGCTTGGTATTTGCTTTACCTCTTTTGTTTGTATGTTATGGTTATCACTTGTTGCACTAGTGGAAAAAGGGTGTATCCAAGAATCACTCCACAAACATTAAGAATTAGATCGTCAATATCTAAGCTTCCTCGATTCGTAAAAAACTGTGTTAATTCAATTACAGTTATGGAACAAATAGTCAGTAATGTGAGACGCCATATGGAAGGCTGCTTACTAATATAACAATAATAAATACCAAAAGGAATAAATAAACCAATATTTGCCGAAATATTATAAAATGCTATCACCGGACTGACTTGTCCTGAAAAGTAAAATAAAATCATCTCAAATGGGATGAGGTTGATAGAATCATAGCTCTGATCATTTGGTCGGAAAAATAATAATGTTAACAAGCTGAGGGTGTAAAACAGAGTTATTGAATGTAAAACGCTCCTTTTCATAGTTACTTGATCTTTTCTAATATAAAATACAAGGAAAGAGATAAGCAAAGTAAAACAAAACCAAACTACAAGAAGCACAATATTATGAAGATATTTCGTTAACTGTAACCAAAAAGGCCACAGAGAGAAGAAAGAAATTTGTGAAATAAGAAAACTTAGTATGATTGATTTTTTCATCGAGTAATCCTCTCATGTTTAAACATCGTTAATGTAGTTAGTATAACAAGAAATTATATGACAAACGAGGATTTTTTATTCTACTAAGAGATGAGTCTATTCCAATGATAATCTATGTTCATATAGTAACGTATTCAAAGGGAGGAACTGAATATGTTTAAATTATATCTTGATCCTGGACATGGGGGCTCTGATACTGGAGCTACTGGAAATGGTTTGGTAGAAAAGGAAATTGCATTAGATATAGCATTGCGTATTAGAAATATTTTAGAACAAGAGTATGAAAATATAGAGGTTCGAATGAGTCGTACTTCAGATGTGGATGTTAGCTTGGAGGAACGGACTAATGATGCAAATAGTTGGGGAGCAGATTACTTTTTATCTATTCATGTAAACGGTTTTGATGGTATAGCACAGGGGTATGAGGATTATATTCATAATAGTTTATCTGATTCTTCTGATACAGCTCAATATAGAGAAGTGATGCATGAAGAAATTATAGAGGTAAACGATCTATACAATCGAGGGAAAAAGAAAGCAAATTTTCATGTATTAAGAGAAACTACTATGTCCGCTCTTCTTACAGAAAATGGTTTTATAGATAATGAAGAAGATGCAGAAAAATTAGCAGATTCCGAATGGAGACAGGAAGTAGCACGCGGTCATGTGAATGGCTTAGAAAAAACGTTTGACTTAAATACAGCTAGTAACAGTCTTCACAGAGTTATTGTGGATGGAGAACAAGTGGGGGCTTATGAGGTAGAAGAAAATGTTTTAAACGAAGTACGTCGTAATTTAGATTCTTCAGAGAGGATTGTGATTGAACGAGTAAGATGATTTTCATAGAGAAAGCTGGTAAATCCTATGCGGTTGCCAGCTTTATTTTTTCATTTGACACGTTTTTTTCGTTGGAACATAATGAGGAAAGTTCCAACTATTTTTAGAAAGAGGGGATATCATTGAATGTATTAGAAATACCACAGCGAATTATTACTGGTTGGGGATTAGTACAAACGATCGGAAGTGAAGTGAAATCTCTTGGAAAAAAAGTAATGGTTATACATTCAAAAAGGTTAGATAGTAGTCCGGAAATTAGCTTAATTGTACGGTCCATTAAGGAGCAAGGTGTGGCAGTACACACCGAGTCGGTTTCTTCTGGAGAACCCACAGTTAACCAAGTGGAGTATTTACTATTAAAGATGGAGACAGAAAGCTGTAATTTCGTACTTGGCGTTGGTGGAGGAAGTATTCTTGATTTAGCAAAAGCGGTAGCAGGGCTTTCTTTTTCCAATCGTAAAGCGGTGAAGGACTATTTTTACGGAGAACCAATCACAAAAATGGGTTTACCGTGGGTAGCTGTTCCGACAACTTCTGGTGCTGGTGCTGAGGCGACACCGAACGCAGTTTTATATGAAGGGAAAAATCAAAAGCTAAGTATTCGCCATCGATCCTGGCTAGCGAAAATTGTCATGTTGGACCCTAAACTGACAGTATCATCACCCAAAACAGTAACAGCATGGAGTGGAATGGATGCCCTAACTCAGGCAATTGAATCGTACGTATCTCGTGGTTCGAACGACCTTACGGAACCATATAGCTTACGATCAGCGAAATTGATAGGTGCCAGTTTGATGACTGCATTTCATCAACCGGAAGATAAGGAAGCAAGAACCGATATGGCAATGGGTAGTTTGTTAGCGGGAATAGCTTTAGGTAATGCTAGACTCGGCATTGTTCATGGGGTAGCACATTCTATAGGAATACATCATAATGTTCCTCATGGATTGGTATGTGGCACATTGCTACCATGGTCCATTGCTTATAACAAGGACGTGTGTCCACATAAATACGCACAGTTAGCTAAAGAAATGAACATAGGTTCTAATGCTGATGATTTGGAAAACTGGGTGAAAGAAATAAACATCAAATTAGAGGTTCCTCCCTCCATAAAGGACTTTGGAGTAAGAAGAGAGAATTTAAATAAGATAATTGAAGAAAGCATGCCTTCAGGGTCACTCAAAGCAAATCCGAAAACTACCTCTGAACAAGACTTGTTTGCGTTTCTATCAGGGCAGATTTAGTACATAGGAGAGGGAGAAATATATGGTTACTTTTTGGATATGGCTATTGTTACTTGGAGTAAGTTGGTTATTTGCACTTCTTGACTACTCATCATCGCCCTTCCACATGCCTTTACGATTGGTAGGAACAGCAGCTTTTTTTTCTTTATTTTTTCTTGCACCACTTTTTCGAAAAAAACAACGCTCACTATGTGTTCTTCTTTGTATAGTTGTTATGGTAACTATAATTACACTATGGCCGGAAAAACAAGGAAATCCTAATATGTTCTCCCTTATTATTTTTTCTGTCATAGCTGGAAAAGCAGTTTTCAGGCTACGACCTATTCAAGCAAGTGTGGTAGGGCTCTTTCTATGTTTTGGGCTGTTGGCTCCTTATTTTTTTAAGTATCCGAGTTTTCCAATACAGTTCATCCTTTTATACGCTAGTTTACTAGTTGTGGCTCTTGTTGCTTACTATAAAACAATGACTCGGGAATCAGACTTTGCCATAAGAAATGAAGCATTGTTAAGTGAATATAGAAAGATGAAGAGGCGTATTGTTGAAGATGAAAAATTAGCTCGACAGGAGGAACGAGCTCAAATAGGTAGAGATATACATGATTCAGTAGGTCATAAATTAACTGCCCTTTTGCTTCAGCTTGAGGTATTTCGAATGAAAACAGATCCTTCCTTACAATCTAATGTTATAGAACTAAAAAAGCTTGCTAAAGATAGTTTAGAAGAAACAAGAAGTGCTGTGAAAGCATTAAGACAGGATGAGGCAAGTGGATTGTCGTCCATTATTCGTCTTATACGAAAGCTTGAAGCAGAAAGCTATGTTCGTGTTCAATTTACTGTGAAACATGGTGCGTTATCAGCACCACTTGGGAATGAGCAAGCGATCGCGGTTTATCGAGCTGTACAAGAGGCGTTAACAAATATGATGCGTCACAGTGGGAGGAAGGATGTTGATATTATCTTTGAGGCCCCTGCTGGTGGAATATTTCGCTTCGAAGTTAGCAATCAAATAAAGGAGGATATACGATATAGAGAGGGATTCGGGTTATCCTCTATGAGAGAACGTTTAAAACGAGCGAAAGGAACTTGTGATATTCTTCAATACAATGGAAGGTTTATCGTCAGGGGAACAGTCCCTCTACTTCAAAAGGAGATGGATACATGATTCGAATACTTATAGCTGAAGATCAATGTATGGTGCGGCATGGATTAAAAATGATGATAGAAACAGATGAGGAGCTCCGTATTACAGGAGAAGCTAAAAATGGAAAAGAAGCAGTTCTTCTGTGTGAAAATCAGGATTTTGATATCGCTATATTAGATATTCGAATGCCAGTGATGGATGGATTAGAAGCTGCTCGAATTATTCATGGAAGGTGGCCTAGTATCACAGTACTGATGTTGACAACCTTTAATGATGATGAATATGCGTTAGAGGCTTTGAAGATTGGAGCAAAGGGATACATGCTGAAGGATGGGGAACCAGAGGAATTAATTCGTGCAATTCGGAGTTGTTTATCTGGGGGGCTTTCTCTACAAGATTCAGTCGCTGCGAAAGTATTACCAAGACTAATGAAACAAACGGTAATGGAAAAAGTAGATCCTTCTATTACACCACGTGAATTAGATATTATGAAGAGAATTGGGGAAGGAAGAAGTAATAAAGAGATTGCTGAAGAGCTAGGTTTGTCGATTGGTACAGTAAAAAATCATATAACTATTATTCTAGATAAATTAGAATTAAGGGATCGAACACAAATAGCTATTTACGCCATAAAACATAATGTGGTCTAACCACAAAATTAAATGACTAAAGTCATACATAATAGAAAAGGAAGTGACGGAGGGCAGTGGTGACACTGCCTTCTTCTATATATACTAAAGCTACAGTAGTGGAATGTAAAATACGCTGTTCACATTGGAGGTAAGGTTCATGTTAGAAACAGAAGAACTGCAAAAGGTATTTAAAGGAAAAGTAGCAGTGGATGGGATTAACTTATATATGGATAGGGGGGAATCTATTGGTCTTTTAGGTCCAAATGGAGCTGGGAAATCTACCACTATATCGATGATTTCATCTTTGTTAAAACCAACGTCAGGTGATGTTAGGTTAAATGGAAAAAGTGTCGTGAAGAATCCAGAAACAATCCGTAGTGTATTAGGTGTAGTTCCACAGGAAATAGCACTATACGAAGAACTAACTGCTTATGAAAATATGAAATTTTTTGGGCGAGTATATGGATTGAAAGGGAAATCATTAGAACGAAGGATACAAGAAGTACTCGAAATAGTAGGTTTGCAAGAGCGTCAAAAGGATTTGGTGAAAACATATTCAGGTGGTATGCAACGACGTATTAACATGGCTGCTGCCATGTTACATGAACCTGAAATACTCATTATGGATGAACCTACTGTAGGTATTGATCCACAATCTCGAAATTATATTCTTGACACAGTTCGTCATTTAAATGAAGAAAGCGGGCTAACGGTATTATATACAAGTCACTACATGGAAGAAGTGGAGCGGCTATGCGATAGAGTATACATTATGGATCATGGCCGAATCATTGCTTCAGGAACGAAGGATGAGTTGAAAAGTATCTTATCAGGGGAGGAAACTATCTTCATAGATTTAAATCGATCATACCCAGAGTTACTATCTGATTTAAAGAAGCATGAAGGAATTCTTCAAGCAACGGAAACAGAAAAAGGACTAAAATTAATTGTTCCAAAAGGGAGTAGACATTTAAGTTCTATATTTCAAGCTGCCGAGCGTTACCAAGCACAAATATTAAATGTAAATGTCCAAATTCCCACTCTAGAGGATGTCTTTTTACATCTTACTGGCAGAAAATTACGTGATTAAGGGGGAGGACCCAATGCATAGTTTTTTAAAAAAAGATATATTGATATTACTCCGCGATAGATCGGAGTTACTCCTCCTTCTCCTAATGCCGTTTATACTGATTGCGATATTAGGGTTTGCGCTGAGGGGGTTATTTAGTGGTGATCCAGAGCCGTTACAAATAAGTGTAGCGATTGTCCAACAAGATAATGAAAAGGCTGGTATAGAGAAATTTCTTAGTGATCAAAGAGATCAAGGTTTTTCAGAAGAAGTTATAGCTGAACTAGAGTCTGTTGCATTTAAGGTTAGTCCCTATACTTTGCTAAATCAAGTTTTCAAGGATGAACGATTACGTGAAATGATTACGATTATTGATATGAATTTGGAAGAGGCGGAGTTAGCATTATCCAGTGAAGAGATAGCAGCAATTTTAACATTTCCCACAGAGTTTACCTTTTTATCCTTAAAAAATATGCTGTTAAATGATGGAGGAGGTAGTGAGCTTCAAGTAACTGTAAATGACTACGGATCACTACAAGCGAAAGTCTTTCAAAGCATCATTCAAGAATTTGTTAGAGCTCTTAATTTTGAAACAGCTATGACACAAGCTTTGAGTGAAGAAGGCATTGTCATAGAGGAGTGGGATTTACGTGATATTGAACTTGGAGGGATAGAAACGGTAACTTCTAAAGACCCAATTACTTCATTTGAATATTATACGTTCGCCATAGCTGTCATGTTTGTTCTATATGTTGCCTCGACATTAGCTAGTAAGGCATATGTGGAAAAACAACAACAGGTGTTTAATAGAATTCTTCTTTCAGGGAAGCATCCAATATCATATTTATCTGGAAAAATAATTTCTGCAATAATAATAGCATTTTGTCAGTTACTTATTTTGTTTACCTCATCTTCTCTATTATTCAGACCGTTTCAAGATGTAGATGTTATGTTTTGGGCAGGAATTCTTCTGATATCAGCAATTTTATCAATAGGTGTTGGTGGATTAACCGCTGTGTTAACAGCTTTAACAGTTCGATTTGATAACGAAACATTTTCAAGCGTCTTCTCTGGAGGGATTGTAACAATATTTGCATTTACTGGAGGGAGTTTTATTCCGGTAGCAAATATGGCAGAAATAGTCAGTGTTATAGGGGATTGGACGCCAAATGGTGCAGCTCTATCGGCTTATTTACAATGGAAACAAGGGTTTACTTTTGATTCGATATTACCATTTATGGGTCGTATCATAGGATTATCTATTGTTTTAATTGCAAGTAGTGTGTGGATTTTTCCAAGAAGGAGGTCCTTCTAAAAATGAAATCAGTGTTTTTGTTACAATTGCAAAGATTGCGTAGGGCACCTATAACGACCGTAACCTTTTTCATCTTAACCATTGCCTTTGTATATATGTTAGCTGGGGGAGAATCGCAAGGAAAGATGTCTATTTTAACTTTTACTGATTATCTATTGTCGGAAGAGATAGCGGAAGAGTGGATAGAAAGGTTAAATGCTTCAGAGGCATTTGAATTCCAATTAGTTGAAGAAACAGTTGCAAGAGAAACTGTTAGTAGTGGTAACGCAAGCTTAGCTGTTAAGCTTATGGAGAGTGATTACCGATTATTGGTTGCTACAGATGATCCTAATCGATATGTGTTAGAAGGATATGTTAAGCAAGTATTTAGTGAAGAAATTCAAATACGAGAGTTAGAGAAGCTTGGGGTGAGTCACGAAACTGTGAATAGTTACTTACAATCAGGTCCTCTTAATTTGGATACTACTTCTTTGGAAGGGGAAAGTGGATCTTTTGAATATGATGAACAACTTCAAATTTTATTCGGTATGACACTGTATTTTTCCATCTATACTATTATGTTTAATCTGATGAATGTCGCAGAAGAAAAACGCTTAGGAACGTGGAGCCGCCTTATTGTATCACCTATTCGTAAATGGCAATTATATTTAGGGCATTTACTTTACTGTTTTTTAATTGGCTATGTTCAAATTGTTATCGTCTTTCTCCTTTTTAAGTATGTATTCGCTTATGATTTAGGAAACAATTTTGGTTACATTCTCCTTGTAATTGCTAGTTATACCTTTGCAATTGTTGCATTAGGAATGTTGATAATCGGTGTAGTGAAATCAACACAACACCTTCAAGCAATAATCCCAATAGTTGCAACATCTATGGCAATGTTAGGGGGAGCATTTTGGCCAATTGAAATTGTTACAAATCAAATGTTAATCACTATTTCTCAAGGTATGCCTATTTTATATGGAGTAGAGGCTTTGAAGGGGGTAGCAATGTATAATTACGGCTTGTTTGAGTTAGGAGAGACCCTTTCAATTATGATATTGTTTGGAGTCATATGTATGGGAATAGGGATAAACTTGATGGAACGAAGATAAGCAACGGAATATATCAGTAGTTTGGATATGATGGCACTGAAAACACAGTGAAGTTCACTTCTCTTGTTCCAGTGCCTATAGCATATTCACTAGGCTTTTGTTGGAGGCATCCATTTCAGTTTCGTTGGTGTGTTAATGTAAGATCTCTTGAAGTAAAATGTCCTCCTCAATAAACTTCCATGCAACTTTACGATATTGTTCTTCATGTAAAAACGTATAACGATCTGGTTTTATGGAGGGTCCTATTTCTATTGCATTCTTAAATTCCGATTTTTTTAACCCAATTCCTTTTACATATTGAAAAAATCCAGTTCGATTTAATACTTTATAAATTCGCTCCGCTCTGTGCTGTTGCACGTTTGCCATAATATAGGTTGCTACTCCCACTTGAATGCCGTGCATTTCTGGTTTACATGATATTTTATCTAGCGCGTGAGAGATAAGGTGCTCAGATCCACTGATAGGGGCACTGTTGCCACTTATCACAGTGGCTATCCCTCCCATCGTAGCTGAACTCACCAACTCTTTTAGTAAAATTGGATTTTTAATATCATCCATTGGTGTTCTGATGAAGCTATTGACTCCTTTTTTGCTAAGCATTAACGCAAATGCGTTCACAGCTGAAGCACCATGTTTTTCTTCAAATTCCCAATCTGTAAGCGCGGTAATATTGGATAATAAGTCTCCAATACCAGCTAAAATAAATTTTGCTGGTGCCTTCTGAATAATATCTAGGTCCGCAATAATACCATAGGGAACCTTTGCAGGAACGGTTGTCTTTTTCCCATTCACATGGATAGAACAGTTACTGCTGGCAAACCCATCGTTAGAAGCGGATGTAGGAATACTTATAAACGGACTTCTTCTGGCAAATGCTATATACTTTCCATAATCAATTACAGCGCCACCTCCCATTGATATAACAACATCATATCGATCCATTTCAAACGCTTTTTTTATGAGGTCATTTATATCCAAATTCGCTTGTAACTTCATTGTTTCAATAGGTATGGATGTTATGGAAGCCTTTAATGAATCATGATAGTGTTGAAAGGTAAAGTCATCGAATAAAAGGACCGCATTGGAAAACTGATGCTTCTTCAATATATAGTGTAATTGATATACAGCACCATTATTTATCTTTAAAATAGATGGTATGGGAATACTGGTCATGGAATGATTCATCTGGACATAACCCCTAACAATAATAATTTTAGTCAAATCTTTAAAGATGATTCTTTATGAACTTTCATGTTATAACATACATGTAACATTGAATGGTGTCCAATGTAAAACTGATATATATAGATTTAAACAAATAAATATTATCATGTACAGAAGTATGAGATTAATTTGATCATTTTGTGAAACAAAGCAAAAGATCTTTGTTTTTGTTGAAAAACAAAGGAGGCTTTACTAAGTAGACTTAAAAAGTGCCAGTGAAAACATCACTGACACTTGGGTTCTTTATACATATTTAGTACTAAATTTATTTATTGTTCATTAAGATTACCAATAGATTTTCTGGATTTCTGTAATTTATTTTGAAGATAGTAGAAATTGAATTACAAGATTCGTTAAGTTCGGAACAACTTCTAGTGAATAATCCAGTTCCATTCGCTCAAATTGCTTATGCGCATCAAACCCGTATGGTCCGATATTTATAACAGGAACATTAATATCACGAATATCACTATATTCAACATAATGCTTTGTACCCCATCCAGGATTGTTTTGTGATACCGCATTTATTCCTCCTTCATCATCACTTAGAGCAACAAAACTCATATCAGAGATGTATGGAAAGAAATTCCGAACGACAATAGGATGTTGATAAGTTGGTTGTATTTTCTCAACTGCATGCTCAAGAGCTTCAATTAAATTTTTCTCACGTGTATTTTTCCCTGAAACATCAATTCTAGGAGAGTAGAGAGAAGAATAAAACACGATGATTGCTGGACTTCGGTCACTCATCCATTTCCATGCTTCCTCTACAACTCTGGCAGCAAACATTCTAGTATCAAGTTCTTTATTTAATAATAATACGTTTTTAAATTTTTCCATATGGTGAGTGTAACTCTCACCATGTTCGTCGACTAGTAGTTGATCCATTTCTTCGTATGTCATTACTCTTGATTTCCAAGGTGCTTCTACATAAGGTTGATCACTTGCTACACTGAATGCTTTGTATCTATTTTTGAACGTAGTTAGAGCGTTATTGAAAGCAATTTCAGCTTGTACTTTTAGTTTCTCTAGTACCTCTTTTGGAGACCATGAATGAATAAAAAAGTTGAAATATACATAAGCAGCTAAAGCAGTTTGTACTGTATACGATGGCTTTAAATCTGTTTGTTTTAATGACACAGGTGGAACAGTCGTTTCGCCAAACGCTTCATTACAAAGCTCAGGATTGTAGCTAATTTGTCTGGTTAACTCGGCGGCGATAAAGTTTGGATCAATTCCTTCAAAGGCAGAACCAACATGAGTTTCTGCACCTATAATAAAAAAGGATGGGAGAAGCTTACCGACAGTTCCTTTATAAATATAACGATTTTCATCTCCTTCGAATCGAGGTGATACAAAATCAGCATTGATTGCCCCTATATACTCAAAATTATGTTCTTCTCGAAGTTGTTTTAACTCTTTTAGAGCGGACAAAATACCATGTGATCCATCTTCTTCGTCACATTCTACTACGACAACGAGATTCCCCTCTAATTCTTCTGGGTGTTCCGAGTAATAATTTAGAAGATATAAGTGACTAGCAATGCCACTTTTCATATCTAATACGCCTCTACCAAATAAGTAGTTTTCAGACTGAAGATGTTCGTGAACGGTAGGTGGAAGATCTTCTGAGTGAAGTGACTCCATTAGCACTTCTGGAAAACAAGCTTTATCCTTTAATTGATTGTAATCTTCAATACCAACCGTATCCAAGTGCCCCATTAAGACAATTGTTTTGTTGCTTGGTTTTTTCGTTCCTTTTACAAATGCGATAACGTTATACCTCTCCTGATCATCATTTATTGTTTGCTGTTTTATAATATGATCTGGATTTTCCTTAAAGTATGGATAAGAAGAAAGTAGTGTATGGATAGCAGAACTAATTTCTTTTTCCCCTTCCGTATTAACAATACTTTCAATATTTACGAGTTGGTTCGTTAAGAATAAAACTTCATCACGACAATATAACATAAAAAAACTCCTTTATGATAAAATTCACCAAATTGTCGGGGACCTGGTCCCTGACAGTTTGGTGAATTTTTTATATATTAGATTACAATAATATCTATTAATTGATATATTATAGATTTTACCATTAGTCAAGGTTGAAGTAGCTATTCGGATGGAATCATAGAAACTCAGAGGAGTAATAAATATGAGTACTAATAAATAACTACACAACAAATTGCAGCTTCAACAGAAGAGCAAACGGCAGCAAGGGAAGAAGTTTCTTTTGCATCGGTCAGTCTTGCTGAAATGGCTCAAGTATTATGGGAGCCTTGCGCTTTTCTTAAAAAAATAAAGAATTTTAAAAAAATAGTTGCCTTTGGCAAGATTTGGAGTTATGATTATCACGAAAGCGGTTTCTGGAAAAAGGAACATAAATCTAACTTCACATAGTCTTCGTACAATATTACTCTTCTAGTACTTACATAATTTTATAATCATTCCTTTAATCTTTCTATTATTTTATTACACACACTTTAGTAAGCGTTTACAAAAGAAACGGTTATTATATTTTTCGGAAGTTTAAGAAACCGGTTTCGTTGTTTGTTTCATTATTTGTTTCAGTCTCTTTTAAAGGAGGTGGTCCACACGTATCAGAGTATTTCCGCAAGTTTGCATGTCTAACCAAATTATTAAAGGGGGAAAAATGATCATGTCACTAAAAAAGTTTTACTCATTTTTGTTAGTAATATCGATTGTTTTCATGATGGCAGCATGCAGTAATAATGAAGATGCAAGTGGTAATAATGATGGTAGTGGTGGCGGTAGTGGAGAAAAAGTCGAGCTTGATTTCTGGGTTTTTGGTAGCACTGGATACGGAGATTTAATTGAAGAGTATAAAGATGTGGCACCGAATGTGACTATTAAGCTGAACGAAGGAGAAATGAATGATGTTCATAGTAATTTATTCACTTCGATATCAGCTGGTAATGGTGCGCCTGATATCGCAATGATTGAAGTAAGTGAGGTAGCTAAATTCTTAGAGGCTAGTGAACGTTTTTATAACTTAAATGATTATGGAGCTGAGGGAGTTGGTGGTAACTTCTTAGATTGGAAATGGCAACAAGCACAAAGTGTTGATGGATCATTTCAGTTAGGATTACCGACAGATATAGGTCCAACTACGATGTTCTATCGTACGGACGTCATGGAAGAAGCTGGTTTACCGATAGATCCGGATGCACTTGCAGGTGAAATAAATACATGGGATGCATTCTATGAAGCTGCTAAAACGATTAAAGAGAAAACAGGTAAACCAATTGCAGATAGTCCTACATTAGTTTTCAACGCCATCAGAGACCAACAACCACAGCAATACTTTAATGAAGATGATGAATTAATTATAGAGGATACAGTAAAGGAAGCTTATGACTTTACTACGAAAATGCTTCAAGAAGGACTTATAGGTCAAAACTCTCTTTGGACTCCAGAATGGGGAAGTGCTATGAATGATGGTACGTATGCAATTTTGCCAGGTGCTCCTGGTTGGATGATAGGAGTAGTAAAAGGAAACGCTCCAGATGCAAGTGGTAAATGGTCTTTAACTACTATTCCAGAAGGTGGAGGAAACTGGGGAGGTTCTTTCTTAACTGTTCCAAAAGAGTCAAAGCATCCACAAGAAGCATATGATTTTATCGCTTGGCTAACAGCTCCTGAGCAACAATTGAAATCTTTCCACGGGATGGGACTATTCCCGTCTGCTCCTAGTGTATATGAAGATGCTGATTTCATAGCTACAACAGATGAATATTTCAGTGGGTCTGAAACTGCTAGAATTTTAGCAGAAGCAGCCGAATCTGTAGTTCCAGTTTACATGGGTGTCAACTATGGAACTGTTAATACGGAACTTGAAACTGCGATTATGAACGTAGCGATAGAAGGAGCAGACCCACAATCGGAGTGGGATGCAGCAGTACAACGAATTGAGCAGCAATTAAGTAGACAATAAGAATGAGGAAGAAGGTGTGTTATAAAGAGTCTAGTAACCTTTTGACACACCTTCGAAATTAGAGGGTTACTGAAAAAGTAATTATATGACTCTTTCGGTGATCTTAAATTAAAAGAAGGGAGAGAAGGGGAAGTGGCACAGTTACAAGTAAAAAAACATCCATATGCTCCAAAACGATCATCCCTAAGTGAAAAGAAAAAAGATGCTATCAATGGATATTTGTATATTTCTCCATTTTTTCTTTTGTTTTCAATATTTGGATTATTCCCCATTCTGTTTAGCTTTTATCTGGGATTTCAAAAATGGAATGGTTTAGGGGAAATGGAATATGTAGGATTTCTAAATTTTAAATTAATATTATCCGATCCTCTTTTCTGGAAAGCTCTATCGAATACGATGATCATGTGGCTGTTAGGAACATTGCCACAGTTAATTATAGGAATTATTTTGGCATACGCATTAAATTCAGTTTTGATTAAATTTAAAAGTATCTTTCGTGTATCTATTTTTATGCCTTACGTAACCTCGACAGTAGCAGTAGCAATTGTTTTTGGGATTATGTTTAATAATCAGGAGTTTGGGTTGTTTAATGCAATACTAGGTATTTTTGATGTTGGACCCATTAGCTGGGGCACCTCTGAATGGGGAGTGAAGGTTGCAATTTCTACAATGGTTTTTTGGCGTTGGGTAGGGTATAACACGATCATTTACTTAGCAGGTCTTCAAGCCATCCCTAATGAACTGTACGAAGCTTCTGTCATTGATGGAGCTACAATACGGCAAAAAATACAGTATATTACGATTCCTCTTCTTAGACCTATTATCATATTTACAGTCTTTACGTCTACAATAGGAGCTCTTCAGTTATTTACAGAACCGTTAATATTTATTGGTAGAACGTACCGCCAGGAAGGGATTACAGTAGTTCTTTACTTATATAGAGAGGCGTTCACAAACATGGCGTTTGGACCAGCTTCGGCTACTGCAATCATATTATTCCTGATCATTATTGTGATTTCGTCCATTAACGTATTTGTTGCAAATAGAATTGCTCGATAGGAGGTATTGCATATGAGTGAAATGAAAATATCTAAAAAGTTTTCTTTATCAAAACTGTTGGTTTATTTGTTACTCGCTATGGCAGCCTTCCTATCTATCTTTCCGTTATACTGGATGTTTGTCATGGCGACGAACCATAACAGTGCTATAAATAGTGTTCCCCCTGCAATGATACCGGGTCAACAATTAGTTACGAACTTTACAAATGTAATAAATACAATCGATTTCTTTGGTGCTATCTGGAATTCTGTCATTGTTGCTTCACTAGCTACATTAGGAACATTATTCTTATGCTCTCTAGCAGGATTTGCTTTTGCAAAATTACATTTTAAAGGGAAAGAATTTTTCTTTATTTTTATTTTAGTAACAATGATGATCCCACCACAATTAGGGTTAATTCCACAATACATTATTATTACGAGATTAGGCTGGTTGAATGATTTAAGAGCGATTATTGTACCAGGGATTATTGATGCATTCGGTATATTTTGGATGAGACAATATATTAGCAGTAATGTTCCAGATGAATTAGTAGAAGCTGCTAAAATAGATGGCTGTTCTACATTTCGAGTCTATTGGAACATATCTGTTCCAGTGATTATACCAGCCTTTGCAACACTAGCTATCATTAAATTTATGTATATTTGGAACGACTTTCTATGGCCACTTGTAGTACTTAGAGATCAATCATCACATACGATACAAGTTGCATTACGTGGATTAATTGACAACTATGTGCGCGACAATGGTATGATTTTATCAGGAACATTTTGGGCAACTGTACCATTAATCATTGTATTCTTGTTGTTAAACCGATTATTTATCTCTAGTTTGACAGAAGGCGCGGTGAAAAGTTAGTTTGCTCAAAGGTTAGCAGATAGTTTAGATTGTTGAACTTATGTCTAGTAACAGAACTTACTCGCTTAAGGTCCATAACCTGTTCCATTAAAAGTAAATGATCACACTTGTTATCGATAGAACATTTGCTTATGTCGGGATACAGGATGTCGACATGATGCCGTGTGCTTTTCTTATTAGTATATGAAAGTATTTATGATAGAAGGGATAAAAATGAAGCTTACTATACGAGATATTGCTAGAATGGCAGGGGTTTCTCCATCTACCGTTTCAAAAATTATTAATAATTATGGTGAGATAGGGAGCAGTACAAAGGATAAGGTTAATAAAATAATAGAAGAAACAGGTTATAAACCGACCTTTTCAGCGAAAGCATTGGCGACGAAGAAGTCAAATTTGATTGGTATTATATATGCAGGAAAAGTGAATGTAAATTTAAATCATCCATTTTTCAATGAAGTCATGAATCATTTTAAGAGAACGGTTGGAAATCTTGGTTATGATTTGCTTATTTTTAGTAATGAAAATTTCAATTTGAATCTGGAAAACTATCTTGATAGGGCTAGGCATTTTCATGTGGATGGCTGTTTAATTATTGCAGGGGAAGAAATCCAGTCTGCAATCTATGAATTAGACCAGAGTGATATTCCCTGTGTTGGCGTAGATATTCAATTAACTGGAAAAAAATCAACGTATGTTATGACAGATAATGAGAAAATATCAGCTAATGTAATTGAATATCTCTATATGAATTCCATCCGAGATATTGGATATATAGGTGGGAAAAAGGACTCTCCTATTGCCCAAATGAGATTAAAAGGGTTTATATATAGTATGAATCGTTTTGGTTTTACTATACGAGACGAATGGATACATTACGGGGATTTCTTTGAGGAGAGTGGATACAATGCAATGTATCAAATGCTAGAAACTGGGGCATATCCAACTGCGGTATATGCAGCATCGGATATGATGGCTTTAGGTGCTATACAAGCAATTCGTGCAAAAGGGTTAAAAGTGCCGCAAGATATAAGAGTAATCGGCTGTGATGATATTGAAGCATGTCGGTTTAGCGAACCAAAATTAACTACGGTAAAGCAAGATAAGGAAAAGATAGGAAGACTTGCAGGTCACATGCTGCATGATTTAATAACTAAAGATATGGAAGTAAAATCAATACTTGTAGATCCTGAATTGATTCTTCGAGAATCGTGTGGGGCTAAGCAGAAAGAGAGCTTGGATCTGTACAAATGAGATCTCTTTTTAGACATAATAATCTCTTCGGCTCTATGCCGGAAACATGTGTCTCTACTGATTCGAAGGAGATTTTCATTTGCTATCTTCGAAACAATTTATTAACACATGAAGTAGGTACTTTAGTGAATTCTAATGTTGAAGCAGGTTAATTTACGTGTATGAGAGATAATAGTACGTATAGGAGGATTTTTCATGGCGATTATTCAATTTCCAAAAGATATAAAGTGGGGAGCAGCAACAGCTTCTTATCAAATTGAAGGGGCAGCTGAAGAAGATGGAAGAGGTCCGTCAATCTGGGATACGTTTTCGAAAACGCCAGGTAAGGTTTTAAATGGTGATAATGGAGATGTGGCGTGTGATAGTTATCATAGATACGAAGAAGATATAGAATTATTAAAGGAACTTGGTGTCGATGTTTATCGCTTTTCTGTAGCTTGGCCACGTATTTTTCCAAATGGAACAGGTGAAATAAATAAGAAAGGTATTGAATTCTACCACAAGTTTGTTGATACATTACTTGAAAGTGGAATCGAACCCATGTGCACGCTTTATCATTGGGATTTACCTCAAGCACTACAAGAGGAAGGCGGTTGGAATAATCGAGCAACAATCGATGCATTCGTTCAGTATGCAGAGGTCATGTTTCGAGAGTTTTCCGGAAAAATAAAATACTGGATCACACTAAATGAACCATGGTGCACATCCTTTTTGTCTAATTTTATAGGGGCACACGCTCCAGGAAATACTGATTTACAGTTGGCCACTAATATATCGCATCACTTACTCATTGCCCATGGAAGAGCTGTTCAGAAGTTTAGAGAACTTGATATAGATGGAGAAATTGGATTTGCTCCCAATACTACTTGGATGGAGCCATTTAGTAACAAAGAGGAAGATATAGATGCTTGCCGTCGAGAAGTAGCTTGGTTTGTGGAATGGTTCATGGATCCAGTTTTTAAAGGAGAATATCCTAAATTTATGATTGATTGGTTTAAGAATAAAGGGATTACTTTGCCCCTTGAGGATGGTGATTTAGAGGAAATTCATCAACCAATCGATTTTCTTGGAATTAATTATTATACTGGTGATGTTTGCCGCCATAAAGAAAATAATGGACTGTTTGATTCAGAAACTGTTGATATGGGATTAGACCGAACAGATATTAATTGGCCAATATATCCTGACGGGTTTTATCATGTATTAACCTATGTAAAGGAACGCTATGGAAATTTACCCATCTATATTACGGAAAATGGATCTTGTTACAATGAAGAGCCAGTAGACGGAAGTGTGAAAGATACTGGAAGAATTCAGTACCTACAAAAACACTTAACATCCTTAAGTCGTGCTATTGAATCTGGAGTAAATATTCAAGGATATTTAACTTGGTCTTTATTAGATAATTTTGAGTGGGCCGAAGGGTATAGTAAGAGATTTGGAATTGTGTTTGTAGACTTTCATACGCTTGAGAGGACGAAGAAAGATAGCTACTATTGGTTTAAACAAACAATAGCCAATAACAGGTTTGAGGTGTAGAATGTAGCTACTTGCTCCTAAACATGAAACCATCTTCAAAAGGGTAACAGATTTACTTGAGGTGCAAACAAGCTATTCACAAGCAAAAACACATGCGATTTTTCACAGGAAAAAATCACATGTGTTTTTTTGGTGTTAAGCGTAAACTATATTTTTTGACTGTGGATAACTAGTTGTGTCATGGAAAACAAGCTTAGCCTTAGAACTAGCTTCAATTATCTTTGAGGAATGGCTTTTGGCATATTATCAATTAATCAGGAAGCATGAGAGCACTATTTGGCTTATCAAGGTGATCAGAAAACTGGTACACCGACAATAAGTTAGGTGGTGTTTTTTCTTTTTTTTTTTAAAGTATATCTATTTTGGACATGCACCTAATCAAAATTAGATTCACTAGCATATAGTGACAATAAGTCTTAGAGTGGCTATTTTAGTAAAGAAGGTTGCTTTGTTCTATGAATTTTAGGTTAGTTAGGGAAGGAGGTTTATCATGAGCTTTGATAAGCTTTTTAAAAATATAGAAAAATCATCTGGTGTAAACATGCAGGATGTTTTTAAATTAGCAGATTCCGTTAAACATGCTAATTTCAAAGACGAGAAAACTGTAAGAGAAATTATTCAAAAAGTATCTGCCATTGCGAATAAACCTGTACCAAAAGAAAAGGAAGATGAGTTAGTAAAGACAATTACAAGCGATCCTAAGTCGATAAATATGGATAAAATTACAAAGATGATAAATAAAAAGAAATAGTGATCTTAAACTGCCTGACCTCTGTGTTGGGCTCTTTTATTATTTGAGGTTAGAAAAGACTTAGATATTCACAGTGATACCAACTCAACCATACAACCAAAACACATCTACTTTATCATTTAAACTAAACTTAGTAACCATAAAAAAAACTTAG
>NZ_JBGUAU010000015.1:0-145119 GCF_041820985.1 Evansella sp. AB-rgal1
CTTCTAATGATGAAGTCGTATCTCTTAGTGTCGGTATTACTTGAAAGGAATCAATTTCATTTTCAACATGAGCTGTATAGTTTAGAGTATCGCCGACAAAATCAGGATCTAAAGACCCATCACTTAATTCTAAATTCTTTAAGTTTGCACTTCTAGTATATTTCACTTCAATCTGAAAGATCTTATCAAAATATTGTCCAGATGAATCCGTTGCTCTAATGGTCATATCATAGGAGGTTTGATCCTCATAATCCAACTCAGAAGCCGTCCTCAATTGGTTTCCTTCAATGACAAAATCAGAAACATCACCACTTTGTAATGAATATGAGATCTGATCATCATCAGCATCTGCACTCAACGAACCAACTACTGTCCCGCTTGGTAGGAATTCCTCTATTTCGTGACTTGATAGAAAAATATCTGTTGGTGGCTTATAATAGGTAATCTCGAGATACGGTGGATTCGATGTATCGCGATGACTGAAGCCTGCAGAATTATTGCTATGTCCAGATAATACAAACGTAACTAATCCATTTTCATGAGCTGAATCTTTGATAAAGTTGGTTAAATCCATTTCACTCTGGTAAGTTACCCATCCAAAAGAGGTGATAGCATTGCCTTCCACAAGCAATTCTTCTTTATTCGGGATCGAGCCGGAATTTTCATTCCAATCATCATCATAAGTGCCCCATACATTAATAAATGGATTACTGCCTGGAACATAATTTCTCTGTCCTATTCTAACCCCTAGTTCAACATCTTTGATCCTGTCAACATCTACTGTAGATAAATCAAACTTAAGCGCACTCTCGCTCCCCCTACCAACTAGCAAGGT
Organism: Evansella sp. AB-rgal1; assembly: GCF_041820985.1. Lineage (NCBI taxonomy): Bacteria > Bacillati > Bacillota > Bacilli > Caryophanales > Bacillaceae > Evansella > Evansella sp. AB-rgal1. The sequence goes on from NZ_JBGUAU010000015.1 coordinate 836, forward strand.
ATTATTTAACCCTACTGACGAGGTGCTTCCATTTCTATCCTCTAAATTGTGCGTAACATTAAGGGTGACTGTCTCATTCGCTTTCACAATCGGATCACTCACCATAGGATTTAATAATCCAAAAAGCAATGTCATAATTAAAATAATAGATACCTTTTTTTTCATATTATATTCCCTCCAATTCTATGCTTTTTTGCAAGTACATATATCGATTTCACAATATCTAAAATCAGGGATATAGCTATTACATATAGCGAAAAAAGAATCAATCTTACCGTATGTGATATCCCGATCACAGTAAGTCAGTATTATGAAATTGATTAACATATTGTTTTTTATCTGAAAACAAAGCTGGTTGCAAGTACTTATAAACTATCTAACTCTTATACATTTAAACTAAATTCATTCCTAGCAATTCGACTAGCTGGACTTTTATCACATTATTACGTTCACTATAATGAAAACAGTCCTTATTTTATATAAAAAAAGTCATATTTTTATGTTATTAGTCATTTTTTTTCAAAAAATCGTGACTCAAAGGCCTCTCCACAACAATTACATCTAGATAATTCTAGTAATTCAATATTATGACACAATTTACTGAGAACGATTCTATGTAGGTCAGAAGATTGTCATAGGTTTTATAATAGGTACGATCTCCTAGAGCCAAGACCAGATGGATTAGTCATCTCAAAAAGCTAAACCGGATTGCCGCCCCTTAACTTTTACATTGACAAATTCGATAAGTCTGGTCACTTTATTAGAAACCCTCCTACTGGCACAAGCTCGAAAATAATCGTACACTATAATTAACAGGCATTCTGAAAGGATGGGATCTTATGACATATCAGTCAGAGTCGCAGTCAGACAGACTATATAAACTCAACATTTTTTACCATACTACGGGTATTCCTTTGTCCTATTTGACTCGTGACGGCGACACCATTCACCGTCTGCCTGACCGAACATATTTGAGAGGTGGTTTCAAAAAGGGAACGTCAATTGAGGTGCAAGCGCTACATGCTGTTCACGACATCTCAGAGTGGACGTGTGTGTCCTTTGAAGATAATTATTTTCAGCATTTTATGGTAGTGAAATCCATTGGTGGCATATTGCTTGTCGGGCCGGTGCAGATAACTGATCTAACCTTTGAAAAAATGAATTATATCCTTACAAGGCAGGAACACACCTCGGATGAGCGCGCAGCATTGCGCCAACATTTTGCCGAATCTCCAAGGCTGAACATGAATCAATTTAAATATATGAAACTATTGCTCCAAAACCTTAATAGGTTTAAGTATGATGTCTCTTTGCCACCCGAGTTAACGGAATCAGCACCTGTTATATCATCACCGAGAATGCCAGGGGATGAAGAAACTTCGCCACATCATCCTTTTACGATGGAACTAGAATTTCTTCAGGCACTGAAGAAAGGGGAAAGATCGGCATTAGACCAGCTCATTCAATTCGACAAGTTTCCTATTCCGAACCTGGGTGACGGTGATCCAGTCCGATCCTATAAGAATGTGATCATTTCTGCCGTGGCTGTTTCGATTCGTGAAGTCACGGATGTCGTTCCAGATTTTATGCTTCTTCAGCGTTTTTCTGATCAATACATTAACAAAGTGGAACAGACATCGGTTTTAACTGATCTGACGTCACTTTTTCACTCGTTTTTTATCGATTTGTTCGACATAATTGAATCGAAAAAAAAGGAAGTATATTCCTCATCTGTTAAGCAGGCGATTACCTACATAAGGACGCATATGTCAGAGCAGCTGACCCTTGAACAGATCGCAGGGCAAACCGGTTTTAATCCCCGTTATTTCGCAGGCAGATTCAAATCCGAAACAGGTATGACGGTTTTCTCCTTTATCACATCGGAAAGAATTCATATTGCAAAGCACTTGCTTAAATATACACGGGAGCAATTGGTCGATATTGCGCATAATATCGGCTATAACGACCAGAGCTACTTCACCCAGGTATTCAAAAAATCAGTTGGCGTTACTCCAAAACAGTACAGGGAAAGTAAAGACCACAAGGCACTTGACGGAAAGGGTGAATAGTAAAATCTCCCCTGAATCTGTTTTCAGGGGAGACCGTTTGTTTACTTATTATCATCCGCAAGTCCTTCTTCACCATCTTCATCAGCCGTTAACAATCACAATCAAAAATCCCTCTGCCCAAAAATATTATATTTCTCTTTAACAAATGGAAATAATCTACATTTTTAGACCTCACATTCATGGAATCAACTTTAATATTTATACCATTTGGTTTATTTACAAGTTATTCATCATAAATATCATATTCTGTGGGACTAAAAAGCTGTATAATCTTAGGTATTGTCATACAGACTTTACAAAGTAATAAGTATTGTAGTGAAGTTAGTCTCACTTTCGTAACTATATACTTTCAGGTAAATGCTGTTTATACATTTCTAATGCATCTGTATGCTCATTTAAAACAACTATAGTTTTTAAATTGGGCTTTACAAAAATAACAGAATAGTCTTTTTCATCAAATTTCTCATTTACTGAAAAAGCTAACTTTTCTCCATCTATTGAAAATTGGGCATCTACACCAGTTTTGTTTCCACGAGCATCTAATCGTATCCATTTATTAAGAGATTTTAAATAAACAGCATTTAAAGCATGAAGAGAATATCCTTTTTCTGGGGTATCAAACAACATCAATCGTTGATAGCAGAAGCCTGTTGGTATTCCTTGCGAACGCAATAGTGATGCCAATAGATTTGATTTTGCATAGCAAATTCCTTCTTTATACTGTAATACATCTGTTGCTTTACAAGTAACTCGTTTTCCTTGAATATCCCAAGAATGAGATATTTCATCACGAACAAATTCAAAAGCTACTTTTGCTTTTTCAATTTCCGTTTGTGATGGGTTAAAAAGTTCATCCACTTTTGCTTTAATTTTAGGATGTGAATAATTTACTTCAACTAATTCAATTAAGTAATCATCTAATTTTTCGGACTCACAAATCATCTTCAATTAGTACCCAACTCCTCCCGTGTATAAATATTTATATATAAGTATTATTATACAACTAAAAAAGAGGAGATTATAGGAGAAATTGTTTAACTCTCTCCCCGTTAAAAAATTCAAAAATGAGCCCAATCTCGGGCTCATTTAATCAATTCTTTATTTCTAGCAATGCGACGTTTTCAACATGTGTCGTATGCGGAAACATATCTACCGGCTGTACTTCCTTTGTCTCAAATCCATTTCCCTCAAGGTATTTTAGGTCCCTTGCCAAAGTGGCTGGATTACAAGACACATAGACAACTCGCTCTGGCTTCATTTTTGCGATCGTTTCTAGTAAAGCTTCGTCACAACCTTTTCGCGGAGGATCTACTACGATAACATCGGCTCGAATTCCTTGAGAGTACCACCATGGTATCACCTTTTCCGCTTCTCCAACTGCAAAGTCTACATTGTCCATGTTGTTAAGCTTTGCGTTATTTTTCGCATCGGTAATTGCTTCGGGAACAATTTCCACCCCGTACACATGCTTTGCCTTTTGAGCTAGAAACAAGCTGATTGTTCCAATACCACAATAGGCATCAATCACGGTTTCATGACCTGTGAGTCCAGCATATTCTAACGTTTTATTATAGAGAATTTCCGTTTGTGTTGGGTTCACTTGGTAAAACGAGCGAGCAGATATAGCAAACTTAATGTCACCAATGAAATCATAAATGACTTCCTCGCCCCATAGCACCTCTGTTTGATCGCCAAAAATAACGTTAGTCCGCTTCGGATTAATGTTTTGAACGATCGATTTCACATTAGGGATCGCTTCACGAATCTCGTGGACAATATTCTTTTTATTAGGAAGCTCTTTGCCCTTTGTTATGATAACAACCATGAGTTCATCGGTTTTCTTTCCATGACGAGTAACTACGTGACGAAGGGTTCCCTTATGTTTTTGATCATCATATCCTCGAACTCCATATTTTTTCGCAATATCCTTAACGACTTTGATTACTTCATCGTTTTTCTCATTTTGGATCATACAGGCTTCCATATCAATGATTCGATGACTTCGCTCCGCATAAAAACCAGCGATGAGTCCACCTTCCTCTTCGCCAAACGGTACTTGCGCTTTGTTTCGATAACGCCACGGTTCGTCCATTCCAAAAGTTGGATGAACTTTCACATTCGTAATTCCACCGATTCTCTCTAATACATCCTGAACCTGTTTTTGCTTAAACTTCAGCTGTCCCCCGTAACTCATGTGCTGCATCTGACAACCGCCGCATTGCTCAAAAATAGGGCATGGAGCTGCAACTCGGAACGGACTTTCTTTCACCGTTTCCATTAGTCGCCCAAATGCGTAATTTTTCTTCACTTTTATTATTTTCACTTTGCTCGCTTCACCAGGCAATGCCCGCTGAACAAAGATAGGAAATCCATTTATTTTCGCTACCCCTGCACCATCATGTGTTAAATCCTCAAAGGTAACATCAACAATTTGATTTTTTTGAACTGGTACACTCTCTTGTTTCATCTCAAGTTCCTTTCGAATGACGATTTTCCTGCTAGTAATTGTACCATATCGGGCTTTTTTCGCAAAAACTTGGTGGTTGTTTCTGTAAAACTATGATGGGATTTAAATACTGGTCTCGTTCAGGTGCCTGATCGTTCCCTTCACGAGCATAATGTCTTCTGAAAGGCTCGCTTCCACTCTGATCGTTCCTTTCACGAGCAAAAACGTTTCTGAAAGGCTCGCTCTCGCTCTGATCGTGCCTTTCACGAGCAAAAACGTTTCTGAAAGGCTCGCTTCCACTCTGATCGTTCCTTTCACGAGCAAAAACGTTTCTGAAAGGCTCGCTCTCGCTCTGATCGTTCCTTTCACGAGTGAAAACACTTCTGAAAGGAACGCTCTCGCTCTAATCGTGCCTTTCACGAGCGAAAACGTTTCTGAAAGGCTCGCTCTCGCTCTAATCGTTCCTTTCACGAGCAAAAACGCTTCTGAAAGGCTCGCTTCCGCTCTGATCGTTCCTTTCACGAGCAAAAACGCTTCTGAAAGGCTCGCTTCCGCTCTGATCGTTCCTTTCACGAGCAAAAACGCTTCTGAAAGGCTCGCTCTCGCTCTGATCGTTCCTTTCACGAGCAAAAACGTTTCTGAAAGGCACTCTCTCCCCCCTCTAATCATGTTTTTCCCCATTCACACTACCCACTTATAATAGTTATTAAATAAGTAAGTAACTAAATACAAATTATTTAAAATATTTAGAAATAAAGAGAAAACACTCAAAATTAAATGTAAGCGCTTTATTTGTGGCCGTTTTTGAACTCAAATAACTTTTTCCTTTAAATGGACAAAGTGCCATAATATATGTGTATTACATTATGATAGGAGGGGTCTGTTTGAACGCAATATTAGTAGCAGTAGTTGGTATGTTGGTCTTTTTCCTTGGTTACCGTTATTATTCTAAATTTGTAGCCGAAAAGATTTACAAGCTTGATCCTAATTACGTTACTCCAGCACATCAATTTAAGGATGGAGTCGACTTCGTTCCTACGAACAAATGGGTTTTATGGGGTCACCACTTTACATCCGTTGCAGGTGCAGCACCGATTGTTGGTCCTGCCATTGCGGTTTATTGGGGTTGGGGTCCTGCCTTGGTTTGGGTGTTACTAGGAACTGTTTTTGCTGCAGGTGTTCATGATTTTGGTGCTCTCGTCTTGTCAGTCAGAAATAAAGGTCAATCAGTAGGTACGTTAGCGAACAAACTTGTTGGGCAACGTGCAAAAGTTTTGTTTTTATTTATCATTTTAATTCTTGTACTTATGGTTAATGCAGTGTTTGCATGGGTAATTGCGAATCTATTTATTAACTTCCCATCTTCTGTATTATCTGTCTTTATCCAAATTCCATTGGCAATTTGGATTGGGTATGTAGTGTATCGAAAAAAAGGTGGTATGCTTTGGCCATCGTTAGCAGCACTCGCAACAATGTATATTGCTGCTGTTGTTGCTTCAAAAGTTCCAGCATTACAAATTGATTTACCAAGATACTTCGGTGGTGAGGAAAATATCGTTGCCTTTGGATTAAATGGGGTAGCATTCTCCTTCTTCGTATGGATTGTCATTCTTATGGTGTATGTGTATATTGCTTCCACGTTACCAGTATGGAAGCTACTACAGCCACGTGATTATATTAACTCTCACCAACTAGTGGTTGGTCTAGCAATCCTCTATTTAGGTTTGTTATTCTCGAATCCTTCCATGACAGCACCGATGACAAACAGTGCTGCAACGGATACACCGTGGTTACCAATTCTCTTTATTACCATAGCCTGCGGTGCCATATCTGGGTTCCATGGACTTGTTGCTTCTGGTACGTCTAGCAAACAATTAGATCGTGAACCACATGCACGAATGGTAGGTTATGGTGGAGCTGTTGGGGAAGGTATGCTTGCTCTAGCATCTATTATTGCTGTTGCTACGCTGTTTAGTAATACAGATGGATTCCTTAGTGCATACAGTAGTTTTGGTGCTGCAAGCTCCGGGGGGTTAGGAAACTTTGTTCAAGGTGCTGGTCAACTTGCAACAGGTCTCTTTATCCCAGCTGATGTAGCTTCTACTATCGTTGCGGTTATTGTAGTTAGTTTTGCTGCGACAACATTAGATACTTCTGTTCGTTTAATGCGTTATATCATTGCCGAGCTCGGAAAAGAGTATAACTTTAAGGCTTTAACAAAAACACATGTTGCTACAACGATTGCGGTTGGTTCTAGTGCTGCGCTTGTTCTTATTCCAGAAGGTCCGAATGGGTTCGGTTCTGGTGGTTATGTGCTATGGCCTTTATTCGGTACATCAAACCAGTTATTAGCCGCTATTACTTTGTTACTGATAACGGTTTGGTTAAAACGTCTTGGTAGAAATTACTTTGTTACTCTCATTCCAATGGTGTTCTTATTAGGGATGACGTTGTATGCCATGATTTTACAGCTAGTAACGGAGTGGTCCTTCTTCGCAGGTGACAAACCTAATTTACTTCTGTTTGTGTTAGGATCGATCATCTTTGTCTTTGCGTTCTGGATTTTACTTGAAGCTGTGTTTGCTTTAGGGAAAAAGCCACCGGCTGAGCCAAAGGATAAGGCAATGTAGGGAAAGGTATTTATCAGTTTACTAATATGGCTCCTCTTAATTGCCGAAGGGGAGCCACACTTTGTTTTTCCAAAAAGATAGAGAGATTTGTTGTTTCGTAGGGGGTTGATCGGGATGAACTTGAAGCGAATTTTGGAGCTGTATGATGAGGTGTTGCGGACGGGGCATCGGACGGAGATTGTGCGGGAGTTGAGGGATGAGGATGATTTGTTCATGTTGCTCTTATACTCTGATATGCTTGGGATTCCGAATCCGGCGTTTTATTACACGTTGGAGTTGTACCCTCATATGTTGGAGAAGTTTCATGATTGGCATTTGCGGATGGGGATGGATAAGTCGCCGTTGACGGGGTTTCGGTGCTGCTAGAGTGGGAGGTTTTCGTTATGACAATAGATAGAGTAAAGATTTTAGACAAGCGGGTGTTGTTTGTTGGTGGCAAGGGTGGCGTTGGGAAGTCTACTTCCGCTTCGGCGATTGCCATGGCGGCTAGTAAGCTTGGAAAACGTGTGCTGCTCGTTTCTACAGACCCTGCTCATAACTTAAGTGATTTGTTCCATACCCGGCTTAAGGGGGAACCGAAGGAAGTGGTGCGAAACCTTTTTGTTATGGAGATTAATCCGGAAAAAGAGAGTGAGCGGTACATTGCCAATGTGAAGAAGAATCTGGAGGGGCAGGTTCGTGCGACGATGATCGAAGAGGTGCATCGGCAAATTGATATGGCGAAAACGAGTCCTGGTGCGGATGAGGCGGCATTGTTTGATAGAGTTACTTCGTTGGTTTTGGAGGAATTGGACAGGTTTGATTTATTGATTTTTGATACGGCTCCAACAGGCCATACGTTGCGCCTTGTCTCCTTGCCGGAGATGATGGGTGTTTGGATGGACGGGATGCTAGAGCGTCGGCGGAAAACCAATGAGCATTATACGCAGCTTTTGAATGATGGTGAACCTGTGGAGGATCCCATCTATCAAACGTTACAGGCTCGTCGGGATAAGTTTCGGAGAGTTCGGGAAATATTGCTAGATTCGTCTATGACGGGATTTTTGTTCGTGTTAAATCCGGAGCGACTTCCTATTGAAGAAGCGAAGCGTGGTGTGGAGACGTTGCGACAGCATGATATTCCTGTACTAGGAATAATCATTAATAAAATTTTGCCTGATTCTGTGGATGGTACGTTTTTTCAGAAGCGAAAAGAGCAGCAGCTGGTATATATAGAAGAAATTAAACGTTCGTTTAGAAAACTACCTATGGTGCGGATGGAGCTTTTGGAAGAGGATATTTCCACGTTAGCACATTTGGAGATGGTTGCTGGTAGATGGTCTAGTTTGATGGAATAAGGTAGTTGAGGGGTTCGGGGGAGCCTACTAATAGATAGAAGAGCTTGGGAATGGTTTTTCCACTCCTCAAGCTCTTTGCTGTTTATGCGTAAGTTCTGTTAAAATACTGTGAAACACCTATAATGGAAATCACTAAAACAAAGATGGGAGCAAAGTAAAAAAACAAATAGATGCTAACTCCTCGAAGGGAAACGAGTGATATACCTGATATAAGAAGACTCCCCCCTGCAACGAGAACCACTAGTGCAGCTAAAATGTATTTATTGCTACGCGATAATCTCCAAAACAATCTGGACAATCCAACAATTAAAAATAGTACGCTAAAAATCTGGGCTATGTACCAGGTGATACTCCATCCATTCCCTGTTAACCAACCGGCGATTAAACTGATCCAGACTATAAATAAAGTAATGACAACAGTTGTATTCATTAGTGCTAGTGTCCGGAGTCTTTGGTGAAAAAATAATAAAGGACTCGCTAAGGTACATATAATTGAAATCGTTAAGAAACTATTCATATGATCCTCCTAAATGTTAAGGCATCTATTTCTTATTTACTTTTCTTCTTGTGAATGTAATTCATTTAATCGTTTCAGAGATTCCTCTTTATCGAAAGAACAGAAATAACGAAAATTCAATTCATCAATAATACGGAAGTGGTGACTGATGAGATTTTGTTGTAGTCGATATTTTCCTTTTTGTTCCATTTCTTTCCACCATACTTTTCCACCAAGACTTTTCAGCGTTCTCGGTTCAGTATTATCATGTGCTATTAGCTTGATCACTTCGAGTGGCTCATCCCCTAGTACATTTTGTAACACTTCACTATGCCCAAAAAGTGCAATGACCGTGACAACAATGTTCCAATTCGGTTCTATCCGACCTTTTTCTATTTGCACTAACGTTTTTTTAGAAACACCAATGATTTTCGACATTTTTTCTTGTGAAAAATCTTGTTCTAATCGAATTAACCTTATTTTTTGAGATACTATCTCGATAACTTGCTCTCTATTCACACATTCAACCCCTATGTAAACATTTCTCTTTTAGTGTAATTTTACACCCATAAGTGTAACTTTACAAGGTTAGTTTAGTATTATTTCCAAAAATAAGTGTGCTCCACTGATTGATTACAAACTAAGCTACTCCCGTATACCTGAAGTCAATCATAGCCTCTCACATCTATGAACATTCCGCCAATAACAACCTTATTACTTTTAATAAAACACTATTTCTTATAAAATACGTGAAATCCCTTACATTTTTTCGCTAATGGATGTATACTAAGTTCAGTTTTCATGAGGGGGCGGCGTACGTCATGAGTAAAGACAAAAAAATCCGCAATTTAAGCTTGTTTGCTTTAACATGGCCAATTTTTATAGAATCTCTTTTACATATGCTTATGGGAAATGCTGATACGCTAATGCTCAGCCAATACTCGGATGATGCCGTGGCTGCTGTTGGCGTTTCCAATGAAGTAATGCGATTTATTGTTGTTATGTTTGGATTTATTGCCACAGGTACAAGTGTCCTGATTGCACAGCAACTTGGAGCCGGAAAAGAGCGGAAGGCGCGTGAAGTAGCTGTTGTTGCCTTAGCCGCCAATCTCGTATCAGGGTTAGTGTTGAGTGCATTTCTTATTTTCGGAAGCACGGGAATATTTGGTTTTATGGGTCTAGATGAGGCATTACTTGGGGAAGCATCCCTCTATTTATCCATTGTCGGGGGCTTCGCATTCGTTCAAGCACTATTGATGACCTGTGGAGCTATCTTACGGAGTCACCGTTTTACTAGAGATGTAATGTATGTGACAGTAGGAATGAACATCCTAAACATTATTGGAAACTATTTTGTTATCTTCGGTCCATTCGGATTACCCGTTTACGGTGTAACAGGTGTAGCTGTTGTAACTTCTGTCTGTCGATTGATAGGTCTAGTCATCATCTTTCTTGTTTTATTAAAACGTTTGAATGGTTCCTTGCCATTTAGTTACTTGTTTCAAGGGTTTCCACGCTTGGAGTTGAAAAATTTATTAAAAATTGGAGTTCCCACTGCGGGAGAGCATTTTTCTTTTAATACCATGCAATTACTCATTACATCGTTTGTAGTTGCTATTGGTACAGAAGCGTTGACCACCAAGGTTTATACTCAAAATTTAATGATGCTTATCTTATTATGTGCATTAGCCATAGGTCAAGGAACCCAAATTATTATCGGATACCACGTAGGGGCAAAACAACTTGAATCTGCCTATAAACGCTGCATTTCCAGTTTGAAGGTAGCGGTCTGCCTCTCCATTTCCGTAGCAATTGGATTCTATCTTTTGAGTAAACCGCTCCTCGGAATTTTTACTGATAATACCGATATTATAACGCTTGGTAGTACGTTACTTTTATTGGCGGTGATCATTGAACCAGGTCGTACATTCAACGTCATCTGTATTAACTCGTTACGAGCTGCAGGAGATGTGAAATTTCCTGTGTATATCGGGATATTTTCTATGTGGCTCATTTGTGTACCCATAGCGTATATTCTCGGAATCTACTTCGGGTTAGGATTGATAGGAATTTGGATTGCCTTTGCAGTCGATGAATGGTTTCGAGGTCTCTGCATGCTACGGCGCTGGAAGCAAGGGAAATGGCGGGAGATGTCGTTTGTTTCAGAAAAATCAAAAGGAGCCTCCTAACGTTGTGAGGCTTCTTCCTGTTTTTGCGATTAAGTCACATTTTTAAGGTAATGATAACAAGTATGGTTACGTTTACTCGAATAATCTCGCGTATTTTCGAGGTTGACATCCATGAAAGTGATGATTTTCACAGGAGAATGAGAATACGCTGAGCCCCGCAGATCGCTTGAGATCGAAGAGGCTTGCCAGCTCCCCACAGGAAAGGAGTGGATCGAAGCGAATGGAATACAAACCAACAATATTAATAATTCTAGATAGTTTGACTTCTTACTGACAGGCCTATTTTCAGGGTAGACTCTTTAAAACAAAACTAGACAATTTATTATAGTCATCATATATACCATAGACTCCATATAATATAGAAACGTTTGTTTTATATATAAATTAATCCCTTCCTGTTCTTTCTTGTTTATATAGTAATAAAACGGGAAAAGAATAGTACATCAACGGTTCGTTTCACTTGCCAGTTAGGAAGAATTTGGTATATGATAAAATCGAAACTTGTCGTAATGAAGGGGTTATATACATGGGTTTATCTAGGGATCAGGAACAACGCAAAGTTCCTTTGAAGCACCGTTCAGATGAAAAACGACATGAAGAAAATGAACGATTTGAGAAGCTTCTTAACCAACTAGAAGAAATTACAACGAATGGTCGTTTGAAAGATATGGCCTTCCATTTTACAAATAAAAAAGAAGTGATCAAAGTTAATTTGTTAGCTGGTTTAGCCCGTGGTGTTGGGTTAACACTTGGTACAGCTATCTTTATCGGTCTTTTAATTCTCATACTTAATCAATTTTTATCGCTACCGTTAATAGGGGAGCATATCGCATCACTGTTGGATATGATTGATGTGTACCGTCAAGATTGAGTGATGGCGTTAATACATTATTTTTCATAATTGTAGGTTTTGAAGTAATAAAATCATTACTTTATTTAAAATAACGAAAACCCATATGACTCAATCTTCTAGATGATGTAAAGGCGAGATATGGCAGTGTAACGGTTTTAGAGTAGCATTACATTAACCAGACTTACGTTAAACAATACTTCGAATAAAGGGGTGGACCAAATGGATTGGTTAGGAATTGGTGTCCTCGTTTTAGCAATAGGGTTTATGGTGTTAGTCATTTTCTTAATCCCAGTATTGAAAAGATTAGAAAAGACACTTGGAGCTACTGCGGAAACGATTGAAAAAACTCAAAAGAGCATGGAGGAACTTACTAGCGAAACGACGCTTATGCTATTTAATACGAACGAAACGATTTTAGATGTTAATAATAAACTTACGAAACTTGATCCACTATTTCAGATTGTTCACGATACAGGTGAATCTGCTCACCACTTAGCATCGTCAATAGCGAAGGTAACAAAGATTAATGAGAACAAGAATGGAAATAGCGAAGGGGTCGACGAAATACTTGACCGACGAAAGCTAGAAGGACTCGTGCGTGGTGCTGCATTCATCTACTACTTGAGGGAAGCTAAAAAAGTATTTGATAAACGAAAAGCTAAGACTTCTTAGTGTGACTTATACACTTTTACATTTTTAAAATGTCTTACCAGGATTTTGTTAGTGAATCCTGGTTTTTATTATGAAAACTATCAATATTCCCTCCGATTTTGACTGTGTTTTGGTGGTCTTGAACGAATTTTTCAGCTGAGAGTTTGTAGAAAAAGACGGTTTGTGAATTGGTTATTACCACTCTCTATGCTGGGGTTTGACCATTTTATGTTAGGACACGTAATTCTACTTACATTCCCTTAAAAACTTGCACTATTTACAAACATTAAAATAATAATCATGATATAGGAGAACTTTATATGAGCCAAAAGAATTCCAAAAACACTAAAGTTAATGATTTAACCCCCATCGATAGTGAATCAAGATTGAATCACATCGACAGCCTTCGTGGATTCGCACTGCTTGGCATATTACTGGTTAATATGTTAGCTTTTCAATATGGAATTTTTGGACAGGAGTTCATATATCCTGACCTTATAGCCCATGATCAAGGTACATACTTCATTATTCAATGGCTACTGCAAGGAAGCTTCTACCCTATTTTTTCTATAATGTTTGGGTTCGGAGCTGTTATCATGTGGGAACGAGCTACAGCGAAACAACGTCCTTTTAACCTAGTTTTCATCCGACGATTGCTCATATTACTGGTCATTGGTTTTTTCCACCTGTATTTCATATGGGATGGAGATATTTTAATGACATACGCGATAGCGGGATTTTTATTTATATTTTTTATAAAACGACATGTGAAGACGATTGCCATCTGGTTCATTTCTCTCGTACTATTAATGAACGCCCCCATGCTAATTCCCGATGAGGAAGGTACCGATTACTTACATCTAGACAAGTACGGGGAGTATGAACAGTCCATTTTAGCAGAAGGTTCTTACCAAGAAATTTTTACACACCGATTAACAGCAAATCCATTTCAGAAAGCAGAATTAGCAGAAAATGTAAGTGAAGTGGAACTAACAGCAATTCTTTTTGTAATGTCTGCAGTAAATACTATTATGACTATTGTCCAAGCATTCGTTCTCTTTTTACTCGGCGGGATTATTGCGAAAAAACGTTGGTTACATCAACTGAATCAAAGCACTTCTTTTCTAGTAAAAACAGCGATTATCGCAACGGTTACAGGTGTTGTGATCAAACTTGGCTTTGTTTTATCCGATAACATTAACGTTACCCAGTTCAGTTATCTTGTAGGTGGACCAATTCTCTCCATCGGATATATCTCTACATTTGCCGTACTTTATCAAAAGCTCGCCAACCATAAGCAGATCTTTGATGGGTTTGCCTTCGTTGGAAGAATGGCGTTAACCAATTATTTAACTCAATCCATTGTTATGACTACCTTCTTCTATGGATATGGTTTAGGTTTACTTGGAAAACTCGGTACTTTCCTGGGGACAATTTTAGCGATTGCTTTGTTTGTAGTCCAAATCTTTATGAGTAAATGGTGGTTGCGCCGCTACAACCACGGACCAATGGAAGCCTTTTGGAGAACAGGTACTTACTTGAACGTTCAAAAAATGAAAAAATAAAAGGGCTATTTGGTTCAATAACGAAACCTTTCAACATATTCAATTCGTCTTATCATTGGAGGCGATTAAATGAAAAAGAAAATGTTTAGTGCAATTATGGTTCTTTTCCTTTTAGCTATGCACGGATGCAGTCTCATCGAAGAAAATATTACAGGAGCTTCTGTACATAATGAATTCCAAGAACTAGAACCATCTGCTTGGGTAGAGTACACGCCGCTCGTTCAAGAATATTTTTACTATCGAACCCAGGCTGTTTTACACAACGATATTGATGTACTTTGGAACAGATACCCTCACTTAAGTACCGGGTCAAGCGTCGAAACTGGTGTGAACAGTGAAAGCTATGAAGTAACATCCCTAATCGATGTCTTTGAACTAATTGATGCAAATGTTGCTATGGAAGGCTTTGGTCGTTTACGCGCCAATCAGGTTTCCGAACAAGAACTTATCCTTTTAGCTAATAGTGGGATCGAGTATGTGACACACGATTTTGATGTAACCGGAGGAGAGATTTTAATTGAGCTTCATTTCAGGTACGAGGATAATGAATGGGTGCTAATAAAAACAGACGAATATACCTTGCCAGAGTATAAAGAGTTTATCAAAAATAACAAATGAAAACCCAGGGCTCTCCTATTGGAGGCCCTGGGTTTTCATTTGTCAATACTGTTCACATAAAGTTCGGGGACCAGGTCCCTGAACTTTATGTGAACCTTTTGATTGAAAATGGTGATATTGGTAAATGGGTTTTTCCGTCGGTAATTAGTTCGGTCAAAATTTCTCCTACCACACTACTGAATTTAAATCCGTGACCAGAGAATCCCGCTGCGATGGCTATATTTTTATACTTCGGATGAAGGTCAATTATAAAGTCCTCATCAGGGGTGAGTGTGTACATACATGTTCTTCCTTGCCTCAACTCATGTTTACATGTCATAAACTGCTCGACAAAATGAGTCACATCACCAGCATCATGGGGATACTCACCAAAAGGAACAATAGGATCTTCTACGGATTGTTCCTCCCCTGTATCATGTCTTCCTACCTTTAGCCCTGCTCCATCAATACTTGGAAATCCATAGTACATTCCGAAAGAAGTTTCAAATGAAAAGGCTGGAAAGTTGCCTTCCTTATACAACTCTTTATCTACATCAAACCAAGTAAATGTTTTTCTCACAGGTTGAAGTGGCAAGTCCACATCTAGCATGCGAAGTACATCCTTTGACCATGCACCAGCACTAACAATGAGTGATTCAGATTGGAAGACCCCTTTATCTGTTTTTACAATTACTGTTTCACCATCATTTTCAACTGTTATATTATGAACCTTCGTATTGGTTTGTAGCGTCGCTCCAGCTGAGCCTGCAAGCTCCCGGTATGCAACAATACATTCCTCACTTTTTAACACTCCTGAAGTAGGTTCAAAACATCCAATGAGATCTTCAGCCAAAGATAAACCTGGCCATTTATGATTTACCTCGTCACTCGACATCACTTCCAATGGTAAAGAATATTTTTCGGAACTAGAAACTACATTTTTGATAAAGCGAGACTCATGGTTCCCTACGTTTAGCACTCCCGTTTCCAAGAATATTTCTCTTCCAGATTCTCGTTCCAATTCTGCCCATAGTGCCTTTGCTCTTAATGCCAAAGGCAAATAGGCTTCCCCTTCTCCATATGCATAACGGATAATCCTCGTTTCGCCGTGATGACTTCCATTGGCATGAGGGGGATCAAAGGAATCTACTAATAATACCTTTTTTCCTTGTTTAGATAAAAAATATCCAGCAGCCATTCCCATGGAACCTGCCCCAATAATAATTACATCATGTTTCAAATTACTGACCTCCTCACTCCATCTATTTATACAATAACGTTAAAAGTGTATGAAATCTAATCTATTAAAGGAGGAGATGGCGAAAATAACGCAGGAATACTCCATACGTGAACTACACACCCATTCAATAAATACAAAACTAGCCACTGAAAAAGTTGTTTGTACCTTTTTAGCGGCTTTTAATCTTGTCCTTGTTATATAGGTAGAATCATCGTTACCGTTGTTCCTTCATTTACCACACTATCAAACATGATTCTGCCGTTATGTTCCTCCATTATTTTTCGAGAAACCATTAGACCTAAGCCAGTACCTTTTTCTTTCGTTGTATAGAAAGGTTCTCCTAATCTTCGAAGACGTTCTTTCGGTATCCCTTTCCCTTGATCGGCAATTACAATCATCACGTTGTTATCAATCTTATCAATAGAGACGTGAATTTCTCCACCATTCGGCATAACCTCAATCGCATTTTTTAGAATATTAATTAACACTTGCTTAATTTGATTGCTCTCACACTGTATCGTTGGAATATCCATACTATACTCTGTCTTTATTTCCACATTATTCATGATAGCCTGTGTGTTCAAGAGAACGATTACTTCATTCACCATGACGAGAATATCACTCTTCGTTACTACGGGGATCTCCGGCTTTGCTAAGTAAAGAAATTCGCTCACTATTTCACTGATACGTTCTACTTCTGACAAAACAATGTCATAGTATTGTATGTTTTCTGTTGCAGAACTTTTTAATAATTGGATAAACCCTTTTATTCCCGTTAAAGGATTTCTAATTTCATGTGCTACCCCAGCGGCTAATTGTCCTGCCACTGATAGCTTCTCTGAATTATTAATTAGCTCTTCCACTTGTTTACGATATGTAATATCACGAACCATTATTTGTGTTGCTGGCTCCCCTTTATAAAGGAGAGGTTTTTCTATCGTTTCTATACTAACAATAGAGCCGTCTTTTTTTTCTATACTCTTTTCTTCCGCCGTACTATCTTCTTCCTGTTCTAGAACTGGATCTTTTATTAAAGAATCTTCTTGTTGGATAAAAATATCAGAAACTTCCTCCCCAATGAGATCCTCCTTATTTGCTTTCCCATAAAGATCGGCCGTAGCCTTATTTGCATAAATGAGCTGTCCATCTTTTTCAACCATAATACCGTCTGGGGAATTCTCTACTATTTGATGGTATAAGTTTTCTGAATTCTCCAGTTCAATAACATATGCAAGAAAGGAAGCCATAGATTGCATCAACATAATATCTTTTTCTTTAAACTTATATACGGATGTATGAATGGCACATAAAGTAGCATACATCACACCATTTTTTAGAACGATAGGTACACCTAAAAAACTCTTTATATTTAGCGTGCTAGTTACTTCTAACTTTGAAGCAACAGGGTGTTTTGATGTGTCTTCAATTAGAACAGGATCCCGTCCTGCTTTCACGATAATGCTTCAGTAGGCATCTAAAAAGCCTAAATTAACTCCTGGATCAAACAAATGCTCTTCCCTATGAAATGCACTAAATATAAAGCTCGTCACTTCATCATTGCTAGCAACACAAAAGGTATTAACACCAATTTGATTGCTTACTACCTCTAGAATGTTATCCGCTGCTGCCTTCAAATTTGGATAAAACTGATTGTATTTATTGAGGTCCATCATTCAAAACACCCCCTTTTAATCAACATTTGTAACATTAACACAATTATTATACAGGAAAAATTAGCATATTAAACTAGTTAGCTAAAAACAGACAATTTTCTCATTAATAACTGTCATTGAATAGTTTTCCTAACAAAGTAAATAGCCACTACAAGAATGGTTCTTGCTTGTAGTAGCTATCCAAAATACTAACTAGCATTAATACGCAATATCTTTTTTCTGAAAAATAAAAGTGGTTAATCCTAGCATGATGATTACATAAAACGCAAGAATTGCTAGTGAAAACGGTAAGGTTACACCATCCATTAACGTATCCTGTGAAACGTACTGAGTTAAACTTAAGTGTGGAAGAATGATAAATTTATACCACACTGTGTCTCCAAGTACCATCGTTAACGCTTGAGACATGGAAGTAAAAAATAGTGCAAAAATACCTACCCCCACTGCTAGTGCCTGACTTTTAAATAACGTTGATAGAGCAAAGGATATTACCACGAAAACAAGCATATTTAATGAGTACAACCCTAATTTCGAGAAAATAAGGATGGTAGCTGATTCTTGTGCTCCTACTCCATTGAATGTCTGTTCCATAATTGGTGTACTCCAGCTAACTGTATCAAAAAGAATCATTCCTAAAAGATAATTTGAGACAAATAGCGTTCCTACTAACACAAATGCAAACGCAACAACTGTTAGAAATTTGGATAAGAGAAACTGCCAACGTTCATACGGTCTAATGACTAATTGCTTAATGGTTCCTGTTGTGAATTCAGATGATACGATTGTACTAGCTACGATTACACTAAACAAAGTTACAAATGACGCCACTCCTAAAATAGTATCATTCATAAATGTGACATTGTTTACTTGTCTAGGGTTGATATCAGCTGCCAGAAAAGCTTCATTTCTTTCTATGTCTTGTTGTGCAAAATCTCTCTCCCAATCACTAACACCCTCTTCTTGAAGCAACTCACGGTCTTGCTCAATTTCTGATTCTAACTGAACTCTCCAATTCTCTGAATCTAGCGCTGTATCTGCTTCAAAAGAATGATACATGAAGCTCACAATCCCCATAAATACTACAATAAGGATTAGAAAAATCCACGGCATTTTTTTTGTCCATAGCTTTATCCATTCATTAATAAATAAAGAACCCATTTTATTCCTCTCCCCCCGTACCTTTATTCTCTGCACCAACTGCTGTTAATTGTAGGAAGCGATCCTCTAACGTCGTTTTCACAGTTTCGATGGCATAAACGTCTACATTATTCTCAACTAAAAGGCGATTTACGATTGGAATATTTTCTCTTTTAGTCTTTAAGATAATAGATTGATCCGCTGTTTTCATAATTTCTATTTCTAGGTCACCTTGTTCTATCAATGTTATTGCTTGGTCGGTTGAACTAACGGTAAATGATGTAACATTTGAACTTTCTCCCACATCGTTAAGAGCAGAAATAGGTGATATATCAATTATTTTTCCATGCTCCATAATGGCAACTCGATCGCACATTAACTGCATCTCACTTAATAAATGGGAAGATACTAATGTAGAAGTCCCTTGGTTTGCTAGTATTTTTAAGTAGTCTCGTAGCTCACGGATTCCTTGAGGATCTAAACCATTTGTTGGTTCATCTAGAATCAATAACGTAGGTTTGTGCAAAATTGCTTGTGCCACCCCTAAACGTTGCTTCATTCCTAGAGAATATGTTTTTACTTTATCCTGAATGGCATGTTCTAATTTAACTAACTTTACAACTTCTTCAATTCTTGAGGTTGGAATTTCCTCCTTTGCCATTCTTTTATATTGCTGAAGGTTTTTATACCCTGACATATGATCGTAAAAGGCAGGATTTTCAATAATCGCACCCATATCCTTCTTACATTGCTGTCCTTCTTCATCTACATCCTTCCCATTTACGAAAACCTTTCCTTCTGTTTTGGCAATAAGACCAACAATCATTCGAATCGTTGTTGTCTTCCCGGCTCCATTTGGACCTAGTAGCCCTAATATTTCACCGTGCTTCACTTGGAAAGAAGCAGCGTTCACTATCTTTTTCTGCTTTCCTATTTTTTTTGTCAATCCTTTTACTTCCAACGCAAATTCACTCAATGTCTTCCACTCCTTTTACATTAGATTCACAAAACCTCCACGGGTCTGATTCCGCAAAAATTTTGCACAATTATTAGACAAATAATTTTAAAAATCAGCAAAATTCTGTATTAAATATGGTAAAATTATTCCATAACCTACTTTCGTTCTTTTCCTTACTCCAACACTTTTCAATCACGTATTTCCAGGAAGTTAGGACCTAGTAGATTTCTACGGGTTTAAGCTACACATAGTTTCAATTTTTTAAATATTTTTCATTTTTCACTAATAATAACATCAATGAAGTGACTTAAAGGAAAGGAGCGTTAGTATGAAAAAGCTATCTCCGGAGCAATATCACCGTGCTTGCGAATATATTAAACAATATGCTCGCCCTATTGATCAGTCCTTATTTGAATATCATTTTGAGAATGGATCTAACAAGAAAGTAGTAAAAAATCTAGAAGCATTTCAAAATGAGGATGGGGGAATTGGACATGGGTTAGAGCCAGATATTCGTTCGAGCCAATCTAGTCCTATTGCTACATCTGTTGCAATGCAGTATGCAAGAGAAGCAAATCTTTCTTGGCGCGAACCACTTATAAAATCAGTTATGAACTACTTCACAGAAATATATGAGCCTAACAAAAAATGGCCATTAAAGCAGGTTCATATGAACACAGAACCACATGCTGACTGGTGGCATTATACACAAGAAGGAGACAAGTTCCAGGTAAACCCTGGTGCAGAAATAATAGGATATTATCATGCCTATCCTCAAACAATTCCTGTTGATCTACTTCCTTTATTCCATGATCAAATCTTTCAACACTTAGAATCGCAAACATCCTGTGTTGAATACCATGAAGCATTATGTTTTTTACGATTAGCCAATGAAATTCCTGATCCCGGGAAAACGATGATTATCGAATTTTTAAGAGAGTGGGCACGTAATATAGTAACTTTAGACCCTAATCGTTGGGATAATTATTCCGCTAAACCCATTTGGCTTGCACCACATCCATACTCACCTTTATATAATGCGTTAGAGGACGTTATTTGCTTAAACTTAGATTACGAGATTAATCAACAGCAAGAGGACGGATCTTGGGTGCCGAACTGGGAATGGGGGAAATATAGATCTTTTTGGGAAAGTACTGCAAAACAAGAGTGGCAAGGATACCTTACTGTAAAAACACTGAAAGTTTTGAAGGACTACGAACGAATAGACTACATATAAAAAAAGAGACAGAGAGATTACAATTCACAGGTTTACTCGAGAGGTGCGAAACGTCAAATCACAGATGAATTCATACGCTAGATCACACATCTATTACAACTACTAAAATCACAGTATAATACGAATATTAAAATGGCACGAGGAACCTTCGTGCCATTGTTTTTATGTTTGCTCACTAACTCTCTCCTTTAGCAACACAATAGTACCTACAACTTTTTGCACTATCCCATCCCGTTTGCATGATTACCCTAACAACTAGTTCCACGAAACTCCCGTTTGTTAAAGAAGGCATTCTTATAATATCCACTTTCGTTAGCCATTTATAATTGGTTTCTAGTCTGATTTTTATTATTTTTTATAATCCTACTAAAAAAGATAATCTCAAATGTGGCAAAAGCTACGAACAAACCAGCAAAATAAGGGAAAGGTGACTCAATAAAACTAAACAACAGAACAGCAAGGACAAAGAAAATAACACCAATCAAAATCGGGAATAAAAATTTATAATTATTCATACAACTACCTCCTTTCGGGTTACTGGAGAAAATATACTATCCTCCCCGTTCACAACAACGACAACGATCGCAACACTTTGTTCAATAAGAAATTTAAGGACTCAGATTTTCATTTTGTTTTCCTATATCTCCAGTGCTTTATAATATATGGCTTTATCTATTCCAAATAACTTTGTTACGCAATATTCTATTTCTGCCTTGTTTAATACTTTTTCACTTTTCCCTATTTGAAAGTGTTGTTTTTATACTCCTATTCTATTTTACATAAATATCCAAATACCTTCCCTTAACATTAAAATTCACATGGCAAATCACATCTATTTCATAAGAAGGATATATTTTTTTCCACCCATGTGAATAGTGCTGTGAATTACTTTGTGATTTCATATCTATTTAACGATAGAACACCGATATAACAACAAAAAATCACATGTGATTTCTGTTGTGAAATCGCATGTGATTTTACTTTTGAATGACTTGTCTACACCTCTGAAGTATACCAGTTACAATTACAATTCCCTGTTCTCTTTTTTCATTTGGCAACATAACTCAGATCCCAAAATTCAAGTAAACAACCTTCATTTAATATAATTGTTGGAAACACCTTAAATTTTTATCAGGAACAAGTATTTGAATATGATTGTGTAGATTTACAAATTCTCCTGGAAGCTCTCCGCCATATTCTCCGTCCAAATTAAGCTGTAAATTATTTTTGCTGTGAACTTTAATTCGGCTTGCTTGTACATATACAACACGCTCGTCATGAATATGTTCTCCGCGGAGAGCATTACTCACAACTCTAACCACATCCGCTAAGTTCGTTTTCTTTAAAATAAGCAAATCAAACAACCCATCATTTAAATACGCATTTGGAGCAAGCTTTTCAAAACCACCAACTGAGTTGGTATTTGAAACAAGAAATAACATAATTTCTCCTTCAAACCATTTCCCGTCATACTCGATCGTTACTTCACTAGGCTTAATGCGTGGTAGCTTCTCAAAACCTTTTACATAATAAGCAACTTGTCCGATCATTGTTTTCAATTTACTCGGAACTTCATATGTTAATTCTGTTAACGTACCCGCACCAGCGATGTTAATAAAATATTGAGAACCTACCTTACCAATATCCACTGATTGCACTTCTCCATTACATAGAACATCACATATTTCATTAATATCTTTTGGTATATGAAGCGCTCTCGCGAAATCATTTGTGGTACCAGCAGGAATAACACCTATCATAGGGCGCTTCTTTTGCTCCGCTACACCATTAATTACCTCATTAATTGTACCATCTCCACCTGCTGCCACTATTAAATCAAAATCACGTTCACAAGCTTTAATAGCAGCTCGTTTTGCACAGTCTTTCCCCGTTGTTGCATGGGTGGATGCTTCATATCCTGCTTTTTCTAACCGCTCAAGGATAATGGGCAAATGTTTTTTTATTTGTTCTCTTCCAGAAGAAGGGTTATAAATTAATCTCGCCCGTTTCATCTACATACCTCCAAGGCCAAGGTCAAATTCTATCGCATTTTTATGGACAGTATATCACTCCTTGTTAGGAAAAAGAACGAAAATGATTTATTTTCACTAAAAAAAGGAAAACAGTTTACCATAGTCTCCCCTGAAAATACCTGTATCAGACTAATATGGAATACTAACTTTGTTGTTTGTATTCCATTCGCTACTGCCCACTCCCTTTCCTGTGGGGAGTTGGCAAGCCTCCTCGAGGAATTCTGCCTAAGTACGTGCCCACGTCCTGTGGGCAACGGCGTCATGTCGACATCCTGTCTCCGCTCTGCGGTGTCTCGCCTCTACTCTACTTCCCACTGGAGTTCCGTGGGCATTCGCTCATTGCATATACAGTTAAATGTACTACCTAACGTATGTTCATCCCCCATGTTACTACACCTTACTCGGAATCCAACTCATCCAAAAGTAAATGTATATATATATTCAATCACACTGTATTATCTTCAAATAAAATTTCCCAAACTGTGAGCAAAATCATTCCACTCTTAAATAAAATACGATATGATTATATCAAAAGGAGGTTCACAAAAATGTCAAAATTTCTTCACAGATTGTTCATATCTATCTTGTCTGTCGTTATTTTCAGTGCGCTAATTGCAGGTTTCCAATATCATTTTAGTGATGTTGGCCAACTAGGCTTCGGTATGCTCTTAGGAATTTATGTATTTTACACTGCACCAGTATTTATTCTTGGTGGAATTCCAGCATCCTATGCCGTAGATGCATTATTGAAAAAAGATAAGAAAGAGCTCGCAACTAAGCTTCAAACATACTTGCGCTCTACTATGATGTACGGAATTGCTGGTATTGTAGTTGCTATGACGTATTCTGCTATAACCTCCTTAGCGAACGGTCAGTATTTCTTTACAATGATGGAATCCATTAGCAGCATTTTCATCGGCCTTGCTGCTGCGCTTGTATACTATCACATTAACTTACTTTTACAAATAAATTGGGAAAAACTGAAAGAACAACATCGCCAACAAGAGCAAGCAAATCAAACTTACTAATATTTTCCCCATAAAACACATTTTTAAAAAGAGAGTAAGTCATCATGTATAGCCTGGTGTCTTACTCTCTTTTTTCATCTTTTACTCATATCTTATACAACTGAGGAAAAACTATAAAAAACGTTCCAAGGAGGTAATTATGGGTTTATTATCAAAACAAAGTGAAAAAACATACTGCCGTACCGAATATGACAAACTTGAACGCGTTATCTTGTGTGAACCACACCATATGACCATTCGTTCTGAAATAAATGAAACTCAAAAACACTTTAAAGATCAAGGGTTCCATATAGAAAAAGCATTAGAACAGCATAAAAACTTAGTAGATACATTAAAAAAGCATGGTGTAGACGTAGTTCTTCTCCCAGCTAACGAAAAATTCCCCGAACAAGTTTTTACAAGAGACATCGGCTTCACGTTAGGACAAACCATATTCGTTGCGGAAATGGCGCACGATGTACGTATCGGTGAAGAAAATGTACTTAAAGAATGGCTTGAACAAGAAGAAATATCTTACTATAATCTTGTCGGTGACATGATCGAAGGCGGAGATGTAATCATAAACGGACACCAAATATTTGTCGGTCTCAGTAACCGAACAAATCAAAACTCCATCGATCACCTACAAAAGCTATTGCACGAATATGAAGTAATCACAATTCCATTCACGGAGAAATACTTACACCTAGATTGTGTATTCAATATCATATCGAAAGACGAAGCCCTCTATTACCCAGGAGCCTTCGATAAAAGAGAAGAGAAAGTACTATCTCAATATTTCGATCTCATTGAAGTAAACAAAGAAGAACAATTCACATTAGGTACAAACGTACTATCCATTGGAGATAAAAAGATCCTCAGTCTCCCAATTAATAGAGAAGTAAACCAACAATTACGCATACGTGGATATGAAGTTATCGAAGTAGACATTACAGAAATCATCAAATCAGGCGGCTCATTCCGATGCTGTACCCTACCTTTCTTGAGAAAAAAATAGTGGCAATATAGCCATTAGTATTGTGTCCTTGTAACTTATGTAAAGGCAGCTTTGTTCCTCGTTTCATTAAAGGCGCAAAGCTGTCTTTTCTTAGTTTTTTGCAGGAAAAAATACTTCGATAGTAGAAATACTAGTACATATTGAATTTCAGGAGGGGTTTGATGAAAGCTTACGTGAACGGAACTGTTTTAGATGGAAACGGTGAGATATTCGAAAATGGAACGGTGTTAATCGACGGTGATAAAATTGTCGCTGTTGGTCATAACATTGAGATTCCGTCCGGCACAGAATCCATTGACTGCAAAGGAAAATTTGTTACTCCTGGAATTATTGACGTACATACACACTTAGGCGTCCACGAATCTGGTTTTGGCGTAGAAGGGCAGGATTTCAATGAAACATCCGAACCAACCACTCCACACATCCGAGCGTTGGACGGTATCAACCCAACGGAACGGGGTTTTCAAGATGCACGAGAACATGGAGTAACTACTGTCCAGATTATGCCAGGGAGTGCCAATGTTATTGGTGGCGAAATGGTCGTATTGAAGACTGTAGGTAATATTGTGGACGACATGCTGCTCCGTTCCCCATCTGGGATGAAGGGCGCTTACGGGGAAAATCCAAAACGTGTATATAGCGCAAAAAAAGTATCACCTGTCACTCGTATGGGTGTCGCAGCATTAATGCGCCAAACGTTCATGCAAGCACAAGATTACTTAGCAAAAAAAGAGTCAGGCGAACTGAAGGAACGGAATCTACGGATGGAGCAACTTTTACCAGTTTTACGAAAAGAAATGCCCCTACGTACTCACGCACACCGTGCAGATGACATCTTAACATCCCTACGAATTGCCAGGGAATTTGATATTGAAGTAACGATTGAACACTGTACAGAGGGGCATCAAATAGCAGAATATATCGCAGAATCTGGCGTAATGGTTTCTGTAGGGCCCACAATGTCCACTCGCTCAAAGGTAGAGCTTGCTGACAAAGGGTACCACACTTTAATAGAGCTTGAAAAATACAAAGTACCATTCTCTATCACAACAGATCATCCTGTTATTGGGATTGAATATTTGACAACGTCTGCAGCAAATGCAGTGAAATTTGGACTGAGAGAATCTTCCGCATTCAAAGCGTTGACTAGTCAAGCCGCCCGACACCTTGGCGTGGAAAAACGAGTAGGAAGTCTCGAAAAAGGCAAGGATGCCGACTTAGTCGTATGGTCCGAGCACCCATTTCACGCTTATACGAAGGTAGTAGAAACAGTCGTGAATGGGGCTACGGTGCATAAACGAAGTGACTGATGTTTTTGCTGGAAAGGAAGTTTCTTTGGGAAACTTCTTTTTTCAGTTCAGTGGATGGTATACTTTTCATAACTGAACTTTCATAAGGAGATAAAACAATGAACATAACACTTTCTAAAATGGAGTTTGATCATGCGGTGGCAATTTCCCATTGGAAATACCCATCGCCATATGAAATTTATAGTATGGATGGATCTGAGGACACAATACATGAGTTACTGGGAGAACATTACTACTTAGCTTTGAATGAACAAAATGAGTTAGTAGGATATCTTTGTTTTGGCGACGGGGCAAGAGTACCTGGTGGATATAAGGCTGGAATCTACGAAGACCACTCAACATTAGATATTGGTCTTGGACTTCACCCGGATCTAACCGGTCAGGGATACGGAACAACGTTGGTTCAAGAGGGAATTCGTTTTTCGGAAAACTATGCTCCTACCACACTTCAATTAGTAGTTGCTTCTTTCAATGAACGAGCAATTAGTGTATATGAAAAAGCTGGTTTCGTTCCGATGAAGCAATTTTATAGTCCGGTTGATGGGAAAAATGTTGAGTTTTTGCAGATGAAGTTAGATATAAAGAACGCAGGTTTGAATAAAGAATGAAAAATCGTATGTTATAGTTTTTTTAAATTACAACACACGATTTTTATTAGCTAAGAAGCATATAATCTATGACTAGATGCCCAATCTCTTAAGTAACATCCTAAAATTTTGTATATGTCCCATTGCATACATATGGATTTGTTGCTCCTCTAATTGTGCCGAATAGATCCAATTATCAATATTGCAATTAAAAAGAATGGCACAATATAAATCATTGTTAAATCTACGATTGATAGTAAATCATTATTATTAAAAAAACAATAAAACTTAAAGCCATAATAACTAATAAAGTGATACCTAAAATATATTTGTTAAAATCAGGATGAATCTTAAAAAACAGCTGAACAGCACTTAAAACTAAAAAAATTAGAGCTAAAAAGAGAGAAATTAACCATATTAAAGTAAGAGTATTAAAACCATATGATACACCAGTAAACAAAATATAGAACCAACTAAAAAAATAAGAAATAACTATAACAAAATTAACAATGGATATTCTTTTCCGGCCTAATTGATAAAGTACAAATGGACTAATAGCTATTAAGATCATTACTAATCCTACTACAAAATCTCTCATATAAAATTCCTCCACCATGTAAAGTATGTATAATTTTACCACATAAAAAAGAACAATAATATTTCAAAATTCGTCTTTAAAGCAAGGCAATACCAAGATTATCTTCGTGATAAGTAAGTTGTATCTATTATCCAACTTGGAGGTACCGAAGTTTATGTAAATGAATTATCTCCTAAATTAATATTTGAACCATAATAATATGCTTGCCATACAAGTTTTGTACAATATTGTTTATCTTTTGGCCTTGTTAATGTAGTTGTAAGAGTATAAGAAGCACTACTTCTGTAATTGTTATACAAACTAGTAGCATTTTGCGCTGCTTTATAACCATTATTCTCTACTTTTGCTTGATAGATAGTGTATTTAAAATTTGATGAATAAGCAGAAATTGATTCCCTTTTCATGCCACCATTTTTCATCATGTGTATTACTTGACCGTTGGCATCTACAATTCCAACATGACCAACTAAGTAAGTATCAAGGCCTTTAGACGAATACAATACATCCCCAGCTTTCATCTTAATATTAGTCCCTGGATATACTGGATTTCCAGGGATTGCTTGAGTTTGAAAATCACTAGCATAACCTAATTGTGAAAATCCTAAAATAAAACAAAACGTTACCAAAAATGCTGTTAACAACCTCGATACTTTCTTTTTCATAATACCATTCCTCTTTTTTTAGATATTTTATTACAACTAAATAATACTATGAAAAAATCCATAATCTACTAAAATATATAATTTTTCACTAATTATACTTTTTATTGAAATGAATACTTTTACTACCTTTTTAGTTTTTCATATATGCCGTTTTTGCCCTATATAAAAAATAACAAAAATCGTATCAGTATAGATACGATTTAAATATCTTATTAGATTTTTTAAAAATATAGACATCAGATTTATGTAATAACACTAGGTGTTAAATACCTCACCCATACCCATTACAGTGTATCCAAATCTTTAAAAAATGGACATGGGAATTTAACAGTTTATTTTTGAACCAAATGTAAGTAACTCTATATATCACCAGATGTTACTCTCCCAAGTTTCTTCACCTCTTTTAAAACGATTGGTTGGATTCGCTTTCCATGTATGTTCAAAAAATATCCAGGGGCTACACAGTTAGTAGGTGATGGAGACCAAGTAACAGCTAGTAATAATTTTAGTAAAGGGGTTGCTTATGTAGTTGGATCCGTCACTGGTGTAAATGGATATCAAAAAGTTGCTGATTTAACTAGTGATAATAAACGCTTGAATCCTTTTGTGGGAAATGCCAATGTAAATCCATTTAACAGTGGGGCTAACTTACAAGCAAAAGAAATAAATGAAATTGCTCAAATGGCTCAAACACAGGTTACGGATGATGGTAGAGAAGTGATTGCAAATGGAGCCATTCAACAAGTCGTTACTGCGGATACTTCATACGTTCAAGTTCGAGATAAAACAGGTGAGATGCAAATTGTCAGTAAATATGGTTCGGGAGATAGTTCTCTTAAAAAAGGAGAAGTCCTTTATCAAGATTTAACTGTTAGCAACGGTTCTTTAAGTAGTAGACAAACAAATGGTCAAGATATTGGTTTTTATAAGCAAGATGCTAGTGGCGGTAAGGTACTAGTTAATAGACAAATTAACATTGATGCTAATGAACTTGTAGCTCAGAAACCAGTAATACCATCAATATCAAAAGACTATATTCCTTATAACCAACAGGTAGAGCAAGGAACTTTCTACGCTAATGATTTAAAGGCACATTCTGATAATAACAATATTGAAATGATTGTTGAAAGAGATCGAAGCTATGTAGTTGGTACGACAGGAAAAGGAAAAGAGTATCGCTTTTCCAGCTATTCTAAAGGTGATCCTTCTCTTAATCCAGGAGAAGTGAGAAGAACAAGATGTTCTGTATCCAGTGCTAACAGAATTGTAGTTGAAGAAAGCAAACTTCATACATCCCAAGGGAATGTTGAGAGTGTAGAAGAAATTATTGATCCCAATAACCTTATTCCAAGAAGGCCAAACAGGAGAATTGAACGAAGAAGACAAAATGAAGAGAACAGAGCAAGAATAGGGGTGTAATAACGATGAGTATGTTATTACATCCTCAAAAAGAAAAAAAAGAGAAATCTATACCAAGCAAACTTGCAGAAAGAAAAGCAAAGCAAGCAAGAAATAAAGTATTTAAAAAATTAGCGAAAAAAGCAATGGTTGCAACCCAAAAAGCTGCTGTTAAAGCTATTGGAATGCTAATTAAGTTCTTAATAACTAAACTAATTGCTATAGGGGGTATATTGGGAGCGAAGGTACTATTAATATTTGTTTGTGTCGTTCTTGTTGGTGTTGCAATAACCACTGTATTTTCTCTTGGTAAAGGTTTAGAAGAGCCAGATGACATAGAATTCTATAACCATGTTGTGGCAGAAGCTGACAAAACAGTAAATATGTCTCTAGCAGAAGAAGTACCTTATCGAGTTCCAGAGATATTATTAACATCTGTTTCTCTAGTAAAACTACTTCAGTCCGAGAAGGATTATGATTACACTATTATCAGTGAAACGGCTTCCGCTTTAGCTCCTCATTTTGAGCGAGAAACTTTTAATGCTTATACTGAGAAACAGGTAATAGTAGAGGATGAAGAGCTTGGAATAGATGAAGGAGAAATCATAAGAACCGATAACTATGTAGATATGTTAACATTTGTGGATGCATGGAATGAATGGATGGATATAACCTATGAAGAAAAATTAACACAGTGGAACTATCAAGTAGAGCACACAACTAGAACAATGGTACAAGAAGTAGCATATAGTTGGTATGAAGAGGAAGTAATTAGTTATAGTTCTGAACCAGTTAACTACCTATTACCCAATCCCATAGATTCCAATGGCGTTCCTGTTTATGATCGTGTTTTAAAGCATGGTACGAAAGAGATTGAGGTAGAATATAAGGTCAAAATAACTACCAAGACAAGGGAAAAAAGAATCATTGAGACCAATAGAAACCATGAAGAAGACTACAGTCGTTTAGACAATATACTTAACTCTTTTGGATATGGATCAGAAGATAAAATGTTTATAGATGGACAATACCAATTCGCAAATGAAGAATCAGGAAACAAATATCCTGTTATGAATTATCTTCATTGGATGGAAATGAGGGGAATTGGAGATTGGAGACCAGGTAATGGTTTTATAGGAACTATAATTCCGGGAGAAGGGGTACCAATTGAATATATGCCTTATTATCAGGAAGCAGGAGAAACATATGGAGTTAATTGGTACACACTAGCCGCAATCCACTATCATGAAACATCATTTAGTACTCATCCAACAATGATATCTAATGTAGGAGCAGTCGGTCACTATCAATTTATGCCGAGAACATGGTTAGGTTGGAGTTTCAGCGGTGACCCCTATAATACAGTTACAAGATTAGGGAATATCATTGGTCCTATAGACATTACAAATGTAAGTTTAATCTCTCAATATCGAGGATATGGCAGAGATGGAAACGGTAATGGAAAAGCTGATCCTTGGGATTTGGAAGATGCTGTTCATACAGCAGCGCACTATTTAGCAAGTAATGGTTATTCAAGGGATAGGTACAATGCTATTAGAGCGTACAATCACTCTGATGTGTACGTAAGAAATATTTTGGATACCGCAGAAAAATATAAACTTAACGCAACCTATATACCTGATAATCCACATGCTCCTTATGTTACTTTAGGACAAGTAATGTATCCTACAACAGGAAGAATAACTTCGGGCTTTGGAGAAAGGTGGGGTAGGATGCATAGAGGAGTCGATATTGGGTTAGGGGGAAGAAGTGGAGATATACCGATAGTCGCTTTTGCAGAGGGAAAAGTAATTGAATCTAAATATATGAACGACTTTGGGAATATGGTTGTAATTGAACATACACTAGACGGAGAACTGTATCATAGCTTATATGCTCATCTTCAAAACAGAGCTGTAAAGATAGGGGATTATGTGACAATGGGATCCTTTTTAGGATACATGGGTAATACTGGTTCTGTTCAACCAACACCAAGCCCTAGTAATCCTAGAGCAGGAACACATCTTCACTTCGAAATACACCGTGGTGGATGTTGGGATTTAAGGACAAACGTAGTAGATCCATTGCTATTCTTACCTCCTTTATACAGAAAAGACGGAGATGTATTCTGGTAAATAATTTGATTGGAAGGAACGGGATATATTATATTACCCGCTCCTTCATTTTTAATGGAGGTGAGGAAGGAAAATGAGACGACCAATTTTTTATTCTGTTACAATTGTTACATTCATTATGGTATATTTCATATATAGTTATCACTTTCCAAGAGAAGGTATAGCATTAGATTTAGAAGAATCAAGCATTCATATTGAACAACAATTGGAGTCATATCGAAAGCAAGAAGAGAGAAGCTTAAAATGGATATTTAATTCAGGGGTAGAAACAGGGTTCCTAGAGTTACCTACAGAAGAATGGCTAGAATATCAAAGGGATGCAAGCAATTTAGTACGAATGCTATTTACTGCTATTATAAATAATGACGCCAATTTATTCCCTAGTATGTTCATGCCAGGAACAATAAGTGAAGATTTGTTTAAAATGGAAACACCAGATAAAACCAAGGTCATTTATGATATGATGGAACGTATATCTAGGGGCACTTTCTACTTGACTAGGCTTGTACCTCCTAAAAAAGAAGTCTAATGGCCTAAGATTGCTGTTATGAACTCTCGCAAAATTAATATGATTAACAGCTACTGTAACCATAGTAAAGAGCAAAATATCCTCAGCAGTAATACTACCTTCTGGAATTTGATTTAAATAATCAATATTATCCTCAACAAATCGTTCTAAAGCATGTGTTTCAAATGTATTTACTCCACTTACTTTTTTCCAGAAAGATTGGTTTCTTTTAAAATCTTCCAGTGCTTCCTCAAAAGAATTAAAGTTCTCGGTGATATTCACCTTAAGACTTCTTCCTTCCACTCCACCATCAGTATCCTCATACCGATTTATACCAACTTCTTCTTGGCGAATAAGAATCTTCCTGCTTATAAAGTCCTTTTTGTACTTATAAAGGTACAAACTTAAAATATCGTATTCCCTTGAAATTCTATCCATAAAACTTCTTATATGGATAAAGTTCTTTTTGAACCACGTAAAGAAACCTGCAGCTAAAAATATCGATACCAGTACAAATAAAACCACTCTAACTGAAAATGAAAAAAATAAGGTTATTTCATAATCAAGAATGGGTTTTACTAGATTAATAGCCGCATCTAAAATATCCCCAAATAATCTCTCAAACATAATACTATCTCCTCTCTAATAATTAATTTCGTTTAACTACTTGATTGTTTTTATTAAAACCAAACTTTTTTTGAACACACAAAAAAAGACCTCCGGAGTGTCTCGTATTTACACACTAAATAAGTGTATAAGCAAGTACAATCCGAAAGATCGCGTATAAGTTAAATATAGATCCCGACAAGCAATGAGCTGTCAATAAAAAAATAGTATAAAGTAATCATAAGTCTATTCTACTAAAATTTAGAGACTAGGTAAATAAAAAAATAGTCAAGTCATTGGGGTACCCACTTAAATTTTGGAATTACATCTATGATTTTATTATCTATTTGCTATATTTTAATCTACTAAATCATATCCTTGAATTTCTACAGTAAAAAAAATTTACTCATTAAATCCGAATGATAGTTTTTCAAAATCTTCATTGATTACTATATAAGGCAATAGAAAAGGATGGATTAATTATTTTAAGAACAGGACTTGTCAAGATGGTTTGTTAATGGATTAAATCAGACTTATTGGTAGTATTTGGAACTAAAGTTAAGATGGAATAAAATAACCTCTTTTTAGTAGCACTCACGGACTTATATAGTCTATAAAACAAATATACTAAATTTGTGTTTATTTTTGCTAGTTGATAGATTTAAATGTACATGTACCAATAATTAACAGAAGGTGATGTTAAGAAATCCAATATATAAAAATATATAAATATTATTACACAAAAAATGCTACTTAATTCATTTGGTTGCTGCGATTGAAACGAATGTAATTACTAGACCCTTAGAATAAATATATTTTGAATAAGGAGTGTATATATTGTCTAAAGGAATACTTAAAGTGTTTACTGTTGTGTTAATTTTGTTCATTTCTGTTTCTGTGCATGCTTCATCTGAAGAAAAAATTGATATTGATATCAAAAAACAATTATTAGATTTAGGGTTTGAAAGTAAACATATTGATTCAATTCCCAATAAAGAAATACCAAATATTTTAAAGAGATTTGAATCTGGTGCAGAATTAATGGACGTCGAATACGATGAAGAAACAGAAAAGGTAAGCTTTACTTTAGCTGTCCAAGAAGCAAATAATCAAAAAGGAGAACACAATGACTCAATAGGTAGTCAAAATTATGAAAATGATAGTTTAGAAGAAAAATTGTTACAGATTGGATATACAAAAGAACAAATTCAATTCTTACCAGAAGGATATAAATATGAAATTGCATCAGAAGCTGACAAAGGTATTGAACTTGAGAGTTTCACAGTAATGGATACTAACGGAGAGGAAATAACTGAAGAAGAATATACAACAAGTCAAATCCCCGAAAATCAATTTTCATTAACGACCTCAGTTTACAATCGTGGCACTGACTCTAATAATTTCAATACTAGAAGAGTTACAGCCACTTTTAACTGGTTAGATAGTCCATTTTGGAGATTGACAGATAAAATAGGTATTGCGGTAGGAGATTTTTGGAATATAGATTATGAACGTGGTGGTTTAGCATACCACGCTACCGGTGATCTCTCGGGAACTCGTTATGAATATTACGATTATAATGGTGAGTTCCATCCACAAGTTGGAATGGACTATAATATACCGCTTAAAAACGTTTATAATGATGAACCTACAATAAATCATAACGGGTGGGTAAATTTATTCATAGGAAACCATGTTAACCAGTCAGGAGAACTAGATCGAACAGATCTTGTTGCAAATTATTATCACAAAAAGGTTGGTCTTAACGGTACAATAAGTATGTCACCAGGCGGACCATCAATAAGTATTACTAACAGTACTAGCTATGATTTAAGACAGGCCCCCAATAGTTTTGATTGGGTCAGGTAAATCATAACATTTTAAAGTATAACATGAGTATGTATGATTTTTGAAAACATACATACTCATGTTAAATGTAAATATATTTAGAGAGGAATTAAAAAAGATCTGGGGGTTTTGGAATGAAAAAATACTTAATAATTTTAGGGGTTATTGTAATTATAGTATTTTCTTTTGTTCTTTTTAAACAGGATAATGAATATAAAAAACTCATTAATGAAGATATGCCGTATGATATTACCTCGGCTATTCAAGAAAATGGAGAATTAATATACGAATTTTCCGTATATGATGATCCAGCATATGTCCAAGAAAAATTGATTTTACTCAATTTAAAAGTTACATTGGAACATTTGAAAACACAATATGCAAATCTCATCAAAAAAAATATAGATTATATAACAATAAAATTTTATACATCCAACCATGATATAATCATGGAAGTTGGTGTAAAAGTCGATACATTACATAATGAAAATTGGCATGAAATTAATGTTGGTTCAGTTCCTGAACATGTAGATTATATTCAACTATTTTTATAATATATCAATATTTATTATAAAAAAATTAAATTAAGCATTTGAATATAAAAAAACCTTATATATAGGTAGAAGGATACCACGCTAACAGTTAAAAGGAATACCTCCACCCAATAAATGAAATAGTCTGACTGACTTACCTTTACGAAGCGATTTGTTTATGCTCAATTACTTTAAATAGATAGTTTTAAAAAAATCAGTTTTAAGGTAATGCACAAGAAAAGATTACAACGAGCTCGGGTTAAAAACAGTACATCTAAACTTTCCAGAAAACTTTCGAATCTTCCTCCATCGCACCAAATTGAGAAATATCGTTTTCTATAGATCCGTATCCTTGTACTACACAGTTAATGAGTTTATTATGTTAGTTATTCTTCTACAACATAAGCTTCTGTTAGTGACACTGTTCACAAGTATTCGGTTCATAGGAATTGCTTTACGACCTTACGAACTAGACAAAATTCAAAAAAGAGCCGCTTCTAGTTTCAACGGCTCTGTATAATTATTATGATAGAAGTATTTACGTCGAAGTATCCTTGTACCCATAATTCGAAAATAGCACACGTCTAGGACGTGTGCTTGTGACAAAATTTTATACTTAATCTTACCTTTGATAAAAAAACACCCCCGCAGCTTCACCAACAAAAGCTACAAGAGTGTCTCTTTCCAATCAAATCAAAACAAATTATCTCTTATTCATTTCTTGCACTAGCATCTGATTCACTAGCTGAGGATTTGCTTTCCCTTTGGATGCCTTCATAATCTGCCCCACCAAGAAACCAATTGCTTTTTTCTTTCCTTCCTTAAAGTCAGCAATTGATTGAGGATTCTGATCAAGCACCTCATTAACCATTGTCAAAATAGCTCCCTCATCCGAGATTTGCACAAGACCTTTGTCTTCTACAATTTTCTCAGGATCTCCACCATTTTCAATCAACTCATTGAAAACTGTCTTGGCAATCTTCGACGAAATGGTACCCTTCTCAATCAAATTAATCATTTTCACCAATGATTCAGGTGTCATTGGCACCTCTTCAATTTCCTTATCATTCGCATTTAAATAACGATTTACTTCACCCATTAACCAGTTCGACACTGGTTTCGCAGGGCCACCTTGTTTCAAACAGCTTTCAAAGAAGTCACTCATCGATTTTTGCTGCGTTAACACAGAAGCATCATACGGCGGAAGGTCAAGGTCCTCCACGTAACGCTTACGACGCGCATCTGGAAGCTCTGGAATCGACTTCTCTACCTCTGCTCGCCACTCCTCGTCAATCACAAAATCAACTAAATCAGGATCTGGGAAATAACGATAATCATCGGATCCCTCTTTCACACGCATAAGCAATGTCTTATTTCCATTCTCATCCCATCGACGAGTCTCTTGAAGAATCTCGCCACCACCAGATAACACTTCCGCTTGACGAACCTCTTCATATGCTAAGCCCTTTTGCACGAACGCAAACGAGTTTAAGTTCTTCAACTCTGTTTTCGTACCGAATTCTTCTTGACCAACAGGACGCAAGGAGACATTCGCATCACAACGAAGAGAACCTTCCTCCATCTTACAATCAGAAACATCAATATATTGCATAATCGCCTTTAGTTTTTCCAAATAAGCGTATGCTTCCTCCGGAGTTCGAATATCCGGCTCTGATACGATCTCAATCAACGGAGTACCAACACGGTTAAAGTCTACTAACGAATGGCCTTGTCCATCCACATGCGTAAGCTTTCCAGCATCCTCCTCTAAATGAAGACGAGTAATCCCGATACGCTTCGACTCCCCATTAACCTCAATATCAATCCAGCCATGCTCTCCAACCGGCTTATCAAACTGAGAAATTTGATATGCCTTTGGATTGTCAGGATAAAAATAGTTTTTACGATCAAACTTTGTCACTTCTGCCACTTCACAGTTAAGCGCCATCGCAGCACGCATCGCAAACTCAACAGCTTGACGATTCAACACAGGGAGAACACCTGGGTGACCAAGACAGATTGGACAAGTATGTGTATTTGGTGGCGCACCGAATTCCGTAGAGCAACCACAAAAGATTTTCGATTTCGTTTTTAATTCCACATGGACCTCAAGTCCGATAATTGTTTCAAAGCTCACATTTGTTCCCCCCTTATAGATTCGGTTTTAACTGATTGAAGTTTGTCGCTTGCTCAAACGCATGGGCAACACGATACACAGTATTTTCATCAAAGTACTTCCCGATAATTTGTAGCCCAACAGGTAACCCACCTGCTAAACCACTCGGTACACTGATCGCAGGAACACCAGCCAAGTTCACTGGAATTGTTAAAATATCCGTCGCATACATCGTCAATGGATCATCTGTTTTCTCACCAATCTTAAATGCCGTTGTCGGTGCAGTTGGCCCAATAATCACATCATAGTTCGCAAAAACAGCTTCAAAATCCTGCTTAATTAACGTGCGAACCTTTTGCGCCTTTTTATAATACGCATCATAATAACCAGAACTCAAAGCAAACGTGCCAAGCATGATACGACGCTTCACCTCGTCACCAAACCCTTGGCTACGAGTTTTCCGATACGTTTCAATTAAATTATCCTCTTCCACACGAACACCATAACGAATTCCATCAAAACGAGCCAAGTTCGCAGAAGCCTCTGATGAAGCTAACAAATAGTACGCAGCAGTAGCATACTTCGAATGCGGAAGCGACACTTCCTCCCACGTAGCACCAAGACCCTCTAACGTTTTCAACGACTGCATAACCTGCTCACGAACCTCATCACTAACACCCTCGCCTAAATACTCCTTCGGCACAGCTATCTTCAATCCCTTAATATCTCCATTCAACTTTTCGGAAAAATTAGGAACTTGGACATTCGCGCTAGTGGAATCCATCTTATCATGGCCAGCAATGGCTTGAAGCACGTATGCGTTATCTTCCACAGTGCGTGTAATGGGCCCAATTTGGTCTAAAGAAGAAGCAAAAGCAACTAAACCAAAACGAGAAACTCGTCCATAAGTTGGCTTCATTCCAACAACCCCACAAAAAGCAGCAGGTTCACGAATGGATCCACCCGTATCCGAACCTAACGAAAAGAAAACTTCTCCCGCAGCAACGGACGCTGCAGAACCCCCACTTGAACCACCAGGAACACGATCAAGATCCCATGGATTTCTTGTAACTTTAAAACCAGAGTTTTCATTCGAGGATCCCATCGCAAACTCATCCATGTTTAACTTACCGATGGTTATTGTTTGTGCTTGTTGCAAGTGTTCCACCACTGTTGCATTATGAACTGGTACGAAGTTTTCCAGCAACTTACTCGCACACGTTGTACGAACACCTTTTGTTACAATATTGTCCTTTATCCCAACAGGAATCCCAAAAAGACTGCCAGGCATATCGTTCGCACTTAATCGATCATCCAACTGATCCGCTGCAGTTCGTGCTGCTTCTTCCGTTAAATGAAGGAATGCATCGACTTTTCCTTCCACCTGCTGAATACGCTTGTAAGATTCATCAACTAAATCAGAGACCTTGATTTCTTTTTTATGTAATAATTCATGAATATCAGAAATTTTATGATCAAACAAACTCACTTCTTTTTCCTCCCCTCTACTCTAGTACGGATGGAACTTTAAATTGTCCATCACTATGATCTGGTGCATTTTTCATTACATCCTTCTGATCAAGCGAAGGTCGAACTTTATCTTCGCGGAGTACATTCTTAATGTCTAACACGTGCGATGTTGGCTCTACATTTGTTGTATCAAGCTCATTTAGCTGTTCCGCATACGAAATAATATCATCAAGTTGCTTTGCAAACATTTCAATTTCGTCTTCTGAAAACTCAAGACGAGCTAAATTTGCCACATGTGTTACCTGTTCTTTAGAAATACGTGCCATTCTTCCACCTCCAAATTTACTTTATACCCGTATTTTACCACTGTACATTACAATAGTATGATGATACCAAAGAACCGAAGGACAAGCAATGAGAGAAGCGAATTTGTTTGCTTTTCATTTGCTTTAGATACAAAAATAAAAGAGAACCCAGATCAACTAGGTTCACTTACGCCATTCCTATTTCATTACTTTCAATGTTCAACCCAGCAACTCTATTTTCCCATCCGAAAAGTACATTACTTATAAATATGGATATACGGCTCTTGCCCTGGATTATGAATGATAATGCTTTCAGGTCCGTTTATGGAGTTAATATACACATATGTTGGAGTTTGTGTGGAAAATAAATTCCCTATCTTCCCTCTCACATATTGAGTCAATGCGATAATTTCTGGTTTACCATGTGACTGTAAATTCAGTTCTATCGTCATTTCTTCTAAATCTCCATTTTTATATCGACCTTTCCCAACGACGCCAATATTTCTACCAAAAAACTCGATGACCTCTGTTTTAAATTGGTTAAAGTTATTAGATTCATTAGGAAATTCTCTCCTCGCTTGACTAGAAGGGAAAAAGTGAAATGCTTCATTTATTGCTTCCCAGTTTTGGATTGTTGATTCTCCCTCATCTAGATGCGTCATAGCAAAGAACGATCCTGGTACAATTGCTCCTCTTCTTTCTTCACGATACAGTGCCAATGTGATTGGAACTTCTTCTAACCCTTCACGATTTCTAAACCGCAGTGCTATTTCTTGAGCAATTTCTCTTCCTTGTGTTTCCAGCACTTCGTCACTTATAGGTTGTTCATAGAAAGTATAGCGACCTTGTTCGTCTTCTAGTCTAAAAGAATAGACAGAGTTTAATGCTACACCAATGACAATTCCACCTAATTCAACTCTTTCTTCATCTGTAACGTGAAAATATTGATGCTCAATCATATGGGCAAAGACTTGAGGTCTTTCTCTCATTCTTTCTAACAGTTCGTCGTAAGCAAGTTCTGCAAATTTTTTTCTACCTTGTGTAATTTCTACGACATCATCATCATCATTGTTTAATTCAGGATTCAAACCCTCTGTATTACTAAAACGGTCGTATCTTCTTAACCAGCTCATCGTTCGTTGTGCACTTAATGTATCACCTTCTCGAAAATAAAACTGGTCTTGGTTGAACCTTGTTGTCGCAATTTCCATTAAGCCTAGTTCAAATTGGTTAATATCAATTCTATTGCTCATCCAATGCCTAACGTTTCCCCTAGTATCACTTCGATAATAGCTTCCATCTTTCAAGACATTCCGATAAAAGTTTTCAGGGGTATCAATGGTCGGAGTAAGAATAAATTGCTGTTCTTCGGTTTCCTCTGTTTCTTCCACAATAATAATTTCTTCCTCTCCCCGCTCAAGGGAAGGGATACACCCAGTAAAAACTAGCAATAAAGAAACAAAAACAAGACTTAGTTTTAGTTTCATTCTTCCATCACACTCCTCACCATTTTCCCATAAAAAATCTACATTATTTTTCTAACTCTTGAAGAAAACGTGCTTCATCCCACACTTCAATATTTAAGTCTTGGGCTTTCGTAAGCTTCGATCCAGCCTTCTCACCAGCGATAAGTAGATCTGTTTTCTTACTAACACTTCCTGTGACATTTCCACCTCTCGCTTCGATTTCCGTTTTTGCATCACCACGAGACATTTCTTCCATTGTACCAGTTAATACAATTGTTTTCCCAAATAAATAGGAAGAGGATTCCGTAACAGCAACAGGCTTCGGTCCTTTATATGAAGTGTTTACACCTAAATCCTTTAGTTCTTCAATCAATTCTGTCACTTCCGGCATTTCAAAATAAGTAGCAATAGAATCCGCCATTTTTTCCCCGATTTCATCAATGGCTTCTAATTCTTCTCTATTCGCTACTTGAAGCTTATCTATTGTTTCAAAATGTTGGGCTAATGTTTTCGCAGCCTTCGAACCAACATATCGAATTCCTAACCCAAATAAAAGTTTTTCAAGAGAATTATCCTTACTAGTATCTATTGCTTTCAGTAGATTGTCTACTGATTTTTCTCCCATACGCTCAAGCTTCAGCAGTTCCTCACGTTCAAGCTTATATAAGTCAGCCACATCCTCAATAAGCTCATTTTCAAACAGTTGTTTAATAACACGTTCTCCTAACCCATCAATATTCATCGCATTTCGCGAAACAAAATGGATGAGTCCTTCCACGATTTGGGCAGGACATTTCGGATTTACACAACGTAACGCTACTTCACCTTCAATTCGAACTAATTCACTTACACAAGAAGGACACTCTGTTGGCATGGAAAAATCACGTTCGGCTCCTGTTCGGTGTTCTACTAACACATTGACCACTTCAGGAATGATGTCTCCTGCTTTCTTAATCGTAACTTTATCACCAAGTTTAATATCTTTTTCACGAATTAAATCTTCGTTGTGCAGGGATGCACGTTGTACCGTTGTGCCCGCAACCGAAACAGGGTCTAAAATGGCTGTTGGTGTTACAACCCCTGTTCTACCAATGCTTAATTCTATGTCACGAAGGGTTGTAACAACTTCTTCTGCCGGAAACTTAAAGGCAGTAGCCCATCGAGGACTTTTTGCTGTGAAACCTAGTTCTTGCTGATCTGCCAAGCTATCCACTTTAATTACAATGCCATCAATATCATATGGAAGGTCAGCTCGTTTACTTAGCCAGCTATTACAATAGTCAATCACTTCATCTATGTTTTTACAATGCTTATGCTGGTCATTGGTTTTAAATCCAAGTTTATTAACATATTCTAGTGCCTCATGGTGGGAAGGAATTTGGCGATCCAAAATGCTGCCCACAGAGTAAATATAGATATCTAAATTACGCTTTGCAGCTATTTTAGGATCTAATTGCCGAAGCGAACCTGCTGCAGCATTCCTCGGATTTGCAAACAATGCTTCTCCATTTTTCTCCCTAGCATCATTCAATCTAGTAAAGGAGCGTTTCGGCATGAATGCTTCTCCACGGACTTCAATAGTTACAGGCTCTTTCAATCGTAAAGGGATAGACGGAATCGTTTTTAAATTGCTCGTAATATCCTCCCCTGTTGTACCATCTCCACGTGTTGCACCTAAAACGAATCTACCTTCTTCGTACTTTAATGTTACTGCCAGACCATCTATTTTCAACTCACAACTATACGTTGCCTCGTGTCCTAGATTTTGATTTACACGTCGGTCAAAATCACGTAAATCGTCTTCGTTAAACGCATTAGATAAGCTCAACATCGGAGTGTCGTGCTGTACTTTACTGAAATGCTCGAGTGGTTGCCCCCCCACTCTTTCGCTAGGAGAGTCTTCTCGTTTTAATTCAGGATTTGCTTCTTCTAGTGCAATTAGTTCCTTTAATAGCATGTCATATTCTGCATCGGACACCTTCGGTTGATCTAATACATAATAGTGATATGCGTAATCATTTAGCATGTCTGTTAAGCGATCAATTTCGTGTTTCGCTTCGGCCATGTTCTTCCCACCTTATTTTTCATTATTACGTTGTCAGCCCTGAAGATTTATTCTCGTTTTAATGGTAGCCAAACTAATCTAGTATTACTTTGATTGCTGCCCCTTTCGTTTCGGACCATTCGCTCTCGCTCTGATCGCACCTTTCACAAGCAAAAATGCTTCTAAAAGGCTCGCTTTCCCTCTGATCGTACCTTTCACAAGCAAAAACGCTTCTGAAAG
This sequence comes from Evansella sp. AB-rgal1, assembly GCF_041820985.1. Classification (NCBI taxonomy): domain Bacteria; kingdom Bacillati; phylum Bacillota; class Bacilli; order Caryophanales; family Bacillaceae; genus Evansella; species Evansella sp. AB-rgal1. The sequence continues at coordinate 43,798 of NZ_JBGUAU010000015.1, forward strand.
GTTCGCTTTCCCTCTGACTTTATCAATTAACCCATTAGCATGGTAGCCTATCGCTATGCTATCTATTCTACTGTTTCGTGATTGGGGCAAACTTCGCAAACAATCGTTTAATTCCTACTTCCGGAAAGGCGATGTCTAATTCAACGTTTTCTCCGTTACCCTTCATACTTACAACCGTTCCCACACCCCATTTTTTATGTGCAGCCTTGTCACCAACTGCCCAGTCGAAGGATTGGCCACCTGTTACCGTTGTGCTAGATCGTGCAGTTACCGTTCTAGTTGGCGGCTTCATAGCAGTAATTCCCGCCCCTGTAGTAGCAGCGCTTCTTCCACCTCGTCTTGAAGCTGGTGATGAAGAACCAAAACCACCGCCTCCACCGTGGGATGGTTTCATCCACGCTGGCATGGAATCTGTATTTGGCTTATTGATACAATCTAAGCAGTCTTCAGGTATTTCACTTAAAAATCTAGAAGGTGGATTCATATTTGTACGTCCAAATAATGTTCTCATCTTGGCTCGTGTTACATGTAATTGTTTTTCCGCACGAGTGATACCTACGTAAGCAAGACGTCGTTCTTCTTCCATTTCTTCTGGCTCCATAAGAGAACGACTATGTGGGAATACCCCTTCTTCTAGTCCAATTAAAAATACGAGTGGAAACTCCAAACCTTTTGCAGAATGGAGCGTCATAAGCAACACTTGATCTTCCACTTCTCCATCGTCGCCAACCTTATCAATATCTGCGATTAAAGCTAAATCAGTTAAAAACGCAATAAGTGTTTTATCTTCACTTGTTTCTTCAAATTCCTTTGTTACGGATAAAAACTCGTCGATGTTTTCTAAACGACCTTCTGCTTCTAAACTTTTTTCATTTTTCAACATCTCGCGGTAGCCTGTTTTCTCCAAAAGCTCTTCCACTAACTCGGTTACAGACAAGTAGTCTTGCATTTGTGTCCAGCCTTTGATTTGCTCCCCAAACTCTGCTAACGATTTTTCAAACCGTGCACTTAAACCTACTTGGCGAACTTCCAATAAAGCTTCATAAAGAGATAAATCACGCAGCCCCGCATATGACTCTATTTTTTCCAATGTAGTCGCACCAATTCCACGACGAGGTACATTAATAATTCGTCGTAAACTTATGTCATCGTTTGGATTCGCTACAAGTCGTAAATACGCTAGTAAGTCTTTAATCTCTTTACGATCGTAGAACTTTGTTCCTCCAACAATTGTGTATGGTAAGGATGACTTCACAAACATTTCCTCAATGACACGGGATTGAGCATTCGTACGATAAAGAACGGCAATTTCTGATGGGCGATGACGTCCTGAGTCTATTGCGTCCTTTACTTTACCGATAACAAAACGTCCCTCATCATGCTCGGAATCCGCTTCATAATAAACGATTTTGTCTCCTTCATCGTTTTCAGTCCAAAGCTTCTTCGGCTTACGATTCATGTTATTTTCAATCACTTGGTTTGCGGCTTGCAATATTGTTTTCGTAGAACGATAATTTTGCTCGAGCATAATCACATTTACATTAGGATAGTCATTCTCAAAGGATAAAATGTTTTGAATATCTGCTCCTCGCCAACGGTATATGGATTGATCTGAATCCCCTACCACACAAATATTGTGATGGCGGTCAGCAATCATTTTAACTAACGTATATTGGGCTCGGTTCGTATCTTGATACTCGTCCACCATGACATAGCGAAAACGACGTTGGTAGTACTCCAACACCTCTGGTACGTCATTAAATAGTCGAATTGTCATCATAATTAAGTCATCAAAATCAAGAGCATCATTTCGTTTTAGTTCTTTCTGATATGCTTCATATACTTTTAAAACCGTGTTTTCATATGGTCCAGCTGCCGTTTTTTCATATTGCTTCGGAGTTTTCAATTCATTTTTTGCCGAACTAATAGTTCCTTGAATAGAGCGTGGCTCAAATTTTTTCACATCAATATTTAATTCTTTCATCATTCTCTTAATAACAGTCAGTTGATCCCCAGAATCAAGAATTGTAAAATTACGGCTCACACCAATTCGATCGATGTCACGTCGTAAAATCCTTACACACATGGAGTGAAACGTGGAAATCCAAATATCATTCGCTGTAGTGCCAACGATCTTAGCTACACGGTCCTTCATCTCACGTGAAGCTTTGTTTGTAAAAGTAATCGCTAATATGGACCATGGGGGCACGCCCTTTTCACCAATTAGATAGGCAATTCGATGTGTAAGTACCCTTGTTTTTCCACTTCCCGCACCAGCCATAATTAATAATGGACCGTCTCCGTGCTTTACTGCTTCCCCTTGCTCTTTATTTAATCCACTTAATAAATCATTCCTCATTATATAACCACCATCCAAACGTACGTTCTATTTATATCTATTTTATCTCATTATTTGTTTCTGCACAATTACTCCTTTACAGCTTTTACTGTATCGATAGCTTTTGTTATATCTTCATAAATAATGTTCCCAACGACAACCGTATCTGCATATGCCGCCATTTCTTCTGCTTGCTCTACCGTCTTAATTCCACCACCGTAAAACAATTGTGCATCTTCTAAAACATGGTTCACAGCTCGAACGATGCTTGGATCTCCGTATTTACCACTGTACTCCAAGTAAAAAATTGGCATTGGAAAAAGCTTGTCTATCATTCTTGCATAGGCAATGATATCTTCTTCATCAATATTTGTATTTGCATCTGTTAGCTGCGCAACCTTTGAGTCCTCGTTTAGAACACAATATCCTTCTGAAAGAACTTCATCCCAATTCATAATTGCTCCATAGTCTTTTAATGCACGATGATGCAATCCTTTTATCCACGTTGCATTGTCCGTGTTGATGACAGAGGGAATTAAATAATAATCGTAACCTGGCACAATAGAGTATAAATTCGAGACTTCCAGTGCGCAGGCTACCGAAAAACGACGGATCCTCATTAATAAATCAATTGTATTTTCTTCCGTCACCCCGTCACTACCACCAACAATAATTGCATCTGTCCCTGACTCACAAAGTAACTCTAGGTTTTCATCTGAAAGTTCCTTATTTGGATCTATTTTAAAAACATGTTTCCATTCTTGATACTCAAGCATGGCATTCACCAACTTTTCTATTAACTTCAACTAGTTTGCTCTGCTGAATAGTATATCAAAAAATGACAACTTCCTCATTAAATGACTATAACCAATTTTTTGCTTAGATTGACGTAAGAGGAGGATTAGTCTTTCCTGCTCGGTGCAGTTTTTTTCCACTGCTTAATGTATTTTAAGTGTGGCTTCGTGTTTCTTCACTGAATATCGGAAGATTTCTACTGAGATCATGATTTCTTACCTCAATCTGTGTTCCCTATCTATGTACTGTCCTTCCTTAAAAAACAAAATTTGCTTTTTTCTTTTTTTCAAAAAATATATGTGCGGGTTGAGCAATTATATGTGCGAGTTTCCCGATTATATGTGCGAAATCAACAAATATATGTGCGAAATTTCCACTTATATGTGCGAATTGCGCAAGTATATGTGCACTTTCTCGATTTGAAGGGGAGAAGTGCGCTCTACCTTGCTCGTTCTATACTATTTCTCAAGATTTTTACCAAGATCATGGTTTCTTCCCTCAATCTGTGTTCCCTATCTATGTACTGTCCTTCCTTAAAAAACAAAATTTGCTTTTTTCTTTTTTTCAAAAAATATATGTGCGGGTTGAGCAATTATATGTGCGAGTTTCCCGATTATATGTGCGAAATCAACAAATATATGTGCGAAATTTCCACTTATATGTGCGAATTGCGCAAGTATATGTGCACTTTCTCGATTTGAAGGGGAGAAGTGCGCTCTACCTTGCTCGTTCTATACTATTTCTCAAGATTTCTACTGAGATCATGATTTCTTACCTCAATCTGTGTTCCCTATCTATGTACTGTCCTTCCTTAAAAAACAAAATTTACTTTTTTCTTTTTTTCAAAAAATATATGTGCGGGTTGAGCAATTATATGTGCGAGTTTCCCGATTATATGTGCGAAATCAACAAATATATGTGCGAAATTTCCACTTATATGTGCGAGTTCCGCAATTATATGTGCGAAATTTCCACTTATATGTGCGAATTCTACAAATTTTATGTGCACTTCCCAATTTGTTACGGAAATACCGTTATCCCAACAACCACAAAAAAAATCGCATCCTCTCTCAACATTGTGAGAAGATGCAATTTTTGTATGAAACACGAACATATTCAACATCATAATAAAATTACAAGCTAGCTTTATCCTCTTTCACTCGCTCCAACGTCATTTGATACCCATCATTTCCGTAGTTAATACAACGTTTCACTCGGGAAATGGTAGCAGTACTTGCTCCTGTGTCTTTCTCAATACGTTGATATGTGTAGCCTTCCATGAGCATTCTAGCAACCTCTAAGCGTTGAGCTAGGGATTGTATTTCATTCATTGTACAAAGGTCATCAAAGAATAGATAGCATTCTTCTAAATCTTTAAGACTTAAAATTGATTTGAATAATTGATCCAATTCTTTTCCACGTAATTTATCAATCTGCATTCCATTCATCCTTCCTATCACTTACAATTAGGTCTGAGTATGACAGAAAAACACGTTATAATTTTGTCTACTCCTATATATACACCGAATTTATTTTAGTAGAGATACCACTAATTAAAAATTTCTACATATGAATCGAGTCCACCATTTCCTGATGGCACGAGATTTATCCATGTTTGTCCAGGTAAGAATGGAAGCTGTTTGTCATTGCGAAAAGGTAAGATAATACCATCAACATTTTGCCACATTACTTCCTGTAACATACCTTCTTGAATTAAATAAGCTCTTCCCCCAGCTTCAATGTCAATATCTCGTCTTCCAGCATTATCACCAGGGATAACTTGATGGGGTGCTTCTACAATAAAGACATTTTTCGGAGTAACTAGTTCTCCCGTTTCCAAATCTTCCGTGGGAATTCCTCCATTAGAGCGTCTATATTTCTTTAACTCTTCGTCATATTCGAATTGAACATTATTGTTCGTACTTCCGTATTTCACTTCAAAATGAATGGCCGATTTTCCCTCTATCTCATCCAATTGATTTTTAAATATAAGAGCATCAGGAACTGCCCTCTCAAATTCAAACCCGATAGCTTCCACTGCAGCAGCTAGATCTTCATAACTAGTATATAAGTTATGAGGAGCTACGCGATCCGAAGACCTATGCAGAAATCTACCATCGTATGTTAAACCATTTATATAATCTACATATCCACTATTTACTAAGGAAAAAGCAGCAGGACTTCCTCCAGCAGAAACATAGATTGCATCATACCCTTTATTTAAGTAAACATTATAGTCTCGTGCACTTCTTACTGGTCCAATTCGATCTGCTTTTTGACTATGATAGAAAGCCAACAATCTTGTAATAGTACCCTCGGCTAATACTTCATAAACAACATCCGCCTGATACAATCCTGATTGAGGTCTTGCAGAGAGAGAGTTTTCTACCATCACACCGAATGCCCTGTAATCAATGTCGGTACCTTCCTCGATTTCAACACCCGTTAATGGGAAAAATCCGTATGGTTCCGGTTCTTCAATTTCAGCAGAATCTTTCTCAGGAAGATTGGGTTCTGCTAAGGGTTCTACTTCCTCCCCCGCCATGTCAACTTCCTCGTTAGAAGAACTACAAGCGACGAGTGTGAACATTAGCATCATTGAACCAACGAACAATGCCATCGTTCTTTTCATATTAAGCGCACCTTTCTTTTCCTTACCTCTTTACTAGTTTAACGCATAATAGAGGGAAAGAGTACCTTTTTATTTTTCACATCAAAAATACCTTTTTGAGTTACACGGATATACGGCAAGTGAGTAGCTGTAAAAAATAGCAAACTATAGATAGGATCCTCGTACCCGTATCCGCGTTCTCTTAAAGCTGTCTTTAATTCTCTTTCTTTTTCAGCCATTAACTCTAATGGCTTATCAGACATGAGACCGGAAAGTTCTAGCGGAATAGATACAACAGGTCCACCCTTGTCAATTAACACAATTCCACCTTGTTGCTTCTTTAAAGCTTCAAACGCATGCAATAACCCCTGCTTATTTTTCCCCATTAAAATGATGTCCCCAGAACTAGTAAAAGTACTTGCCATTCCATAAATGTTTCTTGCAAACCCTTTTATAGCTGTAGTGAATGACCATTTCCCTTTGCGATCCAGCAGCATGAAAAAGCACTCGTCCGTATCTTCACGTAAGCTATCTAATGTTAAGTCTTGATCAATTCGATACGGTTTTAAAATAACTTCATTTGTCATTTCAAGTCCAACAGGAATAGAGAAATGAAGATCCTCTTTTGTAATGTTCCAATCTATTTGCATAGGCTGTAAATCATAGTTTCCCCAGTCAAACTCCATTTTTGGAAAACAAGGTTTATCCTCTTTTCTTAGCCACTGTCCTTTTCCTAAAACACTCTCAGGCAACGGCCGCTCCAAGGAAGATAGAAGATTTATGTTAGCTATGCGACCTGGTGCAATCATTCCCAAAACATCATCCATGTGATAGTGTTTCGCAACGTTATAAGTACACATATTAACAGCATCGATAAACGGTACTCCATTATCAACTGCGATCTTAATTAAATAGTCCATAACACCTTTTTCCATAAAATCAGGAGTAGAACCATCTGTTGTCATCAAAAGCTTATCATATGAGTTAAATCCTTCTTTTTGTAATTCCTGAAGCAGCTTCGGTAGGTCTGGTCGAATCGACGAATGACGTAAGGATGCTGTCATTCCCATATCTAAGCGGCGTAACACATCTTTCCCCGTCATGGATTCATGGTCTCCATTCACACCTAATAAAGCCATTTGTGTTAGCGTTTTTTCACCAGCACCAGGGAAGTGACCTTCGATTGGCTTGCGAATATCCTTTGTTTCTTGCATCCAATGCAGAATCGTATCATCCCCCTGCAACACACCAGGCCAGTCTGTTAACTCTCCGCCTTGAACGACATAAGGATGGTCTAACCATTCCTTCATCGTGCTGTAAGATAATATCTCATCTTCATTCTTCAGCTCGGTTTGACAATCATATCTTGCCCACCAAAGCATCGTTGCGGGAGTCTTTTGTAGATTATCTAACAAAGTAAGCGCTTTCTTTTTGTTCAAATGTAAAAGAAATAGCAAGTTGTCATTGATCAACGTTGTCGTTCCCCGTTCAGATGCATATTGAGCTAACGTTAGGGGATTATATAATTGAAATGGGTGAGCGTGGTGCTCTATATACCCTGGAACTGCAAACTTATTTGAAGCATCAATTATTTCCGTCTCACTTGTCGTTTTAGTTGGTAATTGATCACCAACGTACACTATGCGATCGCGGTATATCCAAATATTCCCTTGCATCCAACATTTCCTTATACTATTCAACCATTGAGCATTGGTAATAACCTTCGTAGGAGCAATATTTCCACGAATGACTTCTAGTTGCTGACGAATTTGACTTTTCGTCCAATAATGTGAAAAACCCTTTACCATACTCATCACCTAATTCTTTCTGTGTCTTTTTACTATGGTATCATATTTCTCCTTTACATCGTTAAAAGATTATATTACAAAATTATTAAATTTTGGAGGTACAATTGAAATGAGATCAAATATTGGAACATTAAATGCATTAATTCGTATCACATGTGGGTTTACAATACTAGCTTGGTCAACATCTAAGCTCGTTCGACACCGTAATGAACCATTACCAATCTTCGCAGCAATCATGGGTGCCTTGAAAGTTGCAGAAGGTATTACCCGTTTTTGTCCTATAACTTATTTGTATGATGAGAACAAACATTTAATTAAAAATAACAACAATACAGCCGAAGTACCTTTGGATTATGGGGAAGGTGACGATGGTTATGAAGTGGATGTTACAGTGAATCCGTCATAAATGATATTATTTGCTTTGATCCCCGCCTTTGAGCGGGGATTTTTCATTATCACGTGCCAAGTGTCCAATTGTTAGATTTCAACCTTCAATTGAAACAAATTCACCGAAAAATTGTAAGGTTCCCATTATCATTTGTTAGATTATCAAATTAATTAGAAACACACACCTCTCTTGAACAAGCGAATCCACATAAAAAACCTTGAAACTTCCAGAAAAGGAAATCCCAAGGTGATTATAATCGTACTTTATTTTTCCCCGCCAGACAACTTCACTGCTCGATGCCCAATATCGGATCGATAGAACAATCCTGGCCACTCACTAGCATCTAAAACCTCATACGTGCTTCCTAATGCAGTTCCTAAGTCGTCACCTAGCGTAGATAATAGGATAACACGACCACCGTTTGTTACAAGGTGACCTTCTTGATCCTTCTTCGTACCAGCGTGGAACCACTTCAAACCTGTACTCTCATCCACAGTAGGAACAGACATAGCTACCCCTTTTGGATAAGAGCCTGGATAGCCTTCTGAAGCTAAGACTACTCCAGCGCAAGCCTGCTCTGTCCAAGACAAATCAAGTTCTTCTCCTGCCATTACAGACTCAAGTACTTGTACTAAATCCGTCTCCAAACGTGGTAAAACAACCTGTGTTTCTGGATCACCGAAACGAGCATTGAATTCGATTACTTTCGGTCCTTCTTCTGTCATCATTAACCCGGCATATAATATACCAGTAAACGGAACGCCCTCTGCAACCATCGCTTTCGCCATAAGCCGAAGAATCGTCTCCTCTGCTTCCGCCACTAAATCACTGCTAATATGCGGAACTGGAGAGTAAGCACCCATTCCTCCTGTGTTTGGACCTTCGTCACCGTCAAAAGCACGTTTATGATCTTGCGCTGGCACCATTGAGATTACCGTTTCACCATGAACGAACGCCATTAAAGAAAGCTCTTCTCCTCGTAAGCAATCTTCAATAACAACAGATGAGCCTGCATCACCAAATGCACGAGCACCTATAATATCGTCTAACGCAGTTAACGCCTCATCTACTGTTTCTGCAACAATTACCCCTTTACCAGCAGCAAGACCGTCTGCTTTTACAACGATAGGGGCACCTTGTTTCTCTACATATGCTTTTGCTGCTTCTAGCTCTGTAAAAACTTCGTATGCTGCAGTTGGAATGTTGTATTTCTTCATAATTTCTTTTGCAAATTGCTTACTTCCCTCAAGAGTTGCTGCTGCTTTTGTTGGACCAAAGACTTTCAATCCCTCAGCTTGAAATGCATCCACAACACCTGCTACTAATGGTGCTTCTGGTCCAACAACTGTTAATCCAACACCATTTTCTTTTGCGAAGTGAATTAAACCTGAATGATCACTTTCAGCTATGTTTACAGTAGTGATGCCGTCATCAACCATTGCGTCACTACCAGGAGCTGCAAAAACTTCAGTTACCTTTTTTGATTGCTTTAGTTTCCAGCACAATGCGTGTTCACGGCCACCGCTACCAATGACTAATACTTTCAAAACGATCGCTCCTCTTGTTTGTTTTCTGCCTCATAAGGACATTCTACCTCGGTTTCAACCTGTTTTCGTCCTTATGAAGAAAAGGCTGTCTCAACAGCCGGGATCAAACTACTATCTTCCCTCTGAAACAACCTCTCTTATTGCTAAACCACCCTTACCAAGTCCATCAAATCCAAAAAACCAACTAATTAATGTTTAAAGTGTCTTACTCCTGTGAATACCATAGCGATTCCGTATTCGTCGGCTTTATCGATGGAGTCTTGGTCCTTTACAGATCCACCTGGTTGAATGATTGCTGTAATTCCCGCTTTTGCAGCAGCTTCTACCGTATCATTCATTGGGAAGAACGCGTCAGAAGCCAACACAGCACCTACAGCTTGGTCACCAGCTTGCTCGAGAGCGATCTTCGCAGCACCTACACGGTTCATTTGACCAGCACCGATACCAATCGTTTGATCTGCTTTTCCTAATACAATTGCGTTTGACTTCACGTGCTTAACAACTTTCCACGCCATTTTCAATTGCTTTAATTCATCTTCCGTTGGCTCACGTTTTGTTGCAACCTTAATCTCTACATCTTCAAAGCTTAATGTATCTTCGTCTTGCAACAATGCACCACCAGCAACACTTTTCACGTACTGCTCAACAGGTTGTCCAGTCACATCCATCTCTACTGTTAACAAACGAATATTCTTTTTCTGGGTCAAGATTTCTAATGCTTCCTCTGTAAAACTAGGAGCAATAACGATCTCAAGGAAAATACCACTCATTTTTTCTGCCGTTGCAGCATCAACAGTACGATTCGATGCAACAATTCCACCGAAAATTGATACAGGATCTGCTTCAAACGCCTTCATGTAAGCATCATACACTGTTTCCCCAACGCCAACTCCACAAGGATTCATATGCTTCACTGCACATACAGCTGGCTCAACAAAATCACGAATGACAGCAAGAGCAGCGTCCGCATCGTTAATATTATTATAAGAAAGCTCTTTTCCATGAAGCTGGGTTGCACGTGCCACAGATGTAGGATTTCCTAACGGCTTTTCATAAAAGCTCGCTTTTTGGTGAGGATTCTCCCCATAACGAAGTGTTTGTTTTAAATTATACGTAACAGTCAGCTTTTCAGGAGTTTCTTCGCCAACTTGCTTCGTTAAATATTCAGCAATGAGAGCATCATAAGCTGCTGTGTGACGGAACGCTTTTGCAGCTAGCTTGCGCTTTGTATCTTCAGACAATTCCCCATTAGCCGCTAACTCTTCTGCCAACACATCATAATCAGCAGCATCCACAATGATCGCTACAGACGCATGATTTTTCGCAGCTGAACGAATCATAGAAGGTCCACCGATGTCGATATTCTCTATCGCATCTGCAAACGTAGACTCAGGATTTTCAATCGTTTGCTGGAACGGATATAGATTTACGATTACATAATCGATCATTTCAATTCCATGTTCCTTTGCAGCTTCCATATGTGATTCCAGGTCACGACGAGCCAATAATCCACCATGAATATTCGGGTGCAATGTTTTCACACGTCCATCCATCATTTCAGGAAATTGAGTCACTTCTTCGATACCAATTACCTTCACACCAGCTTCCGCTAATGCATTTTTCGTACCCCCAGTAGAAATAATCTCCACACCTAATGCTTCCAACTTCTGTACGAAAGGAATAATCCCTGTTTTGTCTGAAACACTTACTAATGCACGCTTTTTCACTAGTTACACGCCCCTTGTTATTTGTTCGATAACTTTTTGTATCGTTGCTGGATACAGTTGATGCTCTACTTGCTGAATTTTACGCTGCACGTCTTCTCTTGTATCCCCATCTTCTATATAAATCGACTCTTGCGCGATAATCGGACCAGTATCCATCCCTGCATCCACATAATGTACCGTTACCCCACTCACCTTCACCTTCGCATCAAACGCTTGACCGATCGCATCAAGTCCAGGAAACGCAGGTAATAAAGAAGGGTGAATATTTAAAATTCTATGTTCAAACGCATGTAAAAGGGTGGAGCCGATGAGCCGCATATAGCCAGCTAATACAATAAGCTCCACATTATTTTCATGTAATTGCTTCAACACATTTGTTTCATACGCTTCCTTGGAAGAATACTTCTTTGGGCTAGCAACAAACGTTGGAATTCCGTGATTCTTCGCGCGCTCAATAGCAAAGGCCTGCTCCTTATCACAAACAAGAAGCTTCACCTCGCCTTGGACAGCACCACTTTTCACAGCCTCCATCACCGCTTCAAAATTACTACCATTTCCAGAAGCAAAGACTGCAAGATTCATCATACACCCGCTCCTCGAAAGCTAACACCAGAACCCGCAACCACTTCACCGATTACAGCAGGTTCCTCTCCGTTTTCACGAAGCGTAGCAAGAACCTCTTCCACATCCTCCGACTTCACCGTTAACACAAGTCCGATACCCGCATTAAACGTTTCATACAAGTCAGTCTGAGTTAAGTTTCCTTTCTCTACTAACCATTGGAACACCGCTGGAACTTCCCATGCATCCACATTAATTTCCGCACCTAACCCATCAGGCAGCATACGTGGCACGTTCTCGATCAGACCCCCACCTGTGATATGCGCCGCAGCCTTCACTTTCTTTGTGGGAAAAAATGGTTTTAATGTATTTACATAAATGCGGGTAGGCTCGATGAAGACTTCCCCAACTGTTTTGTTTGTTCCTTCAAACGTATCAGACCACTTCAGACCGTGTTCAGAAACGATTTTTCTCACAAGTGAGAAACCGTTACTATGGACCCCACTTGATGAAACCCCAATCAACACGTCACCTTCCGACACGTTTGCAGGATCAAATAACTCACTTTTTTCAGCTATTCCTACAACAAATCCAGCAACATCATACTCTTCTGGTTTGTATAGACCTGGCATCTCCGCTGTTTCTCCACCTATTAATGCAGCACCGGATTGACGACAGCCTTCTGCAATACCAGAAACTACTTGCTCCACTACTTCCGGATCATTTACCCCTAGCGCTAAATAATCTAGAAAAAATAATGGAGAAGCACCTTGAACAACAATATCATTCACACACATAGCAACGGCATCAATACCAATCGTGTCATGTTTGCCCATTTCTTGTGCGATTAATAGCTTCGTTCCAACTCCATCTGTTCCAGAAACAAGAACTGGCTCTTTATAAGAAAAGGAAGAAAGGTCAAACAATCCTCCAAAGCTTCCAAGTGCCCCTAACACTTCCGGGCGTCTTGTGGATTCTACATGCTTCTTTATACGACGAACCCCTTCGTAGCCTGCTTCAATATTTACACCGGCTGATTCATAAGCTTTTGACATGTTTTATCCCTCTCCTTAACATTTCTCTTGTGGATGATCTGTATCTGGGTAAATCTCTGTTGGATATTGGCCCGTAAAACAAGCAAGACATTGGCCGCAGTTTTCCATTTCCTTTGAACGACCGATTCCGTCCATTAATCCTTCAACTGATAAAAATTCTAACGTATCTGCACCTATTTCCTCACGGATTTCCTCTACTGTTTTCACAGAAGCAATTAGTTCGCTGCTCGTAGAAGTATCAATTCCGTAAAAACAAGGATTCTTAATAGGTGGTGCACTGATTCGAACGTGAACCTCTTTCGCACCGGCTTCACGCAATAGTTTTACAATACGACGGCTTGTTGTACCACGAACGATAGAATCATCGATCATGACAACACGTTTGCCCTCTACTACACCACGTACTGCCGAAAGCTTCATTTTAACCCCTTGCTCACGTAGCTCTTGAGAAGGCTGAATAAATGTTCTTCCAACGTAACGGTTTTTAATTAAACCAAGCTCATATGGAATCCCAGATTGCTCTGCATAACCAATAGCTGCGGAGATACTGGAATCAGGTACCCCTGTTACAACGTCCGCTTCAATCGGATGCTCTTGTGCTAACTGTTTTCCTAGACTCTTACGTGCTTGGTGCACATTAATTTGATCTACATTACTGTCTGGTCTTGCGAAATACACATACTCCATAGAACAGATGGCACGTTTTGGTGAAGATGAAAAACGTTCGCTACGAAGTCCTTCGTCATCAATGATAACTAACTCACCAGGCTCTACTTCTCGCTCATATGTCGCACCAATAATGTCAAACGCGCACGTTTCAGAAGACAGTACATATCCATCCCCTAAACGACCGATGGATAATGGGCGAAGTCCGTTTGGATCAAGAGCAGCAATGAGCTTATCCTCAACCATAAACATGAACGCATACGCACCTTTTACCATTGTTAATGCATTTTTAATTTGATCCACAACATCCTCAAAGCCACTACGCTTGATAAGATGTGCAACTACCTCTGTGTCGGAAGTGGTTTGAAAAATACTTCCTTGTCTTTCTAATTGATGCTTTAATGAAGTTGCATTTACAAGATTTCCATTATGTGCAAGCGCTAAGCTCCCCTTTTGAGAGTTAAACACTAGTGGCTGAACGTTTAATAGATTACTTCCACCTGCTGTTGTATAACGAACGTGGCCGATGGCGCCCTTTCCATACATGTCGTTAATTTCACCTTTACCAAACACTTCATTTACAAGCCCCATACCTTTATGGGTCTTTAGTTTTTCTCCGTCACTAACGACAATTCCGGCACCTTCTTGCCCTCGGTGTTGAAGACTATGAAGGCCGTAATATGCGATAGGAGCGGGGTCTTTATGACCCCAGATTCCGAATACTCCACATTCTTCGTTTAATCCTTTTATTTCAGCAAGCATGAAATGGCACCTCTCCATGTGTCTTCAAGTTGGTTTACTTCCGTATTTAAAACTACATTTCCAGCTTTATCGTTTACTATTACATTTGCATCTTTTGTTACTTCCCCAACGCAAACTGCTTCTGGAATGATCGCTTCAAACTGGTCTTTTTGCTCTTTTGTAACAGTCAAAATATATCGAGATGGAGTTTCAGCAAAGCTTTCTTTCACAACATCTTCTCCACGTAATGTAACCTTTGCACCAAAACCAGTACCAAATGTGCACTCTGCTAATGCAACAAGGAATCCGCCTTCTGCTAAATCATGTGCAGATGCTACTGTTCCTGCTTGAATCGCAGTCAATACTTTTTCTTGACGTTCCTTTTCCACGTTCAAATCAATTGCTGGTGCTTTTCCACTGATGTGACCTTTTTGAAGCTTTTGAAGTTCACTTCCACCAAAGTCATTTCCAGCTTCACCGATCACATAAATGAAGTCTCCTTCGTTTTGGAACTGCTGTTTCGTAATGTGATCAACATGCTCTACTAATCCAACCATACCGATTACCGGTGTTGGGTAAACAGCTACACCGTTCGTTTCGTTGTATAGAGATACATTTCCACCGATAACAGGTGTATCTAAAACACGACATGCTTCGCTTAATCCATCAGCTGATTTTTCCAACTGCCAGAAGATCTCAGGCTTTTCCGGGTTCCCATAGTTTAAGCAATCTGTTACACCAAGTGGCTTCGCTCCAGAACATACTAGGTTTCTTGCTGCTTCTGCAATCGCGATTTGTCCACCAACTTCAGGATCTAAATAAATATAACGAGAGTTACAATCCGTTGTCATCGCAAGTGCTTTTTCGGTACCACGAATTCGTAGAACCGCTGCATCGGATCCTGGAGCAACAACTGTGTTAGTTCTTACCATATAATCGTATTGATCATAAACCCACTCTTTACTTGCAATCGTTGGTTGTGCTAAAAGTTGTTGTAATGTTTCACTTACATTCGTTACTTCTGGTTGGAACGCCTCTTCATTTTGGAATTGACGGAAGTATGCTGGCTCTGCTGATGGCTTATGATACACTGGTGCATCTTCCGCTAATGAATCTACAGGAACGTCTGCAACTACTTCTCCTTTATGAAGTAAACGAAGCTTTTTGTCGTCTGTAACGCGACCAACAACTACTGCTTCTAAGCCCCAACGCTCGAAAATCTCGATCATTTCTTGTTCTCGGCCTTTTTCCACAACTAAAAGCATTCTTTCTTGTGACTCAGAAAGCATCATTTCATATGCTGTCATACCTTTTTCACGTTGTGGTACTTTATCTAAATCCATTTCAATCCCAGATCCAGCTTTACTTGCCATTTCCGCTGAAGAAGAAGTTAGACCCGCAGCACCCATATCTTGAATTCCAACAAGGGCATCATTTTTGATTGCTTCTAAGCACGCTTCAAGAAGAAGCTTTTCCATAAACGGATCTCCCACTTGAACAGCAGGACGTTTCGCTTCGGATGCTTCAGAAAGTTCTTCAGACGCAAATGTCGCACCGTGAATTCCATCACGTCCAGTACTTGCACCAACGTAAATGACGGAGTTGCCAACGCCTTTTGCTTGCCCTTTTTGAATATCTTTATGATCAATTAAACCAACACACATTGCATTTACTAGTGGATTCCCTTCATAACAAGGGTCAAATTGAATTTCTCCACCTACTGTTGGAATACCGATACAGTTTCCGTATCCAGCAATACCAGCAACTACTTCTTCAAATAAGTATTTCACGCGAGAATTCGTTAATTCTCCGAAACGTAATGAGTTCATTAATGCTACAGGACGCGCTCCCATGGAGAAAATGTCACGAATGATTCCGCCGACTCCTGTTGCTGCACCTTGATATGGTTCAATTGCCGATGGGTGGTTATGGCTTTCGATTTTGAAAACAACTGCTTGCTCGTCACCAATATCGATAATCCCTGCACCTTCCCCAGGTCCTTGAAGTACTTTTTCACCAGTTGTAGGAAATTTCTTTAAAATTACTTTTGAGTTTTTATAACTACAGTGCTCGGACCACATGACAGAGAAAAGACCGATTTCCGTGTAATTTGGTAGACGTCCTAATATGTTTTCTACCATTTCAAACTCAGCATCTGTTAATCCCATTTCAGCATAAACTTTCTCATCTTTAATCATTTGCGGAGATGGTTCATGAAGTAATTGCATTGCGTTCCCTCCAATGGCTTAAAATCGATTTAAATAAAGTAAGACCGTCATCCGATCCTAGTAAAGAATCTACAGCTCGTTCTGGGTGAGGCATCATCCCTAATACGTTCCCAGCTTCGTTGATAATTCCAGCAATATTATTTACAGATCCGTTCACATCATCTTTATATGAAAAAACAATTTGATTATTTGCTTTCAATGATTCTAGTGTAGCATCGTCACAATAGTAGTTTCCTTCACCGTGTGCGACTGGAATGGTAATTTCTTTTCCTTGTTCATACTCTTTTGTAAAAATTGTTTCTCCGTTTTCCACAACAAGCTGAACTGGACGACAAATGAATTTAAGGTTTTGATTACGACGCATAGCACCCGGCAGGAGACCAGCTTCTAGTAAGATTTGAAATCCGTTACAAACTCCAAGTACTGGCTTTCCTTCCTTTGCAGCTTTGATAACCGCATCCATGATTGGGGAAAAACGAGCGATTGCTCCTGTACGAAGGTAATCCCCATAAGAGAATCCTCCTGGTAACAACACTCCGTCAAAGCCTTCTAGGCTTGTTTCGTCATGCCAAACGTATTCTGCTTCAACACCTAGCTCATCCTTGACTGCATGGTACATGTCTAGGTCACAGTTGGATCCTGGAAACACGATTACTGCAAATTTCATTGAGAAACTACCTCCTCGATTTCAAAACGATAGTCTTCAATTACAGGGTTCGCTAATAATTTGTCACACATTTCTGTTACAGTAGCTTCAATTTTATCTTGTGTGCTTTCGATTTGTAGCGTCATCACTTTACCAATTCGAACATCTTCCACACCTTCATAACCAAGGTGATGTAAGGAACCTTTTACAGCTGCTCCTGCAGGATCTAATACCGCTTCTTTTAACGAGATATATACTTTCACTTCAAATAACATAATTAAAGTCCCCCTAGTCGAGTAAGAATAGTTTCATAGCCTTCTTGTAAACTACCAAGCTGAAATCTAAATAGATCTTTATCTAGTGATTCTCCTGTTGTTTCATCCCAAAGACGGCACGTATCAGGAGAAATCTCATCTGCTAAAAGAATAGCACCTGTATTGTCTCTACCAAATTCAAGCTTAAAATCTATCAATTGTATATTAATCTTCTTAAATAATTGAATGAGGTGATCATTCACTTTTAACGCCATATCCTTTAATTGTGCAACCTCTTCATGTGTTGCAATGTTCATGACACGGATGTGTTCCTCTGTCATGATCGGGTCACCTAAATCATCATCTTTATAATAAAATTCAACGATTGGAGGGGCGAAAACTGTGCCTCGCTCAATACCAAGGCGTTTTACAAGACTACCAGCCGCAACGTTACGTACTACTACTTCCACTGGAACGATAGACACTTTTTTTACTAACTGCTCATTTGTAGACAGTCTTTCAATGAAGTGACTATCAATTCCTTCTTGTTTTAACTGTGTAAAAATTAGAGAACTGATTTCATTGTTTAAACGACCTTTTCCTTCTAAAACATCCTTTTTTTCACCGTTAAATGCTGTGGCATCATCTTTGTATTCTACCCAAAGTACTTCGGGCTGTTCTGTTTCATAGATACGTTTTGCTTTTCCTTCGTAAAGACAAGCTCCTTTGTTCAAGGTGCTCCCTCCATTCGTTTGATTGTCTTATATTTTTTATGAAACATCTCTTTCATTATCGCAAGGTTAACACTAGCAAGATAGGTGTAAATGTTTCCTTAATTCAACCCTAATCTGTCGAAGATTGTGTCGACGTGTTTTAGGTGATGATTGTAGTCGAAACAGTCGTCTAGTTCTTCTGTTGTTAGGTGTGCCATGATTTGCTCGTCTGCTTCTACCAGGCTTCGGAATGGTACTGCTTTTTCCCAAGCTTCCATCGCTTTTGGTTGAACAAGATCATAAGCTTCCTCGCGAACCATACCTTTATCGATTAGAGTTAGAAGAACTCGTTGGGAGTAGATTAATCCGTATGTTCTATCCATGTTGCGCATCATGTTTTCTGGGAAAACCGTTAAGTTTTTCACGATATTTCCGAAACGATTTAGCATATAGTTTACTGCAATCGTTGCATCTGGTAAGATAACGCGCTCTGCAGAAGAGTGAGAAATATCTCTTTCATGCCATAATGCGATATTTTCGTAAGCTGTAATTACATGCCCACGAACTACTCGAGCAAGTCCTGTCATATTTTCCGAACCTATTGGGTTACGTTTATGTGGCATAGCAGAAGATCCTTTTTGACCTTTTGCGAAAAACTCTTCTACTTCACGAGTCTCACTTTTTTGTAACGAACGTACTTCTACTGCCATTTTCTCAATAGATCCAGCAATTAAAGCTAGTGTTGCAACGTAATGTGCATGTCGATCACGTTGTAATGTTTGTGTGGAAATAGGTGCAGCTTCAAGTCCTAAACCTTCACACACATATTTTTCTACGAAAGGATCGATGTTTGCATACGTTCCAACTGCTCCAGAGATTTTACCAACACGTACTGTTTCAGCAGCAGCGCGGAAACGCTCTAGGTTACGCTTCATTTCTTCATACCAAAGTGCTAGCTTTAGACCAAATGTTGTTGGCTCTGCATGAACACCGTGAGTACGACCCATCATCACCGTCATTTTGTGCTCTTTTGCTTTTTCTTTTAAAATATCAATGAAGTTAATAATATCTTTTTCGATAATCTCATTTGCTTGTCGTAGCATGTATGATAAGGCGGTATCAACTACGTCTGTAGAAGTTAGTCCGTAATGTACCCATTTACGCTCTTCCCCAAGTGTCTCTGAGACAGCACGGGTGAAAGCAACAACATCATGGCGAGTTTCTTCTTCGATTTCTTTAATGCGCTCTACATCAAAGCCTGCGTTTTCACGTATTTTTTGTACGTCTTCTTTTGGAATATCTCCAAGCTCAGCCCATGCCTCACATGCTTGAATTTCTACCTCTAGCCACGCTTGAAATCGATTTTCTTCTGTCCAAATTGCTCCCATTTCCGGGCGAGTATAACGTTCGATCATGTTTGTTCCTCCTAAGTTTAATTAGCTTACTTCCAAATTGGTGATTGCTCTATTTTTTGTAATATATCATCAACAGTATTTCCGAGAACATTTACATGCCCCATTTTTCTACCTGTTTTTGCTTCCGCTTTTCCATATAAGTGAAGATGTGCACCTTCTAACTCCGTAATGTTCGATATAACACTAGGCATATGCTCTCCTAATATATTGACCATTACCACTGATTTTAGTAAATCGGTTTTACCAAGCGGCCAACCACAAACAGCCCGCACATGCTGATCAAACTGAGATGTTTCACAAGCGTTGATAGTGTAATGTCCAGAGTTATGTGGACGTGGTGCTAACTCATTTACATAGACGCGACCATCTGCGATAAACATCTCAACCGCTAACGTTCCTATTAAATGGAAGGAATCTGCTAGATGTTTTGCGATACGAATAGCTTCTACTTCTATTTCCTTCTCTACTCGTGCTGGTACGATTGTTTGATGTAGAATGTTATTTATATGGATATTTTCCGCAATAGGGAACGTTGTTGATTCTCCATGAACACTTCTTGTTACAATAACAGATACCTCTTTTTCAAAAGGGATCCATGCTTCGAGAACAAATGGTGCTTTATCTCCCATTTCAGTCCAGACATCGTGGAGCTCGGTATTTTGATTTATCACACGCTGCCCTTTTCCGTCATATCCACCTCGTGTTGTTTTCAAGACAGCTGGTAGACCTAATTTCTCCACTGCCATTTCCAGATCTTCTAATGAACGGATTTCTTGGTAAGGTACAACAGGAACTTCAAAGGATGTAATTGCTTTTTTTTCTAGTAAGCGATCCTGAGTAATAGATAAAAGATCACTTCCTTGTGGTAAGTATAAATTTTCTTCTAGCCATGTTGCTGTATGTGAATCGATGTTTTCAAATTCATATGTTAAAATATCACATTTTTCTGCTAATTGTTTTGCGGCTTCTAAATCATCGTAAGCCGCTTCTATTTGTATATCTGCAACCTGACCACAAGGAGAATCCGGTGTTGGTTCTAGTACTGCAATCCTGTACCCCATCTCTCTTGCGGATAATGCCATCATTCTACCAAGCTGTCCGCCACCAAGAATCCCAATTGTTTTGCCTGGCTCAATCCAACGACCACTCATAATAGCTCTCCGTTTTCCAATACATCTTTCCGTTTTGCTTCACGACGTTCTTCTAGTCTTTGTCTAATTTCCTTATCATGAACAGCTAATTGCTGTGCAGCTAATAGTGCCGCATTTATTGCTCCCGCTCTACCAATTGCCACAGTTGCTACTGGAACTCCAGCTGGCATTTGTACGATAGAAAGAAGGGAAT
Organism: Evansella sp. AB-rgal1; assembly: GCF_041820985.1. NCBI lineage: Bacteria > Bacillati > Bacillota > Bacilli > Caryophanales > Bacillaceae > Evansella > Evansella sp. AB-rgal1. Next base: position 64,635 of record NZ_JBGUAU010000015.1, read on the forward strand.
CCATACCACTAAGCGCTTTTGATTGAACAGGAACACCGATCACTGGAACTTGCGTTTTCGCTGCAACCATTCCAGGTAAGTGAGCAGCTCCACCTGCACCTGCGATAATAACGTGTAATCCTCTTTCCTGTGCTGTCTCTGCATATTCAAACATGTAATCAGGAGTACGATGTGCGGAAACCACCTTTTTTTCATATGGAACTCCTAGCTCGTCTAAAGTTTCTGTCGTGTGTTTCATCGTTTCCCAATCCGATGTAGATCCCATGATAACTCCAACTTTTGGTGTCATGAAGCACCCTCCTTTTAAATAGAAAGAAAATTGAAACTAGTTTTTGTCATAAAAAAACGTGTCCTATTGCCATTTGAGGGGACAAAGGAGCACGTGTGAGTACATAACAATAGGCAGGTACTAGATTCATCTCAGCACCTTCCAATGTATACGTGTCAGTCACCCTCATAGTCTAATGATTTACGGTCATCAGGTAGAAACTTATGGGCCATATTCCCAAGATTATACGAGGTATGTTTTATCGTTTTCGCTAAATCTATCATAACAAGGTTAGAAATCAAAAGTCAACCAAATTTCGAACATTAAAGTGAATGAGTATTTTAATGTTCGTGTTTTACTGGAAAACAATTGGAGATTATCTTCCACATGTTCACATTTGTTTCTTTCACACGTACAGAAGGAGGTAGGGCGCTACTTGTGGATCCCGGAAAAATTACTTAGTTCTTTTTCTCCCTCTCGCTCCCGTTTACTCGTGGATTTAACCGTAGCCCTGGGTAGGCGCTACCACGGTAGTGCCTATAAACCGACCTAGTCACTTTCCTCTCTCATACTCTCGTTTTCTCACGGATTTAACCGTAGTCTCCGGTAGGCGCTACCGCCGTAGCGCATACAAAACGACCTAGTCAAAATCTCCCTCATACTCCCATTTGCTCACGGATTTAACCGTCATCCAGGGTAGGCACTACCGCGGTAGTGCCTATAAACCGACCTAGTTCAAAGATTGACCCCCCGCGGAATAAACGTAAGTTCTCCCTACAATAGGATGTAATTTTTTTACTTATCCCTACTATATTGATAAAATATACTATCTGTATATCCCGAAAGGATTGAAAACAATGGAAAATAAAAGATTACATGAACTTGCAGAAAACTGGTTAGTAGAAGCAACGATTGATGATATAAATGAAAAACTAAGTAACGGTCAAATTACTTCGCGAGACTTAGTGCTCATGTATTTACACCGCATCTCTTCCTATGATAATGGGGAAAATGCAGTGAATTCTGTTTTAGAAATCAACCCTGATGCTATTCATGTTGCAGAAGCTCTGGATGCCGAAAGAAAGAAATCAGGGGCTAGAGGTCCGCTTCATGGTATTCCTCTACTTATTAAAGATAACATTGCAACAGAAGACAAAATGCATACAAGCGCTGGATCTCTTGCGTTAGCCGATTCATACGCTAATGCAGATGCATTTTTAGTACAAAAATTACGTAAAGCTGGTGTTATCATTCTTGGGAAAACAAATATGACAGAGTGGGCGAACTTTATGGCTGAGTCAATGCCAACTGGATATAGTTCTCGAGGTGGGCAAGTTATCAATCCTTATGGAAAAGAATTTATGGTTGGTGGATCAAGTTCTGGCTCTGGAGCTTCTATCGCTAGTAACTTTGCAGCAGGTGCAATCGGTACAGAAACATCCGGATCCATTTTAAGTCCCGCCAGCCAAAACTCGTTAGTTGGAGTAAAGCCTACAGTAGGATTAATTAGCCGCACAGGGGTTATTCCTATTTCTCACACTCAAGATACTGCTGGTCCAATGACTCGAACAGTGAGGGATGCTGCACTATTACTTAATGCTTTAGTAGGTCCTGATGATAAAGATGCCGTTACAAAGACAAACACGAAATTACTTAACATAGATTTCACTTCATTTTTACAAAAAGATGGATTGAAAGGCACTAAAATTGGGGTTGCTAGAGAAGTTTACTTCGATTATTTATCTGATGAGAAAGCTTCAATTATGAACGAAGCAATTCAGCAGCTCGAGAAATTAGGTGCAGAAATAGTGGATGTTGTTATTCCTTCTACTAAGGAAAAATGGAACATCGATGTTTTAACGTATGAGTTTAAAGCTGGAGTAAATTCTTATTTAAAGGAGTTTACAGAAGGAATTAAAGTGAAATCCTTGGCTGATGTGGTTGCTTTTAACTTTCAGCAACCGAAAGCAATGCTGAAATACGGACAAAAAGTTTTACTAGAAAGTGAAAGTACATCTGGAACATTAACGGAAACAGCTTACTTGTCTAGTTTAGAGCACGATCAATATCATGCAAAGGAGAACGGCGTAGATGCTGCGCTGGAAGGATTAGATGCCTTAGTTTTCCCAAACAACTTTGGTGCAGGAATTCCTGCAAAAGCGGGTTATCCATCTGTAACGGTTCCAGCTGGGTATACTCAAGATGGTGAACCTATTGGGATCACATTTACGGGAACAGCTTATTCGGAAGACATACTCTTAAAGCTCGCATATGCGTTTGAACAAGGAACGAAGCATCGAGTAGCTCCAAAATTCAATATATAACTCAGGTTTCTGAAGAGTACTGGAGGATTTTCCAGTACTCTTTTTGTATGGAAAAATAGTGCTTTTTAACCAGCAATGTTGAATAAATATTACTTTGCTTACACAACCTATTCTTTATAATACAGAAACGTTTTTGATGAGGTGATAAGAGTGAATGTTTGGAAGTGGTATAAAAACATAGTCAAAAAAACAGTATCACCTGAAAAACAAAAATCGAAACCTCAGTATGAAATAAAAGAAAATGAACCTGTAACCCTCGAAAGTCTGAAGAGCAAGTTTCAAAACATAGATGATTTAATTATCAAAGAGATAAATGTAAATGATGAAAAAGCACTCCTAATTTATTTAAGTTCGCTGACAAACGCTAGTATGATACAAGAGTTAGTGTTAACTCCATTAAACTCAACTTCAGATAACATTCAACCTGAAAATGCAATTAAGCATAGCGCCACAGTAAATATGGGCGACTTAAATACATTAGTCTATAACATTATGAGTGGTTATACTATCCTATACTTTCTTAATCGAGAGTTCATATTAGAAATCGATACGTATAAAGTGGAAAATCGAAGTGTTGAATCTGCGGAAAATGAAACTACCGTTATGGGTCCTCAGGATTCTTTTAACGAATCGTTAACAACCAGTATTTCTTTGATAAAACAAAGAATTCGTTCTTTTAATCTCAAAACAAAAATAATGCAAATGGGAACAGAAACAAATGATGATGTTGCCATACTCTATATGGACAATATCGCAAACAACGAAAATGTGCAAAGAGTGATACGAAGGGTACAGAATATTGAATATCAAGGGTTTGTTAGCTTACCAATTTTAAAACAAATGCTTGAGGATAAACCCTTCTCTCCATTCCCTCAATTTGGGATAACAGTTCGAACAGATTATGCAACGGAAGCACTTTTAGATGGACGAATAATAGTGATGATCAATGGAAGTCCAGAGGCCGCAATATTGCCTGCTACTTTTTTTGAAATGTTTACTAGTACAGAAGATTATTATAACAGATGGTCCACAGCCACGTTATTACGTGCAATTAGGTTAGGTGGTTTTCTCATTTCCATACTCCTTACCTCCACCTATATATCTGTATTAACGTACCATCCTGAAATGCTTCCTCCTACATTACTAACAATGCTTTCAGAGTCGAGAACACAAGTACCTTTCCCACCACTTTTAGAGGTACTGATTATTGAATTAGTAATTGAAATTTTAAGAGAAGCTGGGTCACGAATGCCTACGAAGATCGGGCAAACGATTGGTATCGTTGGTGGTATCGTAATTGGGCAAGCAGCTGTAGAAGCAGGACTTACTAGTAATGTATTAATAGTACTAGTTGCGACATCTGCTTTATTATCCTTTTTACCTCCTAACTTTTTAATGAGTAATGCAGTTCGTCTTGTTCGCTACGGATTTATAATTGCAGGAGGAACACTTGGGATGTTTGGGCAATTTGTATTTTTAGCTTGGCTCATGAATCATCTATTAAATCTCACGTCTTTGGGGTCTCCTTACATGACTCCCTTCGTACCTAGAAAGTGGACTGATTTATTTAATAGCGTTCTACGTGCTCCCATCAATTTCATGGTCACTCGGGCAGGCATTTCAAGAGCGAAAAAGCAATTAACAAGACCATTAGACGAGGAGTAATACTATGGATAAGGGGAAGATAAAAAAGTTAAATAAATATCATGTAATCTTCTTAGTCGATAAGAGTATTGCCGGTATAGCTCTCTTTTCCTTACCATATTTTTTAAGACATGTGGGCGTTAATATGTGGATGGTTCTGCTAATGTTCGGGATTTTAGCAACTCTTTTACTTTATCCTATGGTTCAGTTATGTAAAAAATATCCGAATCATTCATTGTTTGTAATGAATGAAAAACTGCTAGGGAAATATATCGGCAAGTTATTAAATTTTTTTATCTTAATTTACGTTACCTTGCAAGTTGCTAACGAAAGTAAATTCTATGTTCGTCTCGTACAGGCTATAACATTGCCAGACTTTACAATTACACCGATAACATTAGCTTTGTTTTTTGTAATGACTATGATAGTCAACGGGGGAATCAAATCTATTGCTCGCTTTTGTATATTAGCTTGGTTTTTAACTATGTGGTTGGGTTATTACAGCTACTGGGCATTCTCCGATGCGAATTTTCTTCATTTAGTCCCTAGATTTGATAAAAGCTTACAAGATTGGGGATTAGCTTTTTTTGAGGGTTCTCAACTCATGCTTGGATTCGCATTAATTATGTTTTTCTTTCCTTACATCCAAAATCAAAAAAAATCGTTTAAGCATGCAACAATAGGTATCTGGATAGGTATAGTACTTATGCTTTTAATTTCCGTCGCCAGTATTGTTTACTTCTCAGAATGGCAAATAGAAAACTTGTTATACCCGTTACTGAACTTGTTTCAAGCTGTAGAATTATCTAATGTTGAACGAATTGAAACGTTCGGTATTAGCATCTATGTCCTAAGTACTCTAGCAAAGGCTTCATTGCTATTGTGGGTTGCCAAAAAAGGAGTGGATGCATTGTTCAGTAAACATAAAAACAAAACGAGACACTTATACTTAATGACTGGTATTTGTTTATTTATCGTGCTTGGGCCCATCCCTATTCGTTATCAAAAAATAATGTACGAGGAATGGATCATTTACGGTGGGTACTGTCTTATTTCGTTACCTATTCTGTTACTATTTATTCACAAGATTAGGAATAGAAAGGAAGCTTCGACTCAATGAAAAAATCAATCTTTTTCCTACTCCGTTTTAGTTTCTTTTTCCTACTTGTAGGATGTGCAGAATTCGATCAACCTTCTATCGAAAATTACGGAATGGTTGGCGTAATGGGCTTTGATATTAGTGAAGACGAAAAATTAAAAATAACTGTAGCCTTACCACAAGCAGAGAAGAATACTGAAAAAATTTCTCAAATTATTACTGTCGATGTTGATTCCCCTCATCGCTCCATTATGGAAGCTTCTACTGAATCAGAGAAATTATTGTCTACTGCCCAGTTGCGAGTTATTTTATTTAGTGAGGAATTTGCCAGAGAAGTCGGGGTTTGGGAAGTATTAGATAACTTATATCGTGATCCTAGGGTAGGAACTAACTCATTCATCGCGATTGTTAAAGGCTCTGTGGAAGAAATGGTAAAAAAAGAGTATCCAGACAAACCAGATATTAATCGTTATTTAAACCAACTCTTACAACCTAGAACTATCACTGCATTTAGTCCTTTCACGACCATTCATCATTTTATTCGCCATGTAACAAGCCAAGTATCTGATGCGATTTGTCCGTATTTAGAAAATGTAGATGGAGCAATTAAACTTACAAAGGTTGCCATTTTTGAAGGAAGTAAAATGGTGTCAACCATTGAAAGAGAAGATGCGAAAATCGTTGAGAGTATTAAACGCAATCGAAAAACAGCAGATATCTCCTATACATTACCTGGAGATGACGGTGAAGAAGAAGAAACAATAGTATTAAACTTCATTCGCTCTAAAAGAAATATAAAAACGAATGGGGATCCAAATAATCCAGAAGTTTTTATCTATTTTTATATTACTGGCTCTGTAGTTGATTATACAGGTAATAAAAACATCTCTAAACAAGAAGAAAGAGACGAAATTGAGAAAAAATTGAGTAAAGAAATTGAAGATTCTTTATTGCGATCTCTCTACCATTTTCAGGAACTTGGAGTAGATCCGATGGGGATCGGAGACTACTTTAGACTAAAGGTTCAAACTAAGGATTGGACTAAAGAATATTGGACAGACATATTAAAACGGACGACGTTTACTGTTCATGTAGAACCTAGGATAACTTCTACTGGTACGTTACGTTAATTACAAAAGCGACCAGTTGAATACCCAATCTGGCCTCATTCGAAGTAAACGAATGAGGCTGTTTGGTACTTTTCTATTTATGTGATTACAAGTTTATTCCAGTGTTTTTCCCACCTCTTGCTCGTTACCCTTTTTCGGTATACATGATGAAGAGGTTTATCTGGGGTGTAATCAGGTGTTGGCATTACGATCATATTAACAACATCTCGAACTCCCCATGGAGCAGTTAATTGAACATCTTTCGTAGTTGATAAAGTTACACCTAACGCGGTCACCGTCTCTGGAAATTTTGATATTCCTTCTACGGAGGAAGTGTAAGTCGGAAAATTGTTGACGAGGTGCATTCTTGCTTGATTCTTTACGGACCATGGAACAGTATAATCCAGTTTTCGCAACTGATTTTCAAGACTTTTCTCCGTACTTTCTTCTACATCCTCAGGGTCAAAATAAATGACATCCACATCCCCTAAGGGTGTTCTTTCTTCGAATTCATGAAGAATGTCCCATATTTTTGAACGAACAAACCCTGCGCAAATCCACCAGTCAGGTAATTGCAGGGTACGAACTGCACGCAGGCAATGCATCATCCATTCGTCTGATTGGATAACACGAATGATATCTTCTTCTGTGTTTATTTTCATTTCAGACATAAACTCCTCTTCCTAAAAAAATTCACAAAATTGTCCAGTCCCAGGTCCCTGAACTTTTTGTGAATTTTTTATCTGTATTTCTTTAGTCTTTTATGAGCTTTCCTTCGAAGATGATTTGTTGTTTAGCTACTTCTACATCTGTTTTTCCATTTTTCTTTATTTCTTTTAGAATGGGTTGCTCCATTCTACGCACTGGCATGTAGCCCTCTTTTTTCATTCTGTTAAGGCATTCGTCGATAGATTCCCCTTCTTCTACATAGAACTTCTGTTTTGTCTTTTGTGCCATATACCTACCTTCGCACTCCTTTCACCCAGAACCCTCCAAAGAATGCCTTTGTTTCATGGGAAATGATAAACGCACCTGGGTCCAATTCTTTGACTGTTTTATATAGAAGAGCTTCTGATTTACGAGATGTTAATATTTCCATCATCAATCGTTCACCTTCGCGTCCATATGCAACCCAGTTTGTTACCCCATACCCTTTATCTCGTAGGGCATTTGGAATGTCTGGCTCATATTCTTTTGTTATTACATTCACAGTTATATAACCTAATGCAAGTTTATCCTCTATCTTCATTCCTACTAACACACCTGTTGCATAACCAATGGCATAGGCTATCAGATTCTCTATTTGACTCAAATTATCTAATACAAGACCTAATCCAACAATGTAAATAATTACTTCAATAATACTAATTGAAGCCGCAGAATACCTTTGTCCTTTTAAAGTAAAAATCATTCGTAATGTAAATAGTGTAACGTACACAATATTAATTACAAGGATGATCACGATCATTCCTATTGCATTATCTAAAATCGCACTAATCATCTATTTCTCCTCCTTATTAAACAGAAAAAAGAGCATCGGATGAAATATCCTAAATGTCTCTTTCACTAAGTCGTATAGTACTTTTAAACATGTATTCTATTTTAGACCTTTCCGCAGAAAAAGAAAATAGATTATCATAAAAACACTAAATTAAACTAACTTTAATGCTTCTTCCTCTTTAGGTATTCGTATGAACAATAGAAATAATGCGTTTAATACTGAAAAAACAATTAATGTTGTATAGGCTTGAAATAATAGAGGCACAACAATAAATTCAGCCGCTACAATCAAATAGTTTGGATGCTTAACCCATTGATATGGCCCTTTCCTTACAAGATCTTCTCCTGGGAGAATGATAATCTTTGTGTTCCAGAACCTCCCTAACGATTGAATAACCCAAACACGAGTCAACTGCACGAACAAGAAGACAGCTAACAAGAGGGGCCAGTAGTATATTAGTCCTCTTCCCTTTAACAGAACCTCCAATATTAAAGCGAAGAAAAAGCCACTATGAAGGAGAACGATAAATGGATAATGCTTTTCCCCATATTCTTTCCCACCTTGTGCAAGCATCCATTGTTCATTTTTTCTCGCTACTACTAGCTCTCCTAGTCTTTGCATAATAATAAATCCAATAAGAATCCAAAAAAACATCATTTATCGTTACCTCCATTCCACTAATAGTAACTCAGAGCTAAACCCTGGTCCAAGTGCAGCAATCATGCCTACTTCACCTTTTTTAGGATGTATTCCCATTGTCTCTTTTAACACATACATTACTGTTGGAGAAGACATATTCCCGTTTTCTATAAGCACATTCCGTGAAATAGATGTTACATCAGATGAGAATCCTAGTGATGCTTCATACGCCTGCAACACTTTTTTTCCACCAGGATGAGCAACAAAATGTTGGATGCTATCAATTCCTAGACTGGATCGTTGGAGAAATTCATCTACATTTGGTTTAAGCCATTTCTCAATGATAGTGGGAATATCTCTTGAAAAAATAACATGAAGCCCATCGTCTTGAATATCCCATCCCATTACATTCTCTGAATTTGGCATAAGTGTGGATTGCGTGTCTAATATATATGGAACAAAAACGTTAACGAGTTTATCATCAACCATTACTTCATCTCCAACCACAAGACTACATGCGACACCATCTGCAAACAAAGAGGTTCCTACAAGGTTACTTTTTCGTGAATCATTTCGTTGAAAGGTGATACTGCAAAGTTCTATACATAGAACTAGCACTTTTGCATTAGGAAAAGCTCTGCAATATTCATATGCCCTACTAAGTCCAGCTGCACCTCCAGCACATCCTAGCCCCCATAACGGAATACGCTTCGTATGAGAAGAGAAAGGAAGTTTGTTCATAATTCTGGCATCTATCGTAGGGGTAGCTAACCCTGAACTAGTGACAAAAATAATTGCATCAATCTCTTCTTCCTGAACCGTTCTGCTAAGTGCCTCATTATCTAAGCATCTTTTCACGGCTTCTGTACCTAATCTTACAGACTCTTGAATAAACAGTGTATTTTTCTCTTCAAAGAAGTGCTCCGTTTCGAACCATTCCTTCGGTACAACGAAGTTACGTTTTTCTATTTGTCCATTATTGAAAATAGATAATAGCTTATCAATATTAGGATAACGGTCTTTAAATAACCCTTTCACCACTTGTTCTGTTTCCTTTTGTGTAATTTCGTATGGTGGCTTACATGTACTTACTGATACTATCGCTGGCACAACTTACTCCTCCAAATAAATGACTTCCAATCATTAACAATAGGATGTGTAAATTGGCCGTATTTCATCCATTTTTTGTGACAAAAAATAGGATCATACCAAGGAAATCGGTATGATCACATTAAGGCTAACTACTCTTTTTATCAACCCCACTACAACAATCCGTAACAATGGAGCACTCTTTATTCACATCACATTTTGCGCATTTACCCTCTTTACTTTTTTCGATATGTTTATAGAATGCATATCCTGCATATCCAAAAATAAGTATGCCAAGTATCCAACTCGCTATCATTTAGCTCCCTCCATTCAGGTGAATTATCCAATAAATCTACTCCCTATTTGATAGACGATACATGATAAGACATAAGCAATAATAAGCGCATAACCCATACTAAAAAAGGTTATCTTTTTTGAACCAGACTCTTTATTAATAACTGCTACAGTTGCTAGACACGGAATATATAGTAAGATAAAGACCATGAAGCTATAGGCCGCTGCTGGTGTGAATGCGTCTGCTAAAACTGTTTGCATCGAAGCTTCCGGAACAGCGTAGATGATCGCCATCGTTGCAACCACTACTTCTTTCGCAATAAAACCAGTTAGTAAAGCTGCACCAGCTTGCCATGTACCAAAACCAAGTGGTTCAAAAACAGGGGCAACGAAGCCACCTATCATAGCTAGAAAACTGTCATCCATAGAAACACCAAGTCCACTTGGCCCCGCATATGATAAAAACCATATAAAAACGGACCCTGCAAAGATAAATGTACCTGCTTTTCGTAAAAAACCTTTTCCTTTATCCCACGTACTTCTCCACAGCGTCATCCATTGTGGGAGTCGATATGGCGGTAGCTCCATGATGAAAAACGAAGTTTCTTCTTTTAGTAAGGTTTTTGAAAATAATTTTGCAAGTAACATCGCTAATACAACACCCAATATATAAAGTGATAAAACGATTGCCGCTTGCTGTTGGGCAAAAAACGCTGCAATGAATAGGGCATATACAGGTAGTCGTGCAGAACATGACATCAATGGCGTTAATAAAATGGTTAATAACCGTTCCTTCGGTTGTTCAATTGTTCTGGCTGCCATCACACCTGGTACATTACAACCGAATCCAATGATCATCGGGATAAAAGCTTTTCCATTCAAGCCAATAGATTGCATGATTCTATCCATCACGGTAGCCACTCTTGCCATATATCCCGAATCCTCTAATAAAGAGATAAAGAAAAATAGAATAAAAATTTGCGGAACAAATACTAATACACCACCGACTCCCGTAACGATCCCGTCCATTACTAGGGATTCTATGAAAGCCGTCGACCCAATTCCTGTAAGAATGACCTCGAGCATATTCGTTAATGGACCTGAAAAGAAATCATCTAGCATATCTGATAATGGAAAACCCAACCAATTAAAAGTTAGCATGAACATGAGATACATAAGTGCGATAAATAGCGGTATACCTAAAAATCTATGTGTAACAATCTCATCGATTTTTTCAGATAGCACCTTTTCACTCTTCACATCTAATACCATACAATCGTTTAATAATGCTTCGATATAATTATTGCGCGTACGATAAATCCATTGATGTAATGTGGTATTTTCTTCCTCAAGTAACGCTGCTTCTACCTCTGAACTAATGCTAGTTAACAATTGATGGTCAACATATTTAGAGATATATTCTCTTACGATAGGATTTCCTTCTAAACACTGAATCGCTAGCCATCTTGTATTATGAGTTTGCTTTTTTAATAAACTTTCTAATTTTGCAATTCCCTTTTCAATTTGAGGACCATAATTAAGTGGAAGTGGGGTAATCGCTTTTATATTCCCCTCATTATAATAGTTTTCTATCACATTTATCCCCTTGCTGTTTCGAGCAATAATTGGAAAAACAGGCGTATGTAGTTTTTCAGCAAGTTTCGTCTCATCCAAAACTAACCCACGATGTTTTGCTACATCAACCATATTTAATCCAATGATCACAGGCTTACCATATTCCAAAAGCTGAATGGTTAACTGTAAATTTCGTTTTATCTGTGATGCATCAACAATATTTAACACTTGTTCAAAGTCTTCATTAATTAGAAACGAAGAGACTACTGTTTCATCTTTCGAAATAGGATTTAGTGTATACACACCTGGCAAATCGATTATATGTCCAGGTGAATTCCGCAATTTTCCTACCTTCTTTTCAACCGTTACACCGCTCCAATTTCCAACATATTCGTAAGAACCTGTTAATGCATTGAACAAGGATGTTTTTCCTGTATTCGGATTTCCAAATAAAGCTATTTGCATGGGAGTACCTCCACTTCAATGGAACTAGCTTCCGATTTCCTTAAGCTTACACACTGTTCATCACATGAAATCATACAAGGTCCACCAAATGGCAATTTGTTTTGGAGACACACCTCACTATTTTCGAAAATACCTAAGTGATGCAATCGTTTCTGAATTAACTCTTGGCAACCAGATATATTTTTCACCAATGCTCTTTGACCTTTCGCAAGTTCAACAAGTCGCATAGAACTTCTCCCCTTCACTAATTGAAAATAGTTCTCAATTCTGATTTGATTATAGATTGAGAATTGTTCTCAAGTAAATATAGGAAGCAGATAATTCACACAATGTTCTTTGACACTATTTTTGAACACTTATTTATAAGAAGGTACCTATTAAGGTGATAGCTCAATCTTTCACTTCACGCTCTTTTTTGCTCTCTCATCTGTATATACGCCGCTCGAACAGAAAAAAACACCCCCTCATTCCTGAGAGAGTGTTCCAAAGTTTTATTAATGGAAGATGAAGTAAAGTACAAACACTGGAACTAATCCGTACATAATCGGGTGTACTTCTTTCGCTCTTCCTGTACATACCATTGTAATTGGATAGAAGATAAAACCTAATGCGATACCTGTTGCGATACTATATGTTAATGGCATAGCGATCACAGTTAAGAAAGCTGGCACTGCAATCTCAAACCTTTTCCACTCAATATTGCCTAGTGTACCAGCCATTAAAATACCTACGATAATTAACGCTGGAGCAGTAACTGCTTCTGTAACAACTGTTAATAATGGTGAGAATAACAATGCTACAAGGAATAAAAGCCCCGTTACTACTGATGCAAAACCAGATCTTGCTCCTGCTGCGATACCAGATGAAGATTCAATATAAGCAGTTGTTGTTGATGTACCTAAAACAGCACCAATTACTGTCGCAGAAGAGTCTGAGATTAATGCTTTTTGTGCTCTTGGAAGCTTGTTATCCTTAACAAAACCAGCTTGGTTTGCTACTGCATAAAGTGTTCCTGCTGTATCAAAGAAGTCTACGAATAAGAACGTCAGAATAACAATGATTAAGTTTAATGTAAAAATTTCACTAAGAGATTGTTCGAAAAATGGTAGTAAAAATTTACCGAAAGTCGGTTCTAAACTTGGAATAGCACCAATTGGGCTTCCAGGTAGCTCAATTAGCCCAACAACAATACCTGCGATTGCTGTGATAATCATTCCGTAGAAAATACCACCGCGAAGACCTTTCGCCATTAAAATTACAGTTACAAATACACCGAAAATTGCTAAAAGTGTCGTTCCTTGAGTGAAGTCACCTAACGTTACTGCCGTTGCCGGTGTCGCTTCTACTATTCCCGCCCCTTGAAGACCGATAAAAGCAATAAATAATCCGATACCAGCTGCAGCTGCATATTTTAACTCTGCCGGAATCGCATTAATAATGATTTCTCGAATACCTACAACCGTAATAATGATAAAGATTACCCCAGAAATGAAAACACCTAGTAGTGCTGTTTGCCAAGGGATACCTAATCCTAGTACGACAGAGAATGTAAAAAACGCATTTAATCCCATTCCAGGCGCAAGTGCAATTGGATATTTCGCATAAACACCCATGATGATTGTACCGATCGCAGCTGCTAAAGCAGTCGCTACGAATACCGCATCTGGGTCCATACCTGATTGTCCTAAATAATATGGGTTAACGAACAAAATGTAAGCCATAGCTAAAAATGTTGTTAAACCACCCATAGCTTCACGTTTGTAATTCGTACCTAATTCATTAAATTGGAAATACTTTTGCATGTACAAACACTCCTCTTTTTTTAGTATTTTTGCCAAAAATAAAGCTCTAAGTCACTTCTGGACCAGAGCTTAAAGAGTAAATGTTTAACTAAAACGATTTTTACCAAAAGAAAAGAGGAAGAAAAATAAATAAATTCAAGAAACATTCTCCACTTTTTGGTATTCATCATTCGTAGTCAAGCCATTTTACGGTAGCTCGGTAGAAACTTACGGGCCTTATTCCCGAAATTATACGAACATTCAGCACTAATACTTTATTACTACGTTCAGTTTATCAACCAAATGATAAGCTGTCAATAAAAAATACGAATATTATCTTCAAAAAGAAGAATAATATTCGTATTTTACAATTCTTTACTATTCCCACTCGATTGTGGAAGGTGGCTTAGACGTAATATCATACACTACGCGATTTACGTGTTTCACTTCATTTACAATTCTTGTTGAGATAATTTCTAATACTTCATACGGGATTCTAGCCCAGTCAGATGTCATTCCATCGATAGAAGTTACAGCTCTAATACCAACTGTATAATCATACGTTCTTGCATCCCCCATTACTCCTACACTTCTCATATCAGGTAGCGCTGTGAAGTATTGCCAAATTTCTCGTTCTAGTCCTGCTTTTTTGATTTCATCACGAAGGATAGCATCCGATTCACGAACGATTTCCAACTTTTCTTCCGTGATTGCTCCAAGAACACGAATTCCAAGTCCAGGACCTGGAAACGGTTGTCTCCAAACGATTTCATCAGGTAAACCTAGTTCTGTTCCAACTTCACGGACTTCATCCTTAAACAACGTATTTAATGGTTCAATCAATGTAAAATTCATATCTTCTGGTAGTCCACCAACATTGTGGTGAGATTTAATTGTTTGAGCTGTATCTGTACCACTCTCAATAATATCGGTGTACAAAGTACCTTGAGCTAAGAAATCAACATCCTTTAATTTCCCTGCTTCTTCTTCAAAAACATAGATAAACTCATTTCCAATAATTTTACGTTTTTGCTCTGGATCTTTTACTCCCTCAAGTTTTGAGAGAAAACGCTCTTGAGCATCAATTTTAATAACATTCATATCAAAACCTTCAGAGAAAGTTTTCATAACACTTTCCGCTTCATTTTTACGAAGAAGTCCGTGGTCAATAAACATACAAATTAACTGATCACCAATCGCCTTATGAATTAGGGCTGCTACTACGGAAGAATCCACTCCACCACTTAATGCACAAAGTACTTTCTTATCTCCAACTAATTCACGTACTTTGTCTATCTCCATATCAATGAAGTTTTCCATGGACCAATTCCCATGACATTCGCAGATGTTAAAAACAAAATTCTTTAGCATTTCATTTCCAAATTCAGAGTGTCGTACTTCTGGATGGAATTGAACTCCGTATAACTTACGGCTTTCATCACTCATTGCCGCTACAGGACATGATACATTCGTTGCATCTACTGTAAATCCAGCTGGAGGAGCTACTACTAAATCACCATGGCTCATCCATACTGACTGTTTGTCCTCTAATCCATCATATAACTTTGATTTATTTTCTACGGAAATGATTGCTTTTCCATATTCGCGATGGTTTGCCGCCTCTACTTTCCCTTTAAAATGGTGTGTCATAAGCTGCATACCATAGCAAATACCAAGTACAGGAATTCCTAAATCAAAGATCCCTTCATCACAACGTGGTGCATTGTCCGCATAAACACTATTTGGTCCACCAGAGAAAATGATTCCACTAGGGTTCATTTCTTTTAATTCTTCGATCGTAATCTTATGGGAATGAAGTTCACTGTATACTCCAAGATCACGAATTCTTCTTGCAATCAGTTGATTGTATTGTCCACCAAAATCTAAGACGATAATCTTTTCCTTAATTTCTTGCATGTTCATCCACCTTTACATTCGTCTTTTATCTTACACTTAATCTTTGCATCTAATCATATCATCATTCTAAAAAAAATATAAATGGTCTACCCTGAAAATACGTGTATCTGACTATCGAGTGATACTAATTTTGTTGGTAGTTATTCCATTCACTTCAGTCTGCACCTTTCCTGTGGGGAGTTACCGAGCCTCCTCCGCGACTTCGTCGCTACGGTGTCTCGCCCCTACTCTGCTTCCCACTGGAGTTCGTGGACCTCCTCTAATTACATACTCTAAGCTACTAACAATCAGCCTATTTCAGAGATATGATGTCCAGTTATTTTCAATTTGGCAATAAAAAAACTAGAAAATCTCCTTCGTGTATACACGAAGGCAGAATTTCTAGTTAGTTTTAATAAGAAACAACTACCTTCATAGTCAAGCAATTTACGGCAGCTTGGTAGAGACTCTTAGGCCATATTCCTAAATATATATGAGGTCATTATATTTTTTTAGAAGAGTTTTGTTCGTACAGTAATTCTAAACAACGGATTCATTTTATCAATACGTATACAAGTGGTCAAGAGTTTATTGTTTTTACTAACTCTTCCCAATCTTTACGCTGTTGCTCCCACTCTCCATTTGCAACTCTTCCTCCATAATATAACGATTCATACGTTTTCGTTAATTGAGACATAGACAAGGAATTAAACATTCTGTCTACCCTCAAGGCATACTCACGTAAAGTTTCTCCTTCTGCCCTTGGCATACCTTCATTTCTTAAAATCCAAAGAAGGCGTTCATAAGCTGAAGTAAAGTACTCATCTTTTCCAAGTATTCTGTACTTGAGTAAAAAATAACTATTCTGCAGTCGATTTTGTCTACTATAAACTATAACAACTAGTAAAAGAACAGTTATGGAAATCAAAATATACTTAAACGTGAACATTGTCGCAATTCGACTTTCTGAATCACCACCAGTAGTTCCACCTGCACCAACACCTGAATCATCAAAGTCTTCCTCAAAAGGAGGCATCAAGTAGTCCACATCACTTTGACTATCTTCCTCGTCTTCACTATAGTACGGATCTTCTGAATCAGATTCAGAAAGTTCCCCTTCTTCTTCATAAAAATCGATGTTATTACTAAAACCTTGAGTAGGTTCAAAAGGAACCCACCCTACTTCAGGGAAATACACT
This sequence comes from Evansella sp. AB-rgal1, assembly GCF_041820985.1. Taxonomy (NCBI): domain Bacteria; kingdom Bacillati; phylum Bacillota; class Bacilli; order Caryophanales; family Bacillaceae; genus Evansella; species Evansella sp. AB-rgal1. The sequence continues at coordinate 81,518 of NZ_JBGUAU010000015.1, forward strand.
TCTACCCATGAATGGGCGTTACTATTTTTTATTTCGAATACCTTGACCCCATCAGCTAACTCCTCTACTTCCTCACCAGAAGTAAAGCCTTTCACCCACCGCGTCGGGATATCAACAGCTCTCAATAATACAGCCATTGCTGTGGAATAATTATCACAATAGCCATATTGTGTTTCGAATAAGAACTGATCTACGTAATCCTGACCATCTTCTGGAATCGGAACATTAGATGTACGGTATTCAAAATCGTTTTGTGAAAAATATTTTTCTACTGCAACAACTCGATCATAACGGTTATCTAATCCAGCAACAATTTCTTCCGCCAACTCAACAACTCGGTCTGGTAAATCGTCCGGTAGTTGCAAATAAATATCTAGTATACTTTCTGGATCATCTTCTGAATCTGCCATTAAATCATTTAAATTAAATCTCGGGTGATCGAATGCAAGGTCATAGTTTCTTAACAAAACATCCTCGTTCCCATCATTCGTGGTAGCACTTATTCTTCCCCCAACAATATCAGTGAAAAAAGTTAAAAGGGAGGAATCTGTTTCACTTTGTCCGTTTACTTCATACACTAAAGAGTCTGTATTCAAAGAGGATAACTGACCAGGATAAAATATGTTTCGGAATCCTACACCTTCGTCCATAGAAATCGTAACATGTCTGTTTTCTACCTCTACTCGATTTCGATACATATAATAATCCACCACTTCTTCAAAGATGGATGTAGACTCCCTCAGAACTGGATCATTTGTCCAACCAGCACCTGTATATTCATGTTTCGATTCTCCTCGCCAATAGAAAGCTTCTTCTGTTTGAGCGAAAAAAACAGTAGAGTGATCTTGTTGAAACCCTCCGCCAAGTATCTCATCATTTTCTCCATAACCTACACGTCGATTACCAGTTCCTGTCCCCGCTCCTGTTTGTCCTAATACATATTCCCGAAAGGCTGGTACTGGATCTCCCCACTGTGGATCATGCTTCGGTGCAGCATAACCTACTGATGTTGCAATCAAAATCATAAAAATAAGTGTGTACATCCAAGCAGGGGATATAAAAGCAGCGCCTTTCCTCCCGATTACCTTTTCTTCCTCTTGAATTTTTAACACATGTAATAATGACATCATAAAAAATCCAATGACTACAATTCTAATAATTGCCATAGAAGCGTCGACAACAGTAAAAGTATCAAGAACTGTAATATAAATTACTGTCGCTAAAAGAAAGAAAAAGATTCTTTTTGAATGAAAAATCCAAAAATATAGTAGATAACAGATTAACGCTAGGAGTAAAAATAGTAAAAATGTTCGGAACGTATTCGTTAAAGAACCCAGCTCCCATGTAAAAACAAGCCCCATATTATAAATAAGGTCCGACACGAAAGATGCAAATGTCTCCCAACCACCTTCTCTACTAAAGAAAAACTCTTTCGTAAAGATATAGTTCAATCCGAAAATACTCCCCACAAAAAGCAAGGGAATCATGTACATTACTCTCATCCTTATAAAAATGAGAACGGAACTAAAGAAAGCAAACCATACAAAAACTTGAATATTACCGGTATTTGTAACAATTGGGATTGGACGTAACCATTCCCATAAGATGAGAAAGGCTAATGCATAAATAAATAGATGTGTTATTGAATTTTTATCCATCATTTGTTTCATCATTAATCACCTGCATAGGATGGGATAGCATGGTCAATGTTCCCTCCTGATAGTAAGTAAGCCTCTGCTCCGTATCGTTTCAATTGTTCAAAGCGCTTCATCTCTGTAGATTGAGAGTCGATTTCCCGATCTAATAAACAGAAATATACACGCGTTCGTCTTGATAGATAAATACGGATTCTCTCTAACATTCCATCTGTTAGTTCTGTTGAAGCTATTAAAAGCGTCGTACCTAGTGGAATTTTATCATCATATTCCTTTATTCCTTTAGCAAAATCTCCATTACTATCCCCTCGAATTTTCGCAAGGTGATAGATTAACCGTTTTTGTTGCTCAGGACCAGAATCGATAGGGTAAGCCGCACTTTCTTTCCCCACCGTCCATAATCCTACTTGTATTTGGTTTCTACTACTATGCATAACGAGAGAAGTTGCCAGCTCCACTGATTTTTCATAAGCTTCTAACGTTTCATATTCCATATTAGGAAGGTGATTATTTAATACAATTAAAAAACGTTGACCAGTATATTCTTCAAATTCCTTTGTCATTAATTTACTTGATCTTGCTGTTACTTTCCAGTCAATACTTGTGAGTTTATCTCCTGGAACATATTCTCTTGCTCCTGCCACAGAAGTAACGTCCTCAATAAAATCTAAAGAAGATAATGTAGTTTCTGTCTCTCTATTTTCAAGAGCAGACCAACGTTCAATCTCATGATAATTTGGATAAACTAAAATGGTATCTTCTAACTCAACCAATGTCTTTTTATAGAAAAAACCAAACATATCACTCGTACTTAATTCCACTCCATATAACACATATTCCCCGCGCTTGGCGTTAGGAATAGTATATGTGTATGTTAGTTCTCTTTTTAACGTAGGATAAAATATCATTTTCGAATGGTTATACTTCAATTGTCTTTTCAGATTATCTTCAATATGATCTGTTACAGATAAATATAAGAAAGGAAATGGCCACCTTCTGCGTATAGTGACCGTTACCTTATAGTCCGCTCCAGCTATTACTGCTCCATCCCCTAACTCTCTTTTTACATGAAAGGAGCCTAACGGAATGGCAGCATAGAGTAGCATGAGAACGACCAGTACCGTAATAGAATAAAATAAAAACCAGCTTACAAAACCACCTTGAAACATGGCATAGCTGTACATCCCTATAAATACAGCTGCCACAACTAGTACTCTTAGGATTAACTTGATCCAACTACTTACATTACTTGGCCTTTTCATCTTGCTGACTCTTTTCCTACTGGAATAGGAACATGCTCAATTATTTCCTTAATGATTCGCTCGTTCGTGATATTTGATAGCTTTGCATCAGAATTCAATAGAATTCTATGCTGCAATGTATACGGCGCTAGTGCCTTAATATCGTCTGGTAAAACAAAATCGCGATCCTGCATAAATGCATACGCCTGACCAGCTTTCATTAGAGCAATGGAAGCACGCGGGCTTGCTCCTAGGTAAACGGAATAGTGCTCCCTTGTTGCATTTACAAGATTAATAATATATTGCTTTACCGTTTGATCTACATACACTTGCGTCACACTATGCTGGATATTTAATAAATCTTCTAATGAAATAACAGATTGTAAGTCTTCAATTGGATGACGCTTTTCTACTCTATTCAAAACCTCTAACTCTTCATGTCTCGACGGATATCCAATTTTAAATTTAAACAGAAATCTATCAAGCTGCGCTTCTGGAAGAGGGTACGTTCCACCATATTCAATTGGATTTTGTGTAGCCATTACAAAAAAAGGATCTTGTAATTCCCGTGTTTCTCCGTCTGTGGTTACACTGCCTTCCTCTAATGCTTCTAATAGTGCTGCTTGCGTTTTTGGTGACGTACGATTTATTTCATCTGCTAAAACAACATTCGCCATAATCGGTCCTGGACGGAACTGAAACTCCATCGTTTTTTGGTTGAAAACCGAAACTCCTGTTACATCAGAAGGTAACAAATCTGGTGTAAACTGAATTCGCTTAAAGTCTGCTCCTAATGTTTTGGCAATCGCACGAACCATCATTGTTTTTCCCACACCAGGAACGTCGTCTAACAACACATGGCCACCACTAAGCAATGCGATAAAGCTTAATTCAATTTCGTTTCTTTTTCCAACAACCACATTCTCCACGTTTTCAATCATTTTATTAACAAGTGGCTGTACCACATTAGTCTCATGATTTTTACCCAAAATAGCATCATCCTCCTAGTAATATATGAAAGTTTTTAAGAAAAAACTTTATTCACTTTGTTAAATCAAGGCTCTTTACGCCTAAAAAAAAGTAACACTCTACCTGTTTTTAGCTACAGGTGCTCGCAATTCTTTATGAATTTCAAAAGATACATTCCTAGTAGAACCTATAAAAAAAAGAATTCAAAATAGAGAGAAAAAAGCAGAAACAAATACTGAAATAATTAGGAGATTGAATGAAGTAACCAGTTTATGCTTTCACCCACCCTTTTGAACACCTTTTATAGGAACTATGTTATGGGACTGAATAGACTGACTTTTATCTATCATATCATGAACATACAAAATTTACGTGATATTTAGACCGTATTTTTTTTGAAATATAAGTTTTTATTTCCAATTTTATAAATAATTACAATACCATTTCACACACCACTTCTGTATATAATTTGTCGTTCTTTTTTTAATAAGGATGCATTTTAACATAAAAAATAAGGGATTCCCCCTTAAAAAATTCATAACACAATTATATTCAATAGCCAAGATGTTATGTTGTATGTAACAGCCTTTTAATGTATTTGAAATTATATTACTATATCGGAAGCTTCATTAGATGTTGGTCTATCAATGATGTAATTAATTTTCCAAGCAGTAGTTTCCTCCCTACACAACTACTCTTTTACTGACATACATATGTACTATAACGGAAAGGAGGAATGTTCTCATGACTCACTCTACAGGCTGGGCAGGAAGCTTTGCGTTTGTATTGGTGATTTTCGTATTGCTAGTTATAATCGGTGCTGCAGTAGTAAGCTACTAATGTAATAAAAAAATAAAGAGGGTGCCTGAGGTTGTTTCCCCCATTTAGGCACCCTTTTTTTATTGTACGTCGTCTATGTCCTAACTCAATATATAATGTACTTTCTTGCTAGTGTACACATCCAAGTCATTTATGCTGAGCAGTGGCAATCCACTTGTTACATAAACGTAATAACGTAAGGTATGTATCTTAACAACTATAACCGACCAAATAAAATGTCGGAATATATAAATATATGTATCTTTTTGTCGATATATTTATAGAAAAGTAAATACACTAAGGAGATGAACAGCATGAAGAAGTTTTACAGAGATCTTAGTATTAAATGGAAATTATCATTTGTTTTTGGCTCTATATTTTTATTTTTTTTAGCAGGATTTATTTTTGTTTTTATGCAGTTTCTATCGATCGATAAGAATGTAACCACCTTAAACGATACAAGTGAGAGTGCAATTATTGTATCTCAAATAGGTTCGGAATTCAGGTCCAAATATATTCAGGTTTCTGACTATATCATTAATGGAACGTACCGAGAGGATTTTTATCAAGAAAGGGATCAACAGTTAGTAGCGTATATACATCAGGTTGAAAGTAACCTACATACTGAAGAAATGCGCACTATGCATCAACAGATACTGGAAAACAATGATGTTTTTAATGAATTGGTATATAAGATTGTAAGTAACAACAATGAACACTTATTACCCCAACTAATTGATGTTCGTAGAAATAACAATGAAATTATTATGGAATTAGTTGATTTGATGAGGGATGAAGCCAATGCTGTTCAAGAATCAACGAATACTATCATTTCAAATTCTCTGAAGGGATCCATTGTTATTGTAGGATTAATTCTACTAATTGGTCTGATAACAGTTATTTTATTTAGCCGATCTATAATTACAAAACTAAAATCAGTAACTGATACAGCCAAAGCAATTAGTAGTGGAGACTTACAAGTAAATGACATTAAAAATGACTCCCATGATGAATTAGGAGATTTGAGCAGAGCCATTAATGAAATGAAAAGTAGCTTACGGATGATTATAACTAACATTTCTTCCTCCGCTCAGCAAGTTGCGTCTACATCGGAGGAGTTAAGTGCAAGTTCGGAAGAAACAAGTAAAGCAACTGAAGAAATTAGTAGCTCTGTTCAAGAAATTGCTAATGGATCAGAACTTCAAGTAGAGAGTTCTAATAAAGCAACAAAATCAGGTAAAGAAATAGTGGAGGGAATCGAACAAATCTCTACTAGAACCTTAAATGTGAGTAGATCTTCCTTAGATACTAGTAACTCAGCAAACAGTGGACAAGAGGTAATTGAACAAGCTATTCACCAAATGGAAGAAATAAACAAAAATACCCATGACTCCTCTCATCTAATTAATAACTTGGGGGATAAATCAAAAGAAATTGGAAGTATCATTTCTTTAATCACTGGTGTTGCAGAACAAACAAATCTCTTGGCCCTAAATGCTGCGATAGAAGCTGCCAGAGCAGGAGAACACGGAAGAGGGTTTGCTGTTGTAGCTGATGAAGTAAGAAAGCTTGCCGAGCAAACAACTTCTTCTTCATCCGATATTCGTCATTTAATTGATGAAATCCAAGCTGGCATTGATAAATCTGTGATTTCCATCAATGGAGTACAATCATCAGTGAATGATGGAATTGGACTTGTCAAAGAAGCAGGCCAATCTTTCAAACAAATTGTTACTTCAGTCGACGGAGTTTCTTTACAAATAGAAGAAATATCAAAGTTAGTTAAAAAAATTACAGATAAATCAGAAACTATGCTTTCAGATATTAATGAAACAAATCATGTTGCAAAAGAAGCTTCTGGCTATACCCAAACTGTGGCTGCATCATCTGAACAACAATCTGCCACAATGCAAGAAATAACAGCCACAGCAACAAACTTATCTAAAATGGCCGAAGAACTTCAAATATTAGTAGAAAAATTCAAGTACTAATCTATATCAAGGCTATCCCCAAAAATGATCTCTAAGCTAAGAGATGACTTATGGAGGGGTAGCCTTTTTAAAATACGATTTCTATAACTTCTTCGAAACTTTCTCGACCGTCCCTCTTTGTTTCTCTATACCTACAAAAGATCCTAATGTAGGCTGAAATCCATCACCATTATATGAAAGACTCAATTTCTCTTCCATTAAATCTCCTGTTAGTATCGATTCAACAAATTTAGGTACATCATCAGTTGTCATCTCCTTATACCAATAACCATCTGGGTATGATATTAAAACACACTTATCTTGACATCGTCCATTACAGAGTGTTCTAGACGTATGTATCCTACTATCTAATCCTCTTTCTCCAATTTTCTTCCTAACTGCTTGAACTAGTTGTTCCGCTCCTGCCTTCGTACAACTACCACCATTACAAATAAATAAATGATTTCTTGTTTCCCTTAAATCCCAAGTCGCCAAAATAATTCCCCCCTATTAAGTTGATGTACACTTTTCAAATTGCTCTTGGAACCACCTTTCATCTAAATCTTCACCAATGACAACCATTTCACTTTTCCGTCTTTCATGTTGTTCCCAAGGTCTATCTGCGTAACCTGCAAATAGCATATGAACTCCTTGAAACACAAATCTTTTCTCTAGATTCTCAATGTTTAATATACCTTTGTAACGGTACATATTTGGTCCAAGCATTTTAATCACTATATCCATCCACATTTCTACTTTTCTAAGGTTTAATGGCTTATCCGTCCTTAAAACAATTGCTTTTACATGATCATCGTGATGATGATGGTGATGTTCACTTAGAAAATTAGGCGCTATCTCGAGCTTCCTTTCTAAATCAAAGGAGAATATATCAAGAATTTTAGTTAATTCGACTTGACTATGCTCTCCATATTGAATCCTAGCAGCTGGATTCATCTTCCTTAGCCTATTTTCTAAAATAGTTAGTTCGTCTTCATTTACTAAATCAATCTTGTTAAGGAGCAGTACATCAGCAAAAGCAATTTGTTCCTGTGCTTCATGCGATCTGTCTAACTGACTATGAGCATGATAGGAATCAACAACTGTCACTATAGAATCCAATTGATAGTATTCAGCTATTGAGAGATCTACAAAAAATGTTTGAGCAACAGGACCTGGATTTGCAAGGCCTGTTGTTTCGATAACGATCCGGTCAAATTCTAATTTCTCCTCTTCATTTCTAGCGCTTCTTTTTTCTCTTAAATCATAGAGAACCCGTATCAAATCTCCTCGGACATTGCAACATATACAACCATTATTCATCTCAAATATTTCTTCATCTGCACCAACTACTAATTGGTTATCAATGCCCACTTCCCCAAACTCATTCACAATAACAGCAATCTTTTCCCCATGATCTTCACTTAAGATATAGTTTAATAACGTGGTTTTTCCAGCCCCTAAAAATCCAGTTAAAACTGTAACAGGAACCTTATTACTTTTATTCATTTTTCATTTCCTCCAATTTATAATCGTCCAAATCGAAATTATTACGATTAACAATATAAAAAAATACTATTTTGTTTTCCTTTGGAGTCTAGCCATAAAAAATCTAGCTATGTTTCAACACCCCTTATATCCCCTTACATCGGCTAATAGTTTATCCAATGCTTGCCATGCCATTAATGCACAGTTATGACGTGCCCGAAATCTGTTTACCCCTTGTAACGATATTGCATCCCCTAGATCAATCTCCTCGTTTGTTTGACTACCATTGCGTATTAATCTTTCAAACTCTCCCCTTAATTTGGTTACATCACGTAAATCTTTATTTTTTATTAACTCTGTCATCATAGATGAGGAAGCCATACTAATACTGCACCCCACCCCTTCAAAGGTAACTTCTTTGATTTTCTCCCCCTGCAATTGAAGGTATAAGGTTATTACATCCCCACATGTAGGGTTTTTATAATGAATTTTCCGTACGTTCTCTCCTTCTAATCGCTTATGATTACGTCTATATTTCGCATGTTCTATTACTATACTTTTGTATAAGCCATCAAGCATATCCCTTCCCTCTCCTCAAATCGAATATAGTAATCTTTATGTTACCAGGCACGCTACAAAACAAATAGTAATCATTACTATTTATATGTAATTTTAAATGTTTTTATTCTCCTCGTCAAATGATAAATAAGATTTATATATGTTTCAACCCACCTTTTAATTATTGAAAAAACAGTACTTAAATGTAATTTTTATAATTACGAAATACGTATGTAAAGATTTTTATGTTAATAGCTGTTATACTCATATTGTAACGATTACTATTTAAACCTATAAGGAGTATGCTATGAATAAGAAGAAACTACCCAATAAAGAAGAGCGCCACAAAAGGTTCGGCTCCGTACAGCCATCACCAGGAAATAAGCCAATAAATAAAGAAGACATGATGGACCTCCAAAACACACCTAGTGATTTTTTATTCCCGCTTGACTTTGTAGGAATATGTAATGTAAAGCACCCGGTAATTATCCATTCAAGTTATGACCCTAATGAACAAACCACAGTTGGAACATTCTCATTAACAACAGACTTACACCAGTTTAGTAAAGGCATTAATATGAGCCGACTTACAGAACTGCTACAAGACTATCATCTGAAGGAATTTGTTCTAGATTGGGAAAGTCTATATTCTTTTACCAAAGAATTAGTTCAAAGAATGGAACAAAGGAGTGCACAAATGAGTGTACGTTTTCCTTGGTTTTTTAATAGGGCTAGTCCTGTTTTAAATAAAGCTGGATTAGCACATGCTGAAGCATGCATGAACGTCACCTATCATCAAGAGAATGGTTTTTCCCATGAAGTGGAACTAAAAACTGCTGTTACAACCCTATGTCCCTGTTCAAAAGAAATAAGCGAATACAGTGCCCACAATCAAAGAGGTTATGTAACTATCAAAGCAGAATACCTAAATCCCTTTGAGGTAAATAATGATTGGAAAGTAGAATTACTTGAAGCAGCAGAATCAAATGCAAGTTCCAACTTATATCCAGTATTGAAGAGACCGGATGAAAAGTCTGTAACAGAACGCGCATATGAGAACCCACGATTTGTAGAAGACATGGTTCGTTTAGTGAGCGCAGAATTATATGAAAATGAATACATAAAATCATTTACGGTGGAATGCAGGAATGAGGAATCAATTCATATACATGACGCAATTGCAAAATTATCTTATACAAAGGAGTAAGCATAAAACTGATATGATGAAATTCAAAATAGAGGTCTTACCAATACTTTCGCATGACTAGTAACAAAAGGATTAAAGGAGATATGGACATGTGTAAAAAAGTTGATATTGTTATTCTTAGTGGTTTTTTAGGGAGTGGGAAAAGTACATTACTAGCTAATTTAATCAAATACGAGCAAAAGCAAGGAAGAAAGATTGGAGTTATCATGAACGAGATGGGAGAAGTTAATATTGATAGGGAACTCATTCCGTCAGATACTCCCCTAAGAGAATTACTGAATGGTTGTGTATGTTGCAATTTACGAGGAGAATTAAGCTTACAGATAAAAGAGCTATTAAACATCCACGAACTAGATGTAATATACATTGAGTCAACAGGTGCAGCTCACTTAATAGAAACAGTTGATGCTTGTACTCATCCTACGTTAGCAAACTACATAACAATGAAAGGGATTATTACGGTAGTGAACGCTAAACAGTGGCTTCACGGTAAAATGAGTATTAAGCTAAAAAAGCTTATGAAAGAACAGGTAAAATTTGCAGATGTTATAGTTATAAACAAAATGGATACAGTCGAGGCAAACATGTTGGACTCATTAGTTGCAAGCATTAAGGAAATAAATGGTGAAGGAGCTATTTTTCCTGCAGTACACGCAAATATCAATCCGGCTATATTTTTTTCAAACAACTGTCCTATTAAATCACAAACATATGACGATACGAAAGAAGAGCATGCTCATCTCCATCTAAATACATTTACCTTTCGTTTTGAGCATCCAATCAACCGTATTCGATTGGAAAATTGGTTAACTAAATTGCCTGGTCAATTATATAGAGCAAAAGGCTTTGTTGAAATAGATGAAAGTCCAGGCACATATCTTTTAAACTATTCTTATGGTTCTATCATGTTAGAATATTGTAGAAAGAATTTAGATTACCCGACACTATTAGTTGTCATAGGTGAAAATCTTGATTATGAACATATGATTACAACGATAACAGAGGTGCAAACAAAGTTATAAAGTTGTCACTTAATCAATCTCTACAATATTAACAAGAAGATGGAACCTAGAAATTACTATAGAGTTCCATCTTTTCAAGCTGAATCATATACCAATAGGAAAAACGTCACTTTTCTTTCATAGCAGTGGGGCCTTCTTGATAATTTTTCATTTCTTGCAATCATCACAATACCCATATATTTCAAATTTATGGCCTGTTATTGTGAACCCAGGAGGATTACCAAAGATAGAATCCATTGGACAAATGTTAATAACTTGTACTTTCCCGCATTCTGTACAAATAATATGATGATGGTGATGGTCTGCACAGGAAAACCTATATACTTTTTCGCCATTTAGGTCCGTCGTTTCTAGAACCTCTGCCTCTTCAAAAAAAGAGATGTTAAGATAGACTGTATTTAAACTAATAGTAGGATACTCTTGTTTGATTTTTTGATAAACCTCTTTCACGGAGAGATAGCCGTTTATATTAGAAAATATCTCTAACATCTTTTCTCTTTTCTGCGTGTATTTAAATCCATGATCTTTTAACTTTTGCATAGCTACTTCTACTTCCATATAATCCCTCACTTAATTTTTCAACGTTCTAAAAGCGGTTTATAATATAATTATACTCATTATTTACATCTTAAATAAATAGTAATTGCTATTATTTATGTTATCCTCAATGAAAGTAAAATTATGAACTAAGGACATTTATGGATAAATATACGTCGCTTTCGGTCGCTCTATTTTTTTCCATTGTTTCACAAGAACAATTGGTATTGTATTTTCAGCATTTTCCATTAACTTAATTTCTCCGTTCACTCTTACCCACTCATCTACATTTCTCCTATTTTTATCATCAGTTGATAACAGCAAACCTGTAACATGAGCGTCAGCAACACAGTGTGTAACTAAAAACCTAGCCAAAAGCGGATATTCATGAGAGTATGTCTCATCCATATAAATAAATCCTTCTAACTCAATAGGTTTCCCTTCAAACACCTCTGGATAAGTAAGAATATTGTTCACAAATACAGAGAAATTATCATTATTTAACATGAGGACAGGACTTCCGATCATTTCGTGAAAAACGTTGTTTGACGTACCCACCTTACCTGAATGATCAGTATGTGTTGAATTAGTAGTATAACAGATTCCTCTTTTCACAGCCTCTGCAGCACCAAGATCTTTATATGGAAGGAGAAATCCTGTTACTATTGGAAGTATTATTATGAAGTAAATAACAACATTTTTTAAAGGAATCGTTCTTACACCAATCATCTCATGATTACACCCTAAAATGGTGCAGTAGTCATGATCTTCCGCTTGCTCTTTCGAAATAAATATTCTAGGTACTTGAATAAAAAATAGAAAGAGAAAGAGAATGGAAGCTATCTGACTAAACGCTGTATACTGAGGATTAATAAACATAATAATCTCTCCTGTATGGTGTAGCCTAAAAATAAATCCTGAAAACATTAGTAAAATGATTGCTTTTATAGCTTGCTGACTTTGATAATACAAAGAAAAAACCTCCTATACCCATGGATGAACAAACATTAGAATACCAAATACACTCAATGTAATAATCACCATTAAAATGACTACAAAACGAAGCTTAAACACTGCCATCATCATAATCGTATTTTTTAAATCGAGCATCGGTCCATAAATTAGAAAACCTAATAAAGAAGTTTCAGGAAACACATGACGAAAGGAGGCCCCAATAAAAGCATCTGCTTCCGAACAAAGAGATAAGAGATAAGCTAACCCCATCATCATTGCTGTAGAATAGACCACCCCTTGCCCCATTCCAATTAAGGTATTGGTAGATACATAGGTTTGAACAAATGCCGCCAACATGGCCCCAATTATTAAATACTTAGCAACATCAAAAAACTCATCCACGGAATGGATTAACATAGCTTTTATTCGCAATAAGAGAGGAAAACGGTAGGTTGACTGATCCAATTCAGGTAGATTAGTTGTTTTTTTTAATTGATTTCCTTTAAATAGAAAGCTAATGATCATAGCAATAACAATTGCAATAAGCAAACCCAATCCCATTCTCCATAATGCTATCCGTACATCTTGGCCAAAAGCCATATAAGTGGAAGCAATAACAATTGGATTAATAAGAGGGCCCGTTAGGAGAAAACCCACCCCTGCAAATATGGGAACCCCCTTGTACACTAATTTCCTCACTATTGGAACGATCCCACATTCACACGCTGGAAATAATGCTCCCAGCATACAACTCATCCCTACAGCCATCAATTTATTCTTTGGAATTAGTTTTTTTATATGTTCTTCTGTAACAAAAACTTGTATAAGGCCCGCTATAAAGACTCCAATTAAAACAAAGGGAAGTGCCTCAATTAATATACTAAGAAAAATCGTGTTAATGGCTAAAAGAGAATCGGGTAATACTATTATTTTCAAAGTCCATCTCTCATTGACAACCACAAGATAAATTACAGATGCTAAAACAATGAAACCAGTAATTTCTGCTAAGTTATGTTCAATACGCCGTATCATTGGATCCTCCATACTTTTAATTTTTACTGAAAATATATGCGGACAAGCAAGGATCATGACATCAAATCGAAATAATTACGATTTGATGTCATTAAAAAAACAACAAAGAAAAATTCCTTTGTTGTTTCTCATCATTAAAAATTCAGCTTTGCCCATTCACTTTCCACTACATCACGATCTAAGTCTACCCCAATCATTACTAAGTAATTTCTACCCTTATGTTCCGATGGTTCGAGATATGTTCTTTTCATTACATGTTGTAGTAAGTAGCACCCTTCCTTTAAAGGGATGTACCCTTTTGCCCTTAACAAATTGGGGCGCCACTTCTTTAAAAACTTTTCGATTTTAGCTGGTTTCGTTTGTTGGTTTACATTCAACGTAATCGTATTTATCCGAGAGTAGGAACGGTTATTTTTATGGTCATGATTGTGACGGTGCTTATGTTCCTCATGAGAGTGTGTATGCCTATTTTTTTGCAATGATAATTTATTCGTAATTACCTTTACATCTGCTAACAAAAGATCCAAATCTACTTCGCTATAAGAAGTGAAATATACTGGTGATATTGCATTTTGTTTTTTAATTACTTTCCTTACTTTTTCCTTTTGAGATTCTGAAATTAAATCTACTTTATTTACTATTAAAATATCAGCAACTTCTATTTGTCGCCTCGTTGTTTGAACCAGTTCTCGAACAGATTCAAAAATACTGTTATACTCTAGAACATTCTCCCCATCAAGGACCGTTATTACTTTTTCTAAATAAAGATAATCGATCAGTTCAGGTTCAGTTAAAGAATCTACCACTTCTTCTGGATTAGCCACCCCTGTTAATTCAATAAAAATGACATCTGGCTCTTGTTGAAGGAGTTTTTTGATTGAATCAGCAACTTCACTTTTTTTACTACAACAAATACAACCATCCAATAACTTTTCAATGATCTGTTGTTTATTCTTTTCAAGAATAATCTCTCCATCCATATCTGTTTTGCCTATCTCATTCATTAAAACAGCAGGAGTAACTTCCTTTCCTTCACATGTTTGGAGTAATTGCTTTAGAAGTGTTGTTTTACCGCTCCCTAAAAAGCCACTTAGAACAAATACCGGGATTTTTGCCATTCCTTTCCCCTCCCATAAAAATATTACTTAAGGTTACTGCAATATATATATCTATTTAAATCGTAATTATTACTATTTACAACGATATTTTTTAGGGGATCCTTTTTTCCTGATATAGGCAAACTATCATTTCACTTCTACGTCCTGAAATATCCTGCTGTTAGTTGCACCAGACTGATATAGATACTTTCCCGTATAGGGGTCAGCCTCTTCATTAACTTCTGCAAATACTAATTGACATATTCTTCTTCCAACAGTCAATTCAATAGGAAGACTTTTCCCTAAACGTAAATCGATAGATGCTGGTTGGATTTGCTCCTCGTAAAAGGGATTTACCTTGATTTTTTCCGAGTAAATGTTAGATAGTATGCTTCTTCCAGATAATATCAATTGTTTTCACCTTCTCCCTAGGCTCTTTGAAAATTCCAGTTAAACGGATCAGGTAACATTGTCCAATCCGCTTCGAATTCTGATGGAGTTAATAGACAGTTATCTAATTCTCTTGTTATTAGACCTTGATCTAAATCAACACCTATAAAAACGAGCTTGGTATGTCTATCACCAAATTCCACATCCCACTCATCTAATAAATGAGGGTTTTGTTTGATAATTTGTTCTTGCTCAAGCTTTGGTAGAGAGGCTACCCAATACGTAATAGGTTCAATAGCCACAGATGGACCAGCTTGTGACATCAAAAGTGCAACATTATTTCTAGTGGCACACCAAACAATCCCCTTTGCTCTCACTACTTCTTCTGGCATTGAATGTATCCAATTATTAAAGCGCTCTGAATGAAACGGAAGGCGCCGTTGATACACGAAAGAGGAGATTCCATACTCTTCTGTTTCAGGAGTATGTTGCTCATGTCCTTGGGCCAACTCACGAATCCAACCTGCAGAGGAACTCGCTTCCTCAAAATTAAATAGACTCGTATTCAAAATCTCTTTTGTCGAAACTTTTCCTTTTTCTATCCGAATAATTTTGGCTTTCGGTTGAAGAGTTCTGAGTACCTTTTCCAGATTCTCCAATTCACTTTCTGACACTAAATCACATTTATTTAATAAAAGAACATCACAAAACTCTATTTGGTCAATTAGTAAATCTGCAATTTCCCTAGTGTCCTCTTCTCCAAGAGCTTCTTTTCGATCAAGTAAGCTCTCTCCAGATCTAAAATCCTTCCAGAAACGATTTGCATCCACTACTGTTACCATTGTGTCTAACTGACAAAACTTCGTTAAGTCTATCCCTAGCTCTTCATCAATGTAGGAAAAGGTTTGTGCCACTGGAGTTGGTTCACTTATACCCGTTGATTCAATGACGATATAATCAATATTTCCAGCCTTTGCTAGCTTTTCTACCTCAATTAATAAATCCTCTCTCAAAGTGCAACATATGCATCCATTAGACATTTCCACAAGTTTTTCTTCGGTTCTCGAAAGCTCCCCTCCTTGTTTTACTAACTCAGCATCAATGTTGATTTCACTCATGTCATTTACAATAACTGCAACTTTAAGACCATCCCGATTTTTTAATATATGGTTCAATATTGTTGTTTTACCTGCACCTAAATATCCACTTAAAACAGTAACTGGAATTCTCTTCTTCATTTGATATCCCCTCATTTCACCTTTATAAATCGTAATCATTACGTTTTATAACTTATACTAAACCCATATCCTTCCCTTGTCAAAAATCATGACCCTTCCTTTACTTCCAAAAGATTTTTCGGTATGATGATACCACAAGTCAAAACGTAATCATTACGATTTAATTCGTAAAAGGAGGAAAATGTAAAAATGGCAAAAAAATCAATGGTAGCAAAGGAAAGAAAACGACAGGCATTAGTAGCTCAATATGCTGAGCTACGAAGAGAATTGAAGGCTAAAGGAGATTATGAAGCATTACGTAAACTCCCTAGAGACTCCAGTCCTACACGACTTACAAGAAGATGTGAAATGACAGGAAGACCAAGAGGAGTTCTTCGCAAGTTTAAACTTTCTAGGATTGCATTTAGAGAATTAGCACATAAAGGACAAGTTCCAGGGGTAAAAAAATCAAGCTGGTAAAGTAAGAAAACTCAGGTAACGTTATGGTATAGAAGCCCAATTCTTCGGGCTTCTCTTTTGCATATGTTATCAGTAAATCAGTTATCGAGGAGAGATAGCAATGACAAAAGAAAAACAAATTCCCATCACTTTAGTTACTGGTTTCTCTGACAGGCTCAAGTCTACTTTAATAAAGGAAATGAAATTACAAATCAAATCAAAGGTTATACTTTTTCGGGATCCAAGGATAGTAAATAGAGATATTTCAAAGGAATGTTTTATTCAAGAAAACATTCCCACAGAAGTAGTCCAAGATCTAGAGCTATTCACTATAAAGGACCTACTTTCTACAATAAAGGTTTGGAATACTAAACAGATTGATCAAATAATTATCAATCTTGATAAGCTTTCCAATGTCCATTTACTATCGCAATTTTCAAATGTTGAGGAAGACGATTGGTTGATTTCAAAGCATATCCATGTAGTAGATGCGGTTAACTTTTGGTTCCAGTATTCCTCTAATGAATATATATATCAATATCCTAATGAAGAAGAAATAAATGAGTCTTCCATAGGCGAACTGTTAATAACCCCGTTAGAATTGGCTGACACAATTCTCCTAGGTGGCATTGATAAGATTAATAAAGAACGTTTGTCTGAGCTACAATGGTTTTTAAATAAACTTAATCCACTAGCTAAAGTAATGACTACGAATGATTTAAAGACAAATGATAGCCTCTATAGAGAAACTAATAATAGAACGAATCATACATCACAACAACTATACACATATCAATTACAACATTTCGAGCAGAAAAAACCTTTGATGCTTATTGGAGAATATGGTATTGATACCTATATTTATCGAAGTCCTTTTCCCATCTCCATGAAAAACCTTAAGCATTTTTTTACAAAACTTCCAGAGGGATTATTACGTACAAAAGCTTTATGTTATATACCCTATGAAAATAAAACTTATTATATTTCTCAAATTGGCCCCACTATTGAAGTTTTATCGGAGAAACAAAGCTACTATGAACCTTCGAGTAAAGTTCTATCAGAGTTTCTATTTATTGGTGACCACTTAAATCCACATATAATAGAAAAACAATTGGAGAAGTGTCTAATGAAAGATGATTGCTTTCCAACTGCAGAAATATCTAGATAGACAACAGTAATTAAACAGGCTTTTCATAAGTTTTTTACTAATGAAAAGCCTTGATTAAATCCAATATTTTTAGTATTTTGCTACTATAACTAATCAGATCCATAAGATATCTGATAGGTACTCTTTCTTACCTAAACTCGAATATAAGTATGTTTATGTTCTTAATTGCTTCCCAGATTCTACCCTAAGAAGTCTTCTCCATACCTTTTATCTCGACACTTTTCACATCACCTTGGATGTACAAACCCTTTGTGTTTATAAAACTGCTGTTCACTTCCTGTGAAAATGAAGCGTTCTCTACAATCATAACATTTTAAAAGGAAATCTTGAGGAGGTTAGGTTTATTCATAGCGCATAATTTGTCTAAGTATATACTAATAACAGTAGCTATTAAATAGAGACTAATAGTTAGAACCAATTGATAGGTTGCGTGTTAGTGAACCCTACAGATTATTGAATACTACCAACATGTGTAAAGTGCCTAATACCCATTTCATACTCATAAAGTACTAATTTTATTCACCATGTTTGGTGTAGGTTATACAAGGGTACTTGCTTTATCAAGACAAGTCTTACATCAAAACTGGAGTTGCAATACAAATTTTTTCTCAGAAAACAGGGGGAAAGTGGCTTATCTGCTTACAAGAATAAAGGAGTGTCGGATATTGCTTTGGTTTATATTCTTTGTCCTATTGATTCTCTGGTTATTGGGGTTAATATCAGGACAAGTCCTAGGAGGATACTTACACATTCTGTTGATCATTGCCGTGGCCATGTTATTAATCAGAGTCATCCAAGGCCGAAGACCCCTTTGATTTAGAGATCAGAAAGCATCGATTTGCTAAATGATGTCTATCTCCAGGATACTTGCGCCTATCTTCTTATCAGGAGGCTGATTTTCATGACAGATCAATATAAGAAAGAGGAAAAAATTCACCATCATAAAGAGGAAAATCCTAGTTTATTAGGGGCTACCTTTATCAAATATTTGTTTATCGCGATCATTACCCTTGGTATTCTATTTTTTATCGCTTTTTATGTCCTGCCACTGTTTGATCAAAGCGAAGGAGATGGAGAACAAGGCAATAGTGAAGAGGATAGCCCAGTTCTCGAAATAGAGATAAATGATTCAGATGGAGATGAAAATGAGGGAGAGTAGTTATTAAAAGTTCGTCACTATGCTACTAGAAAAAGAAAAAGACATGCCTGTCCAAAGGGTTTTAGTAGAGTAAACTATATATGGACAGGCTTTTTTAGTTCTACTTTATCTTGTACCTATTTTCTTTCCCTATTCTGTAATAACACTTAATATGATTTAGTTGAAGTTAAATCTCCTTATTCATTACATTCTTTTATAATATTAGTTAAAATAGTAACAAAGAGTTTAGAAGATAATCTAAAAGGATAGGAAGTGCTATCGTTGAAACTAGTATCTATTTGTCCCAGTAACACAGAATTATTAGCGTACTTAGGTTTAACTTCTTCATTAGTAGGAGTGGATGACTTTTCTGATTGGCCAGAGGAAGTTAATAAACTTCCTAGGCTTGGTCCTGATTTAAACATTAATATGGACAAAGTAGAGGAGTTGCAACCGGATCTAGTAATTGCGTCTCTATCCGTTCCAGGGATGGAAAGGAATATTGAAGAGTTAAAAAAACGAAATATTCCATATATTATCGTTCCTAAGCCTAAAACATTAACGGAAGTTGGAGATAGCTTATTATTTCTAGGAGAGGCCACGAACAAATTTGATGAGGCAAAAGTAGTGCATGAAAGATACAATAGTATACTTGAACAATATCGTTCGTTAAGTAAACAAGTAACAGATCCTAAAACCCTTTATTGGGAGTGGTGGGCGAAACCTATTTTTACACCGGGTGCAAATAATTGGCTAACAGAAATAAGTAAACTAGCTGGTGGGATTAATATTTTTGAAGATAACTCCGAAGCAAGTGTAAAAACAGATTGGGATGATGTTAGAAATAGGAACCCTGATATCATTTGTGTAGTATGGGTTGGTGTACAAAAAGACAAAGTGAATCCTAAGGTTATTCTTAGACGTCCAAATTGGGAATCTATGAATGCTATTAAAAACAATCGATTATATATTTTAGATGAACCATTATTTTGTAGGCCTTCTCCACGACTATTACTAGGTCTTAATAAAATTGGGAGTCTCCTACATCCAAATGTATATCCTTCATTTGATGAGCAGAAAGACCCGTTATTAAACAAATAAACAATAATAAAACGTGACTAGGACTAAACGAAAGTGTAAAACTGAGAATCCGAACGCTGTGCAAACCTTAGCGGATTCTCATATACTTTCCCTGCCAGCTTTTGTTGTTATTTCATTTTTCTTGATAAACCATGCCAAACATAGTGAACATCCGTTGATATTTTAGCTGCATCTTGTACTAGCCATCCAGCTAAGTCTCTCAACCTTCTATCATTTTGGTCCATCGGTACTATGCCCCTTCCCAACTCTAGCATAATAAGGACAATTGTTTCGTTTCTTTTTTCTTCTTCTTTTAATTTGCGTAACACATCTAGAAATCTATCTCGAATGATCAAATCGTCAAGTTCATTCTGTAACTCTTCACCAATCCAGTTCTCCCAACCTTCTAAAACTAGCGTTGTATTAGAATCCCATCGAGTTTTCCATCCATCTAGTGAATCTCCATTATAGGATGACACCCAACTACACTTCTTATGAGTTGACCTTACAACCTTTCTTTTTCCTGCAAAGGCACCTCCAACAATGAGTTGCATACCCAATCATCTCCCTCCCAGCTCACTGTTAACCTAAATGCTTGTCCCTCTTTTATATTCAATTCCCAAAATGAGCTGACTGCTTTAAACTTCCATAAAAAATACCGAATTACCCCACCGTGAGTCATCACTACAATAGGTTTTTGCTTCGTATTTATTTTATCTGTTTTTACCCATTGGATTAAATCATCTAAAAACGAATCCAATCTCGAGGTAAATTCAGACCAAGACTCTCCGTTGGGGGTGGAATACTGCTCCCAATCATTTAACCACCTTTGATATTCAAGGTTATTTTTTAAATCCTCATATGTTTTCCCTTCCCAGTCTCCAAAACTCATCTCTCGTAATCTAGCATCTTCGTTGAACTGGGTTCTTAGGGATAGATAATTAAGGGTTTGCTTACATCGCCTTAGATCACTTGTAAATATTGTATTATAAGATTGTTTTTGTAATTCTATTTTTAATGGATCAAGCTTTGGTAATTCACGCTCTACAAGCCCTATGTCGGTGTGTCCTAAATATCGTTTTTGTACGTTCCACTCCGTTATCCCATGACGAATGAGAAGAAGATCCAAGTCATTGCAAGTCCCCATAACTCTCCTCCTTCAATAGCAGTTCCAAGTATATCGCCATTAATTCCTTTAAAAGTATGCTTAACCCACAATCCAAATACAACAATAAATAGTAAATAAGCAGGAAATAAAAATAAGTAACTAGGAAAGATAAGAAAAATTACGAAAACAGGAATCACAGCTATTAGAATATCTGAATTACATATATGCTTCTTCCATTCATACGCTAACCCTTCTTGCTTGGCTGTTGGCATAACAAACAGCAGTAATACTGCATTTAGCCTAGATAAAGACAGGATAACTAAGAATACATAAATATGCTCGAAGGAAATATCCATTATGTAATGAAGAAAGATCGCTTTCCATGAAAGCAAAAATACAAGAGCAAGAATACCAAAGCTACCAACGTGTGGGTCTTTCATAATCTGCCACTTTTTCTCAACGGAGGCATTTGAGCCCATAGCGTCGGCAACATCCATCCAGCCGTCTAAATGCAAACCACCTGTAAGCCATACCCACAAAGTTATTATTACTAAGGTAAGCATGACCTCTGGTATAAAAGTGTTGAGGAACAGCGTAATAACCGTTATGACTGTACCTAAAAGCAAGCCCACAACAGGGTAACTACGCAGGGCCCACTTACTCGTTTCCTTATTCCATGGACACGAAAGGGGAATCGGAATTCTCGTCAAGAATTGCATCGCTAATAAAAATCCGTACATGAAGTTCTTCATTTTCTTTCCCCCTTCCAATACGTTGGAAGGCCAGCAATCATTTGTATCACTTGATCAGAATAAAGGATTATCTCTTGATGCAAGTTCTCCAGATTATAAATGTAGTTATGGACAGTTTGATTAGGGATGGGAACCCCTTCATTTAAATCATTCGATACGATAATAAAAACTATCTCCCTTTCCTTCGCAATTTTCAGCCAGCTTTGAAATTTCACCTTTATTTGATCAAAAGCATCGTTTAAATCAAACATTCTATTACTTAACCATATGGTTAAACAATCAAATAAAACCACATCTCCCTTGTTCAGTTCTAATAAAAGATTTGCGATATCATATGGCTCCTCTATCGTTTCCCATTGTCCACTTCTACGTTGTTGGTGAATGTTAATCCGATTATCCATCTCTTTGTCGGTTCTCTTGGCAGTAGCAACGTAGTATAAACAGCTTTTGGAGAACTTTCCCTTTACGGAATAATACGATTCATTTGCTAGCTCTTCTGCAAAGCTACTTTTTCCTGAACGAGCTCCACCTGAAACAAAGACAATCATCATCTATTTCTCCATTCTCGAAGTTTGTCTATTAATTGATTATTTTCATCTGACGACCGAATTGCAATACGCAGATAATTCCCATTCAGCCCTTTAAAATTGTGGGTATGTCTTGTTAAGATCCCACCTTTAAATAAATATTGAAACAATTCTTCTGTATCATCAGGTCTTTTACTATCTTGTAGGAGATAAAAGTTCACCTTAGATTCTGACACATAAAAATCTAAATCCGTTAATTTGTTTAGAACATAAGAGGATTCTGACCCTAACCAGTTACGGGTCCTTGTTACATATTTATCGTCTGCTAGTAATTTAGGAACAACCGCATCTGCAAATGAATTTATACTCCATGGAAGTTGCCATGACTTTATTTTTCCAATGACATGTTCATTTGCCAGAACATAACCGATTCGAAGACCTGGGATGGTAAACATTTTCGTTAATGAACGTAATAAAACCAAATTACGATAGGACGGAAGCCAGCTTGTCAGAGATAATTTTGTTGAAGGAAGAAAGTCTACAAAAGCTTCATCTACAACAACATACGTATTCGTTTCAAGCCCTTTTTCGAGTATTCTATGTAAACTCTTTTCATCTACTAAGGTACCAGTGGGATTATTGGGGCGACAAAGAAAAATTACATCAGCTTCACCCATCTTCTCTAAGATTAACTCTAAAGGTAGCTGAAATTCATTACTTTCCTCTAAAAAAACATCTTCTGTAGTAATATGGTAGTGCTCGCAAGCCCTCTCGTACTCCACAAATGTAGGCTGCACTATCAACGCTTTGCCACCTTCAAATAGTTTAGCAACTAAAAAAATTGCTTCTGCTCCCCCATTTGTAAGCAACACCTTATCCTTTGTTATCATTTCATAGTCGGCTAATGCGTTGTGGGAGTTAGAATAGGTTGGGTCTGGGTATTTCGTAATCGTAGTGTATGAATGATAGATTTCACCCTTTAACCAAGGAGGAGGACCTAATGGATTTAAGTTTGCACTAAAATCGAGGATTTCTTTTTCCTTGTCCATGTGAAATAGTTGTTTCATTGTTTCTGGCTGTCCGCCATGACTTGGCCACTTCATTCTTTCACCTCCATTATCATTTTTCTATAAAGAATACAAAGAGTAGCACGAGAAAAACAAAGCCAATCCAGCCTCCATGCATATATAGGATGGCTTGTTTGATATTGGAAACAGTCCGTACTTCCTTCGGATCGCCCATTGTTGCACGTTCTGATTTTTGGCCCCCGTAAAAATTTACGCCACCAAGCTGAATACCAATCAATCCGGCCACCATTGCTTCTGGCCAACCACTATTCGGACTTGGGTGCTTCTTGGCATCTCTCATTGTTACATATATGGCTTGCTTTTTATGAGATCCTTTTATAAAAATAGAAGTCAGTAACATGGTACAGGCGGTTAACCGTGCTGGAATCCAATTTACTATATCATCGAGCTTTGCAGATGCATATCCAAACTTCTCAAATTTTTCATTTTTATAACCCACCATAGAATCCATGGTATTTATAGCTCGATAAACCATTGCAAAAGGAGCTCCTCCAATAACTGCCCAAAGTAAGGGCGCAGTAATTCCATCTACTGTATTTTCAGCTACTGTTTCCACTGTTCCTCTTACAATATCACTTTCTTGTAATTGGTCTGTATCTCGTCCAACGATCATACTTAGCTTCTTCCTTGCTTCTTTCATATTCCCTTGCGTGAGGGGGCTAAATACATCCATCGCAGCAGAACTTAATCCTTTTATAGCAATAGTCGTAGAAATAATGTAAATCTCTACGACTATGCCAATGATAAAGTGAGTTTTATATGCGAGATAGACACCCCCTAGAGTTATAAGAAAAACGATTGTAAGCACAGTACTTGTAAGTAAGAAACCTTTTATTTTGCGACCTGCCCCTTTATTCCATCTTTTTTCCAGGGTAGAAACTAGTTTTCCTATCTGAATGACAGGATGGGGGATCCAGCGTGGATCACCAATAAGGAGATCTATTACAATTGCACCAATTATAGCGAGACTTATGAACCCAAATAAACTTAGTTCATGAAACGTAAACAGATTATGAATTATCATTTACTTTTACTCTTTTCAAATATTTTTTTACAGCATTCGTTGTTGCTTCATACACAACTTCTCCAATCGCCTTACCAATAAGTGTACCAGATCCTGCATACGGAGTTTTTTCCCCTTGCTGAGTTACCGCCAGGACCACGCTATCAGTGGACGTTCCAGAAGCAAATGTGTTAGAAAGAGGGTCTTTTATTTGAAGGTCTTGAAGCGCTCTTACCTTTCCTTCTGTTGCTGACATTATTCCGTTTACAAGTGCTCCATCAGTAAAATGTGCATCAATAAACACCATCGTATTAATCGTACCTATTTTCACATCCTCCATCGCCTTTACCTTAGAAGATATGTCTACTGCATTTCCTGTTCCAGCTGTAACAACTGCCATAATAGAGTGGTTATCACCAACCCGCTTCTTAGACACTATCACATCCTCTAAATTGACGGCAGTCATCATCCCAACTGATTGTTCATGAGGAATATGATGTTTTTCCATCCAACGTTGAATGTCTTTGTCTGGTTCAGAGCAATTGTAGTGCTTTTCCACATGAAAATTGCAGAAGTGTTTGATCCACTGTATTCCATCTCCAATAACCCCATTAGATATGGTACGTAGTGGCTGTTCGAAAGTAAGATGAACATACTTCTCGTTTTTTTCTATAGAATATGATTGAAAAAAGTCTTTACACTCAGGCGTCTCTCTAAAGTTCGGTGTCATTAATAGCTGTGGTTTTGGAATAGCTGGATGTGATTGTGTCTTGACTTGCACTTCATAAACCTTCTCTAATTGGTCTTCTTTTCTTAACGTATTAATATCCCCAACCTCTAAAAATTTCCCCTGATGCAATAGGCCGACCCGGTCCGCATACAGAGAAGCAACATTTAAATCATGTAAAATAGCAAAGATCGTTAATCCTCTTGCTTGTTGCCACTCTTTTAATAAATCAAGCATTTGAAACGTATGCTTTATATCTAAGTGGTTTGTAGGCTCATCTAGGAGAAGCATCTCCGGTTCTTGCGCCAGTGCTTTGGCTAATAAAACACGTTGTTTTTCTCCACCACTTAACGTTCGAAATGGTTTTTTTTCAAAATTTGTTGTTTTCGTTATCTCCATAACGCTTTCCATAACTTCATAATCTTTTTTCGAAAGATTTTTTAAAAAACCTTTTTGATATGGATAACGACCGAGGCTAATAATTTCTTCCACTGTGTAATCAAAAGACACATGCGCCTCCTGAGTAAGAACTGCAATCTTCTTTGCTTTCTCTAGCGCAGTAAGAGAGGAGAGGGCCTGTCCATCAATTATACTCTCCCCTTTTAGTAAAGGAAGTTGCCCTGTGATTAATTTAAACAGAGTTGTTTTCCCACTTCCATTAGGACCTAACAAAGCAAAGAATTCCCCTCTTTCAATCTTTAAATCAATTCCCTTAATGATAGGAGTATTAGCATATCCTCCTACAATACCCTTTAACGAAAGCATGGTTTATTTGGCCCCCTTACCAATACGCTCTTTCATTAACAGAAACGCAAATACTGGTGCGCCTATTAATGCTGTTATAACACCGATTGGCAATTCTTTCGGTGCAATAATCGTTCTAGCAACTAAATCCGCCAAAATTAGGAAAGCTCCGCCTGTTAATAACGACAACGGGAGAACATGGCGATGATTAGGACCTGAAATAAGACGAACAAGGTGAGGGATTACTAGCCCCACAAAACCTATCGATCCAGAAACCGCAACCGCGGATCCTGTTAATAACGATGCACCTATTAAGATTAGTATTTTTCCTCGATTCACATTAACACCAATCTGTTCCGCAGCTTCTTCACCAAGTGCAAGAGCGTTTAGTTCACGATAATGCATTAAAAGAATTAGTGTTCCCGTTATCATAAAGGGAATTAGCAATTGAACATGACTCCAACCCCTCATACGAACACTTCCATAAAGCCAATATATAATTTGTATCATGGAGTCTCGATCACCTAACGCAATAATTAAGGAAATAATAGAACTAATAAATGCACTTACAATAATTCCTGCTAAGATGATGGTTTCTATCGCTAGACTTCTACTACTTAACCTGACTAAACCAAACACAATAAGTAGGGCAATAAAGCCTCCTATAATAGATAAGACTGGAAGAGTATATCCCCCTAATCCTACGATACTTATTTGAAAAAACAAAACGATAACAGCTCCTAAAGCCGCTCCAGAGGAAACCCCTATTGTATATGGATCAGCAAGAGGATTCCGTAATAATCCTTGAAAGGCTGCACCTGCTAATGCTAATGATGCTCCAACGAAAAAAGCAAGTAACACTCTCGGAAGTCGAATGTTCCAAATAATAGACTCTACATTGGCTGGGATATCTTCAAGCCATCCTATATTAATACTGTTATTTAAAATAATATGAAATATTGTGGGGATAGGAACACTAACACTACTTACTAATAAACCAAGGAGGGCTGTACCTAGTACAAACCCTCCACTGAATACGTAAAGCCAAATAATTTTCCTATTTGAAAACTTCCGGGTAGATGAGTTTCGCAAGAGTTTCCACTCCTTCGATTAAACGTGGTCCTGGTCGAACTACAATATCACTTTCTACATCAAAAATTTGTCCATTTTTTACAGCTGGAACTTCTGTCCATCCATCACGAGAGGAGACTTCCCCTTGAAGATCTTCTGTATGGTAGGTTGTAATAATTACATCTGGTTGTAGCTGAACAATCTCTTCCTCAGACAGCATTACCCATCCCTCATGATCTTCTGCTGCATTTGTTGCTTGAATAGACTCTAGCATTTCATGCATAAATGTACCTTTCCCCGTTGTAAAAATATCTGGTGCTGGGGATACCTCAACCCAAACTCTCTTTTTGTCTGTAATTTCTTCCGCCTTCTCTATTAATACCTCATGACGTTCCTTCATGTCAGAAATGATTGCTTCGGCTTCGTTGGAAGTTCCTGTTGTTTGGCCGATTAATGCAATCGATTCATATACTTCATTGAAGTTGGATTTACTTCCTATAACAACTACCTTTATCCCAACCTCTTCAAACTGAGACAAGATTTCTCCATGATTATTATGATGATAATCGGTTACAAGAACAATATCCGGAAGAATGCTTAAAATAAGCTCCACATTCATATCTTGTCCACCAACATTTTCAACGGATTGTGCCTCTTCAGGGTAATTACAAAAATCGGATACTCCTACTATTTTATCCCCTAAACCGAGGGCAAAAGAGATTTCAGTAATACTTGCTTGAATAGAAATGATGCTTTCAGGCTCCTCTTCAATTGTTACTTCCCTTCCTGCATCATCAACAATCGTTACTGGAAATTGTGATTGGTCTGCTGTGTCCTCCGTTTGATCATTATCAACTTGCTCATTGGCATTTTCATTCGTATTAGTATTATTAGCTTGTCCTTCTTCTTCATTAGGTGTACCACAGGCAGTTAATAAAACTATCGTTAAAAATAGTATAAAACTTCCTAGACCCCAATTTTTAAAAATTTCTTTCTTCATTTCAATTCCTCCCTATTTTTACAACAAAAAAAACGCTATTCCCTAAGAAAGAGCGTCGAATGTATAAATGCATATAATGTACATCCACTATCTATGATTAGACAGTATGACAGACTGGTAATCCATTTTATAAACTACCATGCATATTAAACATCCTTTTCCTCGAAGGAGCTTAAAAAACACACCCTGGCAGGTCTCCTGACTTACGCTTCATCGGTTAGCTACTCCTTCCCATGCATTACTTACTATCCACAGTGGAGATATGTTAGCCTTCCTCAACGTTTACAGTGGCGGGACCGTGTTGGACTTTCACCAACTTCCCTTTTCATCTTACATAATTTTGTATGTAAGAAACCAAGTTGTTCCTTATTCGTTTTTTTGTTCTGAAGATTAGTATAAATTAGGACTCTACTTTTGTAAATATTTTAATTATTGTTTTTCCCTTTCTGTAACTCCTGCAGATGAGAAAGTCGCCATCTCTTGTAAAATATTTACCGATGCTTTAAGTAGAGGAAAGGCAAGTGCTGCCCCAGTTCCTTCTCCGAGTCTTAACTGCAAATTAAGTATTGGTTTACACTCTAACATCTCTAAAGCAATTTGATGTCCTCTTTCCTCTGATTGATGACCAATAATTAAATAATCTTTTACGTGTTCGCAAAGCTTCACCGCCACCAAAGCTGCAATAGTACTGATAAAACCATCAATTAAAATCGGTGTTTTTTTACTAGCAGCTCCTAATATAGCTCCTGTCATCCCTGCAATCTCTAAGCCTCCCACTTTTGCTAAAACGTCCATTACGTCTTCTCGATTCGGTTCTCGGCTTGTTATAGAGTTTTGGATAACCTTTTCTTTATACTTTCTTTGTTCTTCTGTTATTCCTGTACCTGATCCGACAATCATGCTTATATCCTCTTGTGAAAGAATCGCTAGGATCGCACTGCTACTAGTTGTATTTCCAATTCCCATTTCTCCAGGAATAATACATTTAGCACCATCCTGAATAAGTTTGGTAGCTACGTCTATTCCAACCTCAATAGCATCAATAGCTTCCTTTCTACTCATGGCATCTTCATATAAAAAATTGCCTGTTCCGTTACGTATTTTTCTATTAACGAGATTTTCACTTTCAATAAAAGTAGATACACCAATATCAACAATTTGAAACATTGCCCCAATTTGTTTTGCAAGAACATTGATAGCTGCTCCACCTTGTAAAAAATTATGGACCATCTGTGCTGTTACTTCTTTTGGATAAGCTGATACCCCTTCATCTGCTATACCATGATCTGCAGCAAAGACGATAATTCCTGGCGGAGACACTTCAGGAAATTTATTGGATGTAATTTCCCCTAACTGAACTGCCAGTGACTCTAACATCCCTAAACTACCTATTGGCTTTGTGAGTGTATGTAAATATGCCTGAACGTCATTTCCTACAGTCTTATCGACCGGCCGAATTGCCTCTATTGTATTCCTCATTTACTGTCCATCCCCTTCTATCCCTATGCTTTTTGATATTCACTCATTTTCTTATAAATTTCATCTAACTTAATATTTTCTCTAACAACTTTAGCTAAGCGATCAAAGGCTTCCTCCCTTTTTGTGGAAAACGCAGCCCTGTCTATTATGGGATTTAAACCCTTGCTAACTCTTACATCATTAAGGAATTCTTCTCTTAGGAGGTCGTTATGAAAAATTCCATGAAAATATGTTCCAATTACTTTACCATCTTTACTCATGAATCCGTCACTACTTCCTTTTATTCGAATGAAGGATTCACAAGCCTCTTCGTAATCAGATTCTCCCATATGTATTTCATAACCTGTCACAGGAATTTCCATCTCCTTATATGTAACAATACCTTCAGATAATGTCGTTGTTTTTTTGGTTCTAATGGATGTTTTCATTGGGATAATCCCCAAACCATCTGTTTTTTGCAAGGAGGATTCCATACCCATTTGATCCTCGATAGTACTCCCCAACATTTGATAGCCTCCACAGATCCCGAAAATGAATTTGCCTTTTTGAGAAAGGTCTAATAGGCGATTCACCAAGCCACTATTGTATAAAAACAACATATCTTCGATGGTATTCTTACTACCAGGCAGAATAACAATATCTGGATTACCTAGTTCTTCTGGGTTTTTAACAAAACGAACATGGCAATCTGATTCTTCAAAAAAAGGATCAATATCAGTAAAGTTTGATATGAAAGGGTATCTTATAACTGCAATATCAATCTCCTTAGATGCATCCGCCTTTGATGTATACTGACTTAAAACCACAGAGTCTTCTGCTTCGATCATTAAATTATCAATATAAGGAACAACTCCAAGTACAGGAACACCACTATATTCCTCAAACCAAGATAAACCTGGTTCTAGTAAGGATACATCTCCCCTAAATTTATTAATAATTACCCCTATAACTCTTTGGTGGTCCTCCCTCTCTAAAAGTTGCAATGTACCTACTAAACTAGCAAATACTCCCCCTTTTTCAATATCCCCTACTAAGATCACTGGAGAATTTGTAATCCGAGCTACTCGCATGTTTACTAGTTCCCGATCATTTAAATTTATTTCTGCTGGACTACCTGCACCCTCAATGACGATCCGTTCGAATGTATCTTCAAGTCTTTTATAAGACTCTTCGATCAGCTTAATGCCTTGTTCGTAAAAGCTTTTTCTATATTCTCCAGCCTTCATATTTTTATAGACTTGTCCATGAACCACAATTTGAGACTCATAGTTTCCAGTTGGCTTAATTAATATTGGATTCATATCAGTCGTTGCAGTGACCCCTGCCGCTTCAGCTTGAACACCTTGAGCACGGCCAATTTCCTTTCCATCTACAGTGATATAGGAATTCAAAGCCATATTTTGTGATTTAAAGGGTGCTGTTACATAACCATCCTGAGAAAAAATCCGACATAACGCTGTAACAATGGCACTTTTCCCAGCATCGGAATGTGTACCTTGAATCATAATAGGTATCGCTTTAGACATGAGATTTCCACTCCAAACATTTTGTTATCCAATTTTCTACTATTGCTGTGCAGGATGCAAAATGGATATGTGTATATCCAGCAACAACATTTTTATGAAGGAATCCTTCCTTTTGTATCCCTCTCATCCCTTTTGTTTCATAGGCATGCTTCACTTCATTCTTTTTCATTGAGTGAAAAGTGGAATAATGAAACTCATGTCCCTTTGCTGTTTCCCCTTCATTAAGAAGGAAATTTCCTTTCTCTCCAGTAATTTCTCTATAACCAATTGCAGCTAATCTCTTTTGCATCTTAACAACTCCCGGTATAACACCAACCATAGAGTGGTCCTTTTGATCTAGCGTTGTGATTGCTTCACATAGGTACATAAATCCACCACATTCAGCAAATGTTGGCAGCCCCTTTTCAATTTCCTTTTTAATAGAACGATGAACTTCTGTTTGCTTAGATAATTGATCTGCATACTCTTCTGGGAACCCTCCCCCGATATACAGGCCGTCAATGTTTTCCGGGAGCAACTCTCCATCTAGAGGAGAAAAATAGATAAGCTCCACTCCATAAGTTTCTAGTAGCTCCAGATTTTCCTCATAATAAAAATTAAATACTTTATCACGAGCAACAGCGATCCTAACCTGTACGGTTTTTTTCTGTTTAAGAAAACTTGGACCATCTATCTTTAAAGGAGTTGTTTCCGCTATTTCATATATCTTAGTCAAATCAATAGTATCTCTAACTATTTCTCCAAGCTTCTGAAAAAAAGAGTCTAATTCTCCTCGTTCAATAGATGGAATTAACCCTAAGTGTCGCTCTGGCATTTCAATATCTATTTCCTTATTTAAATATCCTACAACGGGAATGTTGCACTCCTGTTCAACTGCTTTTTTTATTAACTGAAAATGACCATCCCCACCAACTTTATTGGCTATTACTCCCACGATGTTTACATCTTTGGATAGCATTTGAAATCCTCGTACAATCGCTGCTGCGCTCCGTGCCATTCCTGAGCAATCAACAACTAATACAACAGGACTATCGATCAGCACACTTATTTCTGCTGTACTTCCTTCATCTTTTGTTGGGTCCTTTCCATCGTAAAAACCCATGACCCCTTCAATAATAGATATATCCGCTCCATCACTACCACGGTGTAAGACCTCTCTTAAAACAGAATGAGATAACATCCAGCTATCTAGATTTCTGGATCGTCGACCGGTTACTGCTGTATGATACGATGGATCAATATAATCCGGACCACACTTAAATCCTTGAACAGTGTACCCCATTTGTTGAAAGGCAGACATTATACCGATGGTTACTGTCGTTTTTCCAACACTACTGCCTGTTCCAGCTATTACTAGTCGTCGTTGAGACATTTTTGGAACCTCCATATTTACAATTAATATTCAATACCTTTTACAGCAGGAATACCTTCGTCATAATAGTGCTTTTCTGGCTCAACTACCGACACAAGGTCTGCAATTTCTTTTATTTTCTCATTCGCATCTCTACCAGTAATAACAAGGTGAACATGAGCAGGTTTATTTTTAATTAAATCTATTACCTCCTGAATCGGCAAAACATCTTCAATAGGAAATTGGGTAATAGCAAGGGCATTGTTCAATTCATCTAGGATGACCAAATCATACTCCCCACTCATTACTGCTTCTCGTGCGATTGGCCATCCTTTTCTTAAAGCCTCTCTATGTTCTTCAGGAGTTTTTGTCCATGTAAAGCCAATTCCAAGTTGTACCATTTCTACTCCTAATTTTTCTAGAGCTATTTTTTCTCCATAGGACCTTTCAGGAGACTTTATAAATTGGTATATTTTCACGTTAAAGTCTCTACCAATCGCCCTTAAAGCTAGTCCTAATGCAGACGTTGTTTTTCCCTTGCCGTTCCCTGTATAAACAAGGGTCAATCCACGCTGTTCTTCTTTACGTTTATTCATTTTCATACCTCCAGTAAATTTAAAATGATATTTTTCAACAAAAATAAAACGCCTTTCTTCTTAGAAAGACGTTTAAGGTAATGAGATAACAAAAACCTAGAAAAATCTAAGTTATAGCCCCATTTAAGCTCACACTTATCCCTTAAGCATCCTTTTCCTCGAAGGAACACAAAAGTTACAAATAGGCAGGTCTCCTGACTTACGTCTCTGCTACACCTTCCCATACTTGTATGTACAGTGGCTAATTGTAGCTTTAAATAACGATTACAGTGGCGGGACCGTGTTGGACTTTCACCAACTTCCCTTTTAACCTTTACTTTAATAAAGGCACCTACTTGTCTTTTAAATATTATGTATAGTTAAAAGTCTAACATATTAATTGTAACTTTTATTATTATTGATAAAAAGGATTTTTTACTTTTAATACTACAATATTTATAACAGAGATAACAAAGAAACCCTATATTTTCTATTGTTGTAAAGAAATATCAAAATAAACATATTCTTGAATTATCATGCTAATAATGTCAGTACTACAGCAATACCATTATATATACCATGAATAATAATAGCTGGTAGAACTGAGCCCGTTTTCTCATATGTCCATGCAAACACAAGGCCTGAGATAAAATTTATAGGTAGCGTATTGTATGTTGGGATGTGAACGACCATGAAAATAAACGAACTTATAAACATTCCAGCTGCTATTCCATATTTCCCACGGAACCATTTATATAAAAAACCTCTATAAAAAATCTCTTCATATATCGGCGAGATGATTGCAGCAGACACGAAACCAATAACAAAAGTGTACCAAGTTATATTTCTTTGTAATGATTCCGTTTTTTCATTTTCCCAACTGATATTAAAAAATTCCATCAGCACTAATATGATGACACTTCCTATAATTAATATTATTGACCATACAACAATCCACTTCCAATATCCATTTGAAAAGCGCCTTACCCCAACCGTATTCCATGAATACCCATATGGTTTTAATGCAATCAAGTATAAGGAAACTGTAAATACAATCGCCATAACTAGTCCCATTAATGTGCCTGAATACAAGCTATCCTGAAAAAGCATATAGAAAAATTCATGCAATACGTATTCAATAAAAATTGGCACAAAAACAAACGTAATAAACAGTAATTTAATAACATCTCTCCAAGACCAGTTAATCGTTTTATTTAGTGCATCATTAACCATTTATATTACCCCCTAGTGATGTTTTATGGTAAATTCAGTGTAAATGGTGACGTTACGTCACCTGCAAACTTTTTTCTGGAGGTAGTTCATAATGATTCTGTTTTCAACTGGTGAAGTTGCAAAGAAACTAAATATGACTATACGTACATTACGTTATTACGACAAAATTGGCTTGGTAGTACCCTCGTTAAAAAAAGAAAATGGAACACGCTACTATTCCGAAGATGATATGTTGCTTCTAGAAAAAATTGCACTATTGAAGTCTACCTCCCTGTCATTGAAAGACATAAAAACAATCATTGATCAAGTTACAACAGAGGAGATTTTGACTGTACATAAAATGCAGCTTGAAACAACTATCGAACAATTAAATTTATCACTTCAACATACAACAACACTATTAAACACTTTAAAATTAGAGGGGAAAATTCAGTGGGACCAGCTCTCACCTATAGTATCGGATGAGGAAAAAAGAAAAAAACAGGATCGAAAAAAGCAACTTTGGAGTCAGTTATTTAGTAATGAGGAAAATTCAATATTATCTGCAAATCTACCCAAACTAGAAGATCCCCTTACTATAAAATGGGTAAACATAGTAAAAAGAGTACAATTATGCTTAGACAACGGAAACTCTCCTAGTTCTATAGAGGGACAACTAATTGCTGTTGATGTAGATTTATTAGCTAAAGAATCCTTTGGAGACAATCCAGATTTAATCAAGAAGTTTTGGGAAGTAAGGAAGTCTGAAGAAACATCCGCAAAATTAGACTTATATCCTGTAAATAAAGAGGTTCTGATTTTCCTTGAGGAAGCTATTTTTCACTATGATAGTACTTCAGCTAAGTAATTTAGGACTATTAATCTTATTGTGATATCAAAAATAAAAAATCATCCTACGAAAATGGGTTGTTAATTTAGAACCCTACAGAAAGAAATCCCACGCGAGTTTTTATTTTTGTCGCATTTATCAAACACAACTGCCATCGGGGAAAAGTTGTTGACGCCTAGTGCTAGACAACTTTTTAAATTTAAAAATTGCTTTTCTATATTATAAAAGTCCTTGCTCATGTTGTATGACGTGAGCAAGGACTTGTTTATTTAGAAAAGAGTATCAGGGAGGATCTGCTGTATATGTAACTATGTATACTTATTTAATGTACTTAAATACAGGTTTAATGAATCCTCAACTTCACTTACCACTAACTTAATAAAGTCAGCGTAATCTTTCTCTGTATGTGCTTTATCTAAGGCTACATAATAAGCTAGGCGATTTTCTACTTTAATAACAATTGGTGGAAAACCATCCTTCATGAGTTCTAAATTTAACAACAAGCGT
The DNA here is from genome assembly GCF_041820985.1 of Evansella sp. AB-rgal1. Lineage (NCBI taxonomy): Bacteria > Bacillati > Bacillota > Bacilli > Caryophanales > Bacillaceae > Evansella > Evansella sp. AB-rgal1. The sequence goes on from NZ_JBGUAU010000015.1 coordinate 117,036, forward strand.
GCTGTGAAGCCGTTTACATCAAAAAATGGGTGAATACCAACAAAAATAGCATGTAGCATAGCTCCACGAGCAACTGGATGCATTTTGTTCGTTTCTGCTTGTTCATACCATACCATCAACTGCTCCATCTCCTCTTTTATAAGGATAGGAACTGGAGGTATATGTTTAGCACCAGAAATAAAAACTTGCTGGTCTCGGTATACACCTGCATATTCATCATTAATCCCCTTTAGTACAAGTCAATGTAAATTCTTAATCTCCCATTCAGACAAAGGTTCTCCCTTTTGAACGATCTCCTCAACAAATTGTATAGCATCACGATGATTAAGAACTTCCAAATGTTCACGCAACGTTTTACCACCAACCGTAATTCCTTCTAAAACTACCTTTGTTTCCTTGATCGTTAATGTGTTTCCTTCTATCGCATTGGTATTATATGTCCACTCGAGTAATAATTTTTCACGCAGGCTTTTGACTGTATATTTGGGTAACGGTCGATTCGCATCTAGAAGATCTTTTTTTTGATTGATTTGTTCAAACATCGGATTCACCTCTCTCACACAAACCTGTACTTAAATTGAGAATACCATTCTGCTCTAGATATACCTACCCTATTGTTAAATTATCTTTCTTCGTTCAAATTCCTAGAATAATTGAATTTGTTGGCTATTTTCTTTGTTTTCACTATTTAGGTTATAACCAATACTGTTATATCCCTTTAATCTCTTTTCAAACATCTTCTGTAAAACATCAACGTTCGAATCTACATAATCATACACTTTCACTTCATTTTTATCACTATGATTTCGATGAAGCCTTCCTACATACTGTTGTAATGTGCCTTTCCAAGAGATTGGCATAGTTAGAAAGAGCGTATCTAATCTAGAGTCATCAAAGCCTTCTCCAACGTATTTCCCTGTTGCAATCAACAACCTCTCTTCACTATCAGGTAGTTTTATTAACTTGTCTAGGGCTTGTTGTCGTTCTTTCTTCTTCATTGCACCTGTTAATATAATGATGTTTTTAGCAAAACCATTGAATAGGGCATATAGCTCATTTACGTGGTCTAAACGTTCCGTTAACACGATTGGAGATCGTCTTTCGTCTAGAGCCTGTAAAACATCATTAAAAATCATTTCGTTTCGTTGTTTATTAGTAGATAACAAAGAATAGATAGCTTGTATGTCAGTTTCATTCGTTTTCATTAATGTACTTCTCTTAACAAGAGTTTGTTTAAATGGGCGAATATTGGCTTGCTGTTTATTATTCGTTTTATATCTTATAGGTCCACATTGCATAAATATTATCGGGTGTAACCCATCTTTCCTAACAGGGGTCGCTGTTAAACCATACACTTTTTTTGCTTGGACAACTTTTAATACCTTTTCAAAGCTGACGGCAGAAATGTGATGACATTCATCTACGATAATTTGACCATAATGATGTAACTCAGGTTTTATTACACCATTACGATTAAGAGTTTGGATTGTACATATATCAATGTTAAAGGTTGGATTATTTTTCCCACCACCAATTTGACCAATTTCTTTTACTGGAATATTTAAGAAAGTTGATAATCTCTCTTTCCACTGTTCAACTAATTGTGTTCGATGCACAACGATAAGTGTATTGATTTTATTTCTACCAATCAACGCTGCTGCTGTCACTGTTTTTCCAAAACCAGTAGCTGCTGCTAACACTCCATTGTCACTACTAGCCATGGAAGTAACAGCATCCTCTTGTTGGAAAGTTAGTTGACCATGAAATTTAGCTTCGATAGTCCTCCCTATAAACTGATTGTTAACTATTTTAATAGATATATTATTTTTCGAGAATATTTCCTTCACTTTTTCCATTAAACCTCTTGGTAAAATGAGCGAATGTTCATCAATCTGTGTACAATCGATTTTCCTTGGGATCCGATGAGTAGAAAAACGCTTTGCCTGCGCTTTAAAATACTCTGGATTTCCAAATGTCGCTAGTTCTTGTAATTCAAATAGTAATTTACTAGGTAATAACAGCTTAGGAATTTCAATACCGTGATTTAATTCAACAGTTATTTCTTCTGGCACGCTAAAATTTTCTACTTTTTCTTTTATCTTGATAAAACTTTCTTCCTCAGAGAAATTCGATACTATTTGTTTAACCACCTTTTCAGATATCTTTTTTATGGACGATAGATATTGCCATTGATTCTCAAATTCCACAAATGAATCATTTACAAACACACTATTCCCTCTCATTTTTGCATGTTTTTGCAATGGCAGAGCTATTAAATTGCCAAAACCACCTTGGGGTAATGTATCTTGGTTAGGGAACATTCTATCAAATGAATCCATTCCAATATCGAAGCGTTTTTCGCTTGTTTTGGATATAAGAATCTCACCTAATTTTCTAGCTAACGAGGCGCTTATTGCCTTTTCAAAAAAGAACCAAATATGAGCCCCTTCTCCTGAGCGAGAACGTTCGATGTGATATGGTAACCCTATGTTTTTACAGGTTTCAATAAATGCATGTACATCATCTTGCCATTGCTTTTTATCAAAGTCTACAGCCAGAAAATAGCAAGTATTATCTTCAAGCAAAGGATAAATTCCTATTGTTTTTTTGCCACTCAAATGTTCGTAAATGACTTGGGGAGTTAAGGGAGGGAATAACCGATAAGCGCAATCCTGACATTTGATTTTCGGTTTTCGACAAAGTTCTTTATCCCACTCGTTTTTACATGCAGGTGAATACCCAGATTTACCTGTGGTACTTGATTCCCACCTATGAGCAAAAACGTCAGACCTTCCCCGAAAGAGGTTCATAAATAGTAAGATTGCAGCTCTTTCTTTAGGAGAAAAATCCGTCGGGGTTTTCTTTATATTAGATGTTTCACTATATGATTTATTACGACCTTGAACTTTAGAGAGATCCCTTTTTAATTGTGTATTTTCTTTTTTTAGTCTATCAATCTCTTTTAAAGCTTGAGCGAGCTGTTCTTGAATATCCATAAGCCTACTCCAATCATTAAAATCTTTAACTCTAGTTTAGCCAATAATGCACTTATTTAATAGTGCAATCCTTCATAGTAATTGAACAATTGCCTATTTTCTAAAGGCTTAGTAGCAAATGTATAGTATACACGCTAGAATTGTTTATAGAGGAGTGTGTTTTATGGGTAAGAAAAAAAGGAAAAACATAAAGAAAGTTGAAGAAAAAGAGGACTTTGGTACTTGTGAATTATATTGTAAAGACTGTGATTACGAATTTGAGATGGATTGGGAAGATATTTTTGATATACAAGAATGCACACATGGGTATGTAGGATTTCATTTAAATGATGTATTTATTGGATGTCCTAAATGCGGTAAGATTATAACGAGTAATTCCTCGGACGAAAATTTTGTTTCAGATACCAAGAAATTAAAACGAAGTAAACCAATTGAGGATGATGAGCTACCATTTTAGAACATTCATTTACAATAATATTATATAAATGGGGTCATATTAGCTTCATCAAGCTTATTTAGAACAGTTATAGATATCTCATCAACCTCCAGTGGAAGTAGAATAGACAATCCTATCACTTTGGAAGGATCGTCTTTTATTATTTACTATAAATAAGAAGCTTCCTCAATAGTTTATATAACTAACGAGGAAGCTTCATTCATTTTTTTAAAAAATCATAGGTGAACCCTTTTCTATCTAGGGTTCATGAGGCAGATTATATCATGCCGCCCCTATGGTGAGAGTGTGTTAAGGAGAATAAATATATTTGGTTCCAGTTCCCTTTCCAATAATCTTAACACCATCGGGTTCCAATTCTTTTACCAAACGTTGTACTTGCTTTTGGTTCATACCTGTTCATTGGCTTATTTCCTTATTAGTTAAACTTCAATCTGTTTTTACTATAGATAATATGCGAATTTTGACTGCTTCCTTATCCAAAATTTGCTGATGCCTAAAGCATTTATACCGCTTAAATGTTCATAAATAACTTCGGCAGTTAAGGTATGAAATAACCGTTAGGAGCAATCTGGTCCTCTATCGTTATAAGAATTTGAACAGCCATTTACAACTATTTTCAATTGGTCTACCAAAAGCTACTATAGGTCCTATACGTCCTATTTCATCAAGTAACAGTTCCATTACGATTTCCTCTTTAATTAATTTGGAAATCTTAGCACTCTTTCAATTTGATTAAGAGTTTCTATTAGGTGAGCCGCTTTTATGGAACCAACTCCATGTGAGCTCTTTGTTCAAAAAAACTTTCAAACGATAACTTAGTGTTATCTATTTTCCCCTAGTAAGTATGGTTTCCTGGGATCTCAGGTCCATCTATTGAGAAAAATAAGGATATAAATATATTCGTCCAAGCAATTCTACTAATTTTTCATACTTTATAGCTAAGGAGGGAATATTAAATGGCAAACGAAATTTTTGTACCGACTGATTTTCCAACCATTTCTGCAGCAGTAACAGCGGCCAACGAATTTGATACGATTCGCGTTGCACCTGGCATATATAATGAAACAGTTATCGTGAATAAAACGATTCAATTACACGGAGCTCAATCTGGAGTTGATGCGAGGACAAGGACAGGTTCACCAGGAGCCGAATCCATCATAATTGGTTCAGGTGTTTCAGGGGCCGTACAGTTAGTAAATGATAATGTTGTTGTCGATGGATTCACGATTGCAAACAATAGCGCTGGTCCAGGTATCGGTACAACCAACGGTTTTTCTGGATATTGGGTGTTTAATAATATAGTACAAAATAATGTTTTCGGTCTTTTTATAAATTCGAACGGATTAACAGAATCGCAAGTCAAACAAAACGTGTTTCATAATAATAATCAACCTGGAGGATCTTCCGGAAACGGTATTTACTCAGATTCAGGTGTCCAAAATCTATTTATTGAGAGTAATTTGTTCACAGGTTCCCATGCATCTACCTCAATTAATATGATAGGTATAATTCTACAAGCATCTGATATTATTATTTCAAGAAACAAAATGATTATGGATAACTCGATTTTCTTATTAGGTACAACGAATGTCAAAATCACTAATAATATCATGCTCGACACACAAGGGGATGCCATCTTCACTGCTGGGGATACAGATCGAACCGAGATTGAAAGCAACATCCTGCACAACAGTAATTTAAACGGTATTAGAGTAGATTCCTTGTTTGGTACTGGTGATAATACCAATATTCGTGCAAAACTAAACAGCATCCAAGGAAATGTGGTCGCTGGGCTAAACATTGCAGCTGGTTCATATAATGCCACTATTCCAAACCGAAGATTAGATGCTACGAATAACTGGTGGGGAAGTTCAGATGGCCCATCCCCAATTGGAACAGGCGATGCCGTGATTGATCCTGATGGGATAGCCGAAATCACACCATTTTTAACGGCGGATCCATTGGCTCTTCCTGGTCAAGTTATCTCAACAGGTCCAATTCAAAGGAATGGCTCGAATGCTCAAACCGTTATCGTTGATATCCTTAATAATGATCCCATAAACCCTGCCGTAATCGAGATTCTCGGTTTCCATATGGGTGTTTCAGGTGGTAAAACTCCCTATGTGCATGAGTTATTTAGCCTCGCTCCAATTACGAAAATCCAAAAAAACTATATTGTTTCTGGTTTTGAGGAATACGAATTCCAATTTGGAATCACAGGCAGTGACGGTGTTCAAATATCAATTTGGCCAAGGGACGGCAGTGGGAACTTATTACCAACACAGCGAGTTTTGAGTTCTGAATTACAACAAATAAGCACGTTAACACCTGGAGTACCTTGATGAAAAAAGATAATCATTAGAGGATCATTAAGCAGTTTCAGCTTGTAGACACCGAATCTACAAGCTTTCTCATGCAAAAAAAGCATGGTATGCGGTGGACAACCCTCCGAAATTCAAAATATGATTGGGCAGACCATGTTGCTAGCGTATGTTCATGGCACATTTGTCTTATTACACAGTATTTAGTCCACTACGTAATACAAAAGTTACCCCATAGGTTTTTCCATTTTGAGAGGAAACTGATCTTATTTAAAATAATCTGAGTTGGTACACTTTAATGCTGCAATCAAGCCAGTGTATAACAAGAACTAAAAAAGGCTTCTCAAAAGTTTTAATCAACTAATGAGAAGCTTCTTTTATTTTCCTGATGTTAGCATTTTGTTAGCATATCACTTCAAAACCCTTATATATCAAGGGATTAGCGGCAGATTACATCATGCCGCCCATTCCACCCATTCCGCCCATGTCAGGCATTCCGCCGCCAGCACCTTCTGGCTCTGGAAGATCAGCAACTACAGCTTCAGTAGTTAAGAACATAGCCGCAACAGATGCTGCGTTTTGAAGTGCAGAACGAGTAACCTTAGTTGGGTCAACGATTCCCGCTTCAACCATGTTTACATACTCACCAGTTGCTGCGTTGAATCCGATTCCTACAGCTTCGCCTTTTAAACGCTCAACAACGATAGATCCTTCAAGACCTGCGTTGTGTGCAATTTGACGAACTGGCTCTTCAAGCGCACGTACAACAATGTTTGCTCCAGTAGCTTCGTCACCTGTAAGCTCGAGACCTTTAACAGCATTGATAACATTCACTAGTGCTGTACCACCACCAGAAACGATACCTTCTTCTACTGCAGCGCGAGTAGAGTTTAATGCATCTTCAATACGTAGCTTACGCTCTTTTAATTCAGTTTCTGTAGCAGCACCAACTTTTACTACTGCAACTCCACCAGCAAGCTTCGCTAAACGCTCTTGAAGTTTTTCTTTATCAAAATCAGAAGTAGATTCTTCTACTTGTGCTTTAATTTGGTTTACACGGCTAGAAATCTCAGCTGCATCTCCATTACCGTCCACGATTGTTGTGTTGTCTTTTGTTACAACAACTTTTGCAGCGCGACCTAATTGAGTAATGTTTGCAGATTTAAGATCTAAACCAAGATCTTCTGTGATAACTTCTCCACCAGTTAATGTAGCAATATCTTCTAGCATTGCTTTACGACGGTCACCGAATCCAGGAGCTTTAACAGCTACTGCATTGAATGTTCCACGAAGCTTGTTCACTACTAATGTAGCAAGGGCTTCCCCTTCAACGTCTTCTGCAATGATAAGGATCGGACGACCTTGTTGAACAACTTGCTCAAGCACAGGAAGTACCTCTTGGATGCTTGCGATTTTCTTATCAGTGATTAGGATATAAGGATCTTCTAGAACTGCTTCCATTTTATCAGAATCAGTTACCATGTATGGAGATGCATATCCACGGTCGAATTGCATACCTTCTACTACTTCAAGCTCTGTAGTGAATCCTTTAGATTCTTCTACAGTGATAACTCCATCGTTACCTACGCGCTCCATAGCTTCTGCAATTAATTGACCTACTTCATCGTCTGCAGCAGAGATTGCAGCAACTTGTGCAATAGACTCTTTGCTTACGATTGGGTTAGAAATCTTTTGAAGTTCTTCAACTGCTACTTTTGTAGCCTTTTCAATCCCTTTACGGATACCCATTGGGTTCGCACCAGAAGTTACGTTTTTTAAACCTTCAGAAATCATCGCTTGTGCTAAAACAGTCGCTGTAGTTGTACCGTCACCAGCGATATCGTTTGTTTTGCTTGCAACTTCAGATACAAGCTTCGCACCCATGTTTTCAAAGTTATCTTCTAATTCGATTTCCTTTGCGATTGTTACACCGTCATTTGTAATTAATGGAGAACCAAATTTTTTCTCAAGAACTACGTTACGACCTTTTGGTCCAAGTGTTACTTTTACAGCATTAGCCAAAGCGTCCACACCGCGTTTCATTGAACGACGAGCGTCTTCACTGAATTTAATTTCTTTTGCCATGCTTCTCAACCTCCTATTGTCCTATGTAGTATATATAATGTTTCCATTACCGTATTAGCCAATAATTGCTAATACATCACTTTCACGAAGAATTAAATACTCTTTACCTTCATATTTCACTTCAGTTCCTGCATACTTTGAGAAGATAACGGAATTACCAGCTTCTACTTCAAGTGCTACGCGCTCTCCGTTTTCAGTAACTCGTCCAGTACCTACAGCAACAACTTTACCTTCTTGTGGCTTTTCTTTTGCAGAATCAGGAAGAACGATTCCGCTTGCTGTTTTTTCTTCTTGCTCAACTAACTCAATAACAATACGATCACCTAATGGTTTTAACAAGGAAAACAACCTCCTTTAAAATGTTTATTGCAGTTTGTTATCTTCATTAATAACATCCTGCCGTTGATTTTGTTATTATTAGCACTCGGTTAACTTGAGTGCTAACACAATTATTATAATAATCAAATGCTTTTTGTTTTGCAACCTTTTTGAATCATTTTTCTATTAATTTTTTCGACAAAATTATTAGAAGAAATTTACATTATAATTTCGTCCTATCATCTACAAAATATACGTACAATTAATGAAAATTCCTAACAAATTTTTTTCATATATTTTAAAAGATATTTTGTAAGAATTAAAAAAATAAACTCTACATCGCTTTATTAGTGTATCTTCTTGCACCTATGGTACAATGATTTAAGTTATTAACAATTGCACATTTTTTTATTCTATTTGGACATCCAACAAAGTATATATGATAGAGATTCATTACACAAACTAGACACATTGGTTACATATCTTAACTTATATGTAGGAAAAACTATACTAATTTTTGAACAAAGGAGATAGCACGTTGACAAAAAGATATTGGCTTATTCTCATCAGTTTTATCATTATGCAGCTCGCTACTTCGGTCACAGCTGCTCTGCTCGTGTTCTTTGGATTTTCTGGTACATTCGATGAACTTATCGGCACTACGGTATTAATTACATTCACATTGGGATTCTTTGTTATTCTATTTTTAACACTAAAAACAGAACCTGACTTGGAATTTTCAAGGGATAAAGCTAGTGGAAGCGAAACGGTGCTTTGGTCTATTTTAGGAATATTCATGGCCTTCGGAGCTCAAATATTGGCAAACTTCATTAACATATATGTACTTGGAATTGAACCAGGATCAGAAAATACACAGGATATTGTTGGCTGGGCTAACGCCGTTCCACTAATGATGATCGTTGTAGCCATTTTCGTTCCTATTATGGAAGAAATCGTGTTCCGCATGGTTATATTCGGCAGTTTATTTAAACGATATGGCTTTTGGATTGCTGCTCTTTTAAGTGGACTCATTTTTGCTGTTGTTCACATGGATTTCAAAAATTTAATTGTATATTTAGCTATGGGTATTGTTTTTGCGTTCCTTTATGTAAAAACAAAGCGTATCATCGTTCCAATCATGGCACATGTTGGTATTAATTCGTTCGTAATGATTGTTCAAGTAGTTTTTGGAGAAGACATACAACGACTTATTGATGAAATGGATAACATCCAAGCTATTATTGGAGGGCTTTTCTTATGAAAACAGCTAGATTTACTGGTTATATGTACTTTTTAATTGCAACTGTCTTTGTTTTCTTTGCCATCCAACAACACAACAGAACTGGAGAATGGGATTTTATTACTTTGTTACTTATTGGTGTAGCTGCCATCGACTACATGATTGCTTTCCGTTATTTTTCAGCATTAGGTAAAGGAAAAGATAAGAAATAGTGTTAGAAAAAACGCTTAAGCATCGTCGCTTAAGCGTTTTTGTTTTGTGATTGTAACTTAGCTGTGTCCTGTTTTTGCTGCTTATTATACTCTCTTCCCAACAATATCCCTGTTGGAATTGAGATAAGTGTTAGGATTCCGATTAAAAGAAATCCTTCATTAATTGCTTGTAAACTTGCAAGATCAATCTCTACATTACTGGTTGTTATTATTTGCGCTCGTCTTACTTCAAAATAGATGGAAATAAATACAATCCCTAAAGCTGAACTCATTTGTCGTAAAACATTATTCATAGCTGACCCTCTAGAGATAAATTTATCTGGGATTGAGTTCATTCCCGCTGTTGTGGAAGGCATCATACTTAACCCCATTCCAATACCACGTAGAGCATTTAATGCTACGATAATCCATAATGCTGTTTCCATGGAAAGAAATCCTAAGAATACATTTCCGACGGTAACTATTGTTAGTCCTAGTGTAACAATAAGTGATGGCCCATGTCGGTCTAGCATTCTACCACCAATACTCATAAATATTCCTGAAAGTAATGCAGCTGGTAAAAAGGTTAACCCTGTCACAATAGCTCCATAACCGTACACATTTTGAAGTAACAGTGGAACTAAGAATATCCCACCAAACAAACTGATGGAACTAATACTAGAGATCCAAACACTGTAGCCGTATGCTGGTATCTTGAAAATTGACAAGTCCAGTAATGGCTGTTCTTTTTTGTTTTCTATTTTTACAAAAAGAATGAGCGCTACCAATCCGAATAGGATTAAAAATACATTCATGGGTTCTTTTAAATGAGCTAGCTCCGAGACCCTACCTAGTGCAAAGAGTATGGCTCCTACACCGAGGGTAACAGTTACAAATCCAGATGAATCAAATGAAATATCTTTTACTTTTGCTGTCTGTTTTAAATATACATAGGAAAATAGGATACCTATAATTCCCGTTGGTACATTACAAAGAAATAACCACTGCCAAGTTCCCATTTCTATGATAAATCCACCTAATGTGGGCCCAATCGTAGGTGCCATCATTGCAGCAACTCCATATATTCCTGTGGCTAATCCCCTTTCTTTTCTTGGGAAAACCTCAAAAATTAGAGCCATCGCAGTTGGCATCATCAGCCCACCACCTACTCCTTGTAAACCACGAAAGAAAATTAGTGATGATAAATCCCACGATAGAGATCCGAAAATCGACCCTAAAACAAATAAGGCAAGACCTGCCATATATAATTGCTTTTTACCAAACTTGTCACCTAAGTACCCAGTCACAGGCATCGTAACACCCATCGTTACCATAAAGATGGTAATAACCCATCCTGTAGCAACAGCATCTGCCTGGAAAACGGACATTAAATGAGGAACAGCAGGATTTAACATACTATTATTTAAAATAACTGTAAACGTTCCGAGTAAAACTGTTATTACAACTAACCACTTTTGTGGTACTTTACTCAAATAAAACACCTACCTCACCAATCCATTGTTTCGATACACGAAACATACCCTTCTACTATACCATGATATCAGCCTACTGTGAACGTAGTCTAGTAACAAAGCATAGGAATTAATAACGGATCTCAAACTCTGGATGATGGATGATATGTCACAGCAGAAGGTAATATACTTAGTTAATCTTCATAAGGACAATTTTAGCTCATTTTAACCCGTTTTGTCCTTATGAGCTCTTCATAAGGATAATTCCAGATACTTCCAACTCGTTTTTGTCCTTATGAGCCCTTCATAAGGACAACTTCAGATACTTTCAACTCGATTTTGTCCTTATGAGCCCTTAAGTTGACTCTTTATATATAACAATTCGCCAGGTCCATGCACTAGCTTGTCTATTAAGCCTTTGTGTTGAAATCATCCAAAGCTATACACTAACCAACAAAAAGTGTCTCATTAGACTAATCAGCCTAATAAGACACTCTGAATATGATTACATTGGATAATGACGTAAGAAGTAAATAAGCGATTGTAATTCTACCGACAAATCAATATGATGAATTCGAACATGGTCCGGAACAGACAATCTTGCAGGTGTGAAATTCAAGATACCTTTAATCCCTGCCTCTACAAGCTGATCCGCAATAATCTGAGCAGCGTGTGCTGGGACGGTCAAGATTGCCACTTCCACATCGTTTGCTATTTTCTCTTTAATGTCGTCCAAATGATAAATGGGAACGCTTCCAATTTTTTGTCCTACTTTCGTTTCATCTACATCAAAGCCCATTTCGATTCTCGTGCTATTACTCTTTGTAAAATTGTAATTTAAGAAAGCAGTACCTAAATTACCTACCCCTACCAAAATTACCTTCGTAATTTCATCTTGGTCTAACGTTTTTCGGAAGAATGTTAGTAAATAATTTACATTATACCCGTACCCTTTTTTCCCCAATGCACCGAAGTAAGAAAAGTCTCTACGGATTGTAGCAGAATCTACTTTTACTGCATCACTAAGCTCCGAAGAAGAAACTCGATGTTTCCCTGATGCTTGTAAGCTTTCTAAAAAACGATAATATAATGGTAACCGTTTTGCTGTTGCTTGCGGTATCTTCGTTTGATCAACATCCATATATTTTCCTCCTACCCATATAATATTTTTATTTATAAAAGCAAGACTTTTCTTCAAGTAGATTTCCTTATGATGTAATAGCCTTTATTGCTCGCGCTTAAAATCCCCGTTTTTTCCACCAGTTTTTACTAATAAAAATGTCTTTCCAATAACCATGCCTTTGTCTACTGCTTTGCACATATCGTAAACAGTTAATGCAGTAGCAGAAGCTGCAGTTAATGCTTCCATTTCCACGCCAGTACTTCCTTTTGTCTTTACCTTAACAGTTATATGTAAAATGTGTATTTTCTCACTTATCTCCCAATCAAAAAGAATATCAACTCCTGAAAGGGCTAAAGGATGACACATTGGTATCCATTGAGATGTGTTCTTCGCAGCCATGATACCTGCAACCTGCGCAACAGCTAACACGTCCCCTTTTTTCATAGTCCCCCCTTTTATTCCTTCGTATATTTTCTTATTCACTTCTATACTACTTTTTGCAACTGCAGTTCGAACAGTTTCACCTTTATCGGAAATGTCCACCATTTTTGCTCTACCTTGCTCATTAAAGTGTGTAAATGAACCCATGGTGTACCTGCCCCCTTCACTTCTTCTATTGTACTATTAGTTCACAATCTGTACAAACTCTTTCTTTTAGGTTGCGACATATGTCTAGATTACTGTACACTTACTTTGTGAAATGTATGGATTATACAGTGAGGATGAACGTTCATGATTTTATTGCAATGTGTACAGTTGTCCAAATCGTTTGGAGCTGAAAAAATATTATCAAATGTAAAACTAGAAATTCAAACACGTGATCGAATAGCTTTAGTAGGTAGAAACGGCGCAGGTAAATCAACGTTACTAAAGATCATAGCTGGAGAGCTTTCTTACGATACGGGAGACTTAATTATTCCTAAAGATGTAACCGTCGGCTATTTAGCCCAAGATAGCGGTCTCACTTCTGAACGATCCATTTGGGATGAAATGCTAACCGTCTTTAGGCACCTAAAAAAAATGGAACAGGACTTGCGGAGATTAGAAGAAAAGATGAGTGATTCCCAAAGTCCTAGTTTTACTAAAGTTCTAGAAGAGTATGATCAACTTCAGATGGACTTTAAAGATAAAGGTGGCTACCAATATGAAGCAGATATTCGTGGAATTTTATCAGGATTGCATTTTTCTCAATTTGATTATAGTACAAAGGTCAGCTCGTTAAGCGGAGGGCAAAAAACAAGACTCGCTCTTGGGAAACTATTGCTGTCGAAGCCTGATTTACTTATCTTAGATGAGCCGACCAACCACTTAGATATCGATACGTTAACTTGGTTAGAAGGGTATTTATCTGGATATGACGGCTCCATTCTTGTTGTCTCCCATGATCGATATTTTTTAGATCGAATTGTTAATCAAGTGTATGAGCTTTCTTTCAATCAGACGAAAAAATTCACTGGTAATTACAGTAAGTATTTAGAAGAAAAAGCCAAACAGTTAGAAATAGAAATGAAAAAGTTTGAAAAGCAACAAGGTGAAATTAAAAAGTTAGAAGATTTCGTGCAAAGGAATATTGCTCGTGCTTCCACAACAAAACGAGCTCAAAGTAGACGGAAACAGTTGGAGAGAATGACCGTCATGAATCGGCCCATCGATGACGACAATTCTGCTAGTTTTCGTTTTGAAATTGAAAAACAAAGTGGAAATGATGTTCTTACCATTAATGACCTAAGCGTTGGTTATGATGACGAGACTTTGTTTAAAAATATATCACTAAGGCTAACACGCGGTGAAAGTGTTGCTTTAATAGGGCCGAATGGGATTGGGAAATCCACACTTATTAAGTCAATTTCTCAAAAGCTAAAACCAATTAGTGGCTCTATTCAATATGGAAGTAATGTATCTATAGGTTACTACGATCAGGAACAAGCGGAGCTTACCTCTAACAAAACAGTATTACAAGAGCTATGGGATGAGTATCCCCTTACACAGGAGAAAGATATTCGAACTGTGTTAGGAAACTTCCTTTTTAGCGGAGAAGATGTCTTAAAGATTGTTGCTGATCTTAGTGGTGGAGAGAAAGCTCGTCTTGCTTTAGCAAAGTTGATGATGCAAAAAGCTAACTTATTAATTTTGGACGAGCCTACAAACCATTTAGATATTGATAGTAAGGAAGTTTTAGAATCAGCATTAATCGAATACCCAGGTACGCTATTATTCGTATCTCATGACCGTTATTTTGTAAATCGAATAGCAACACGTGTCGTAGAATTATCTTCCACAGCAATGACTAACTATTTAGGTGATTATGACTATTATTTAGCCAAGAAACTTGAACAGAAAGAATGGGAAGAACTAGAACAAGCGAAGGCTGCTAATTCTGTCGCGAAGGATCAAAATGTTGGGGATAAACAAACAAAGAACGATTATGAGCGGGAAAAGGAATTAAAGAAAAAACAGCGACAAAGGCAAAGACAAATTGAAGATCTAGAGAAAAAAATAGAACAAGAGGAAGAAAAAATATCTGTTTGGGAAGATCAGCTATGTGACCCTGACATTTATCAAGATCATGAAAAATCGCTGGAAATTAACGAAGCATTAGAATCATCTAAGAAACATATTGAAACATGGTTAGAAGAATGGGAAGAACTTCAATTAGAAGAAGACGAATAATAGGCAATTCAGTCATTAAGGGCACTGAAAAAGTACGGCATTTACACTTTTTCAGCGCCCTCTTTATTAGCTCTTTTTTCTAATGACCACCCATAGCAAACACTTAGAGTTACAAACATCGACGTAGCCGCTGCAACAATTCCAGAATCATTTAAAACTAATAACGCTAAGGAACCTACAATACAACAATAGATAAGAAAACTTTGTGTATCGCTTAATTGGTCTTTTTTTCTATTCCATAACACAAGTCCAATAAAGAAATAACTCGTGATAAAAAGTTGTGTCCAATACGAGATCTTAAATATTTTCCAGTTCATTTGAACCTTTCGTTGAATGGTGTTCCAGATAGTTCCGAACTCTCCTGAAAGTAGTTGATCAAAGGCAACGTATATATGACTTGCCGGTTGTGCTCGTTGTAAAACATATAATCCAGCTAGTAAACTTATAAAAATCCCCCCCATGATTGCAACATTTATCATCCACTTTTTTTTCTTAAGAAACAGTTGATATGTTAAAAATACGAGAATAATCCCTGTAGATAAACTTGCACCTGCGTTTGCACCTAGTTTAGACGTTCCAAGTACAACGACTAATAATAGAAGGACAGGTGCTAGCTTATAAAAGAGTTCACTCTTTTTTTGAATGAATTCTAGCCTTATCCAAGGAGCCATCATAAGAATTCCACTCACAATAAAAACACCTGCATACTCGTTTCCAATTCCATAATATCTTGCACCAATCACTGGATCATAACTTAAAAAAGATCTCTCGATGAGGTACGAGTGTAATGCTACATCTAGGGTCAGTGTTACAAAAAATACGAAGCATGCAACACTAAAGGGATGTTTTGTAAATCTTCGCAGTAGTGCAGCTAATAGAAAACTACTTCCTAAGATAATTACAACGTAGGAAAATGCAGAAAAAAGCAGAACCCAAGGTGACGTTATTAGATATAACCACGGAGATAAAACCCCACTTAATAATAAAATTTCCGCAATTCTTCTCCATCGAACCTTCTCATCTAATAACCAAATCATAAGAGAAACAACAATTAACATCACTACTAATCCTGAAACATAACTAGATAAGACTGCCCCTCTTTTGGAATAAACATGGTTAATTTCTTCTAATCTTCTTTGAAAAGAAGACACAGACCAATCATCTTGGTTATCGACAAATTGAAGTGGTCGTCCTAAACTATCTGCAATAATCGGTTCACTGTTTTTAAAGGAATCAGCAAGGGTTATGGCAATGTCTGTATTGCTTACAAGGGATAATCGTCTTGTTGTATCAGAATAAAGGAGCTCTTTCTGTGTACGATCCTCTTTCCAGATCCAAAGAGGCCCTAACTGATTCCTCCGCTTATATGCATTGCTATTCACATAAGGAGATAATAGCCATAATTCGGCACCCGTTAATTGAAAAGCCTCTTGGATCGTATCGTCGAGACGTTTTAACGTCTTCTCGTATTGATAAAGTTGATGAGTTGTATCCATTTTTGGTTGTTCTTCAAAAAATCTGTATAGATCTCCCCATTCTATTACTGTTAGTGTTTTCTCTTGTTCAAGTTGAATTCCTAAAATCTTATCCAGTATTTTTCTGTGATCCGTTTTTTTCCCCACTGGTTCCGAAACGTTATCCACAAGAATACTAGAGATTTCCCCATTTGCTTCCCCAAGTTCGTTCATCACAAATAAGGAAGCAAATCTTGTCTTCTCCTCTCTAGAATCAGAATTTCCTAGAACATACGTAAATACTCCTTCATCCTCTAGTAGTCGACCCAGCCAACCTACATTTGCTGAAAAACTTGTCTCATCGTTTTTGGATTTCAACAAATGATAGTACGGATGGATAAGGGAAGATCTCGCTTTCTTTCCATGCCATTGTAAAAATAAATTATCCAAAGGCGTTTTATCTAGCATTTCACCCTTTTCATAGGCATTCCAGTCCAACACACCAACAGCACGTTTCCCAGTAGCTAAAGACACCATATTATTTAAATAGGATGTTGATCCTTCAGGCTTCAAATTAACAGCCGAATACACACCAGTCTTCCACAGTTGTGGATTACTTGAATTACTGATGAGATAATCCAGCTCTTCAAATGATAATCCAGGTACTAAAAGTATAATAATATGTTTTTTTTCATCTAATTTGTCAGAATCTTGTTTTGCTTCGACAAAATAAGGGAATAACAAAATCATCAAACAAGACAAGATAACTATGAAATTATATAAATATCGTTTATTTTCTGACATATCCACACCATCCACAGGTATATCCACAGAATTGTTCTCATGATATAAGGAGTTCTTATAGTTATTAACATATACACACACTTATCCACAGTTATATTGTTAACAAGTTTAAATAGTACTATATCAAGATTCGACACGTTTTTCCCCACTATCCACAGGGTGTGTATAAACATGTTATTAACACGATCATATATTCTCATTCTTGTGGATAAAGCGATTACATTTTGATTTAAAGTTTAATTTTACATAAACCCATCATGACTTTTGCTTGACTAATTAACTCACGAGCACAAAAAAACCTCCAAGTCTTAGTTTAGACAAGAAGGTTTATTATTAGTCAGTTGCTAGTGAAACCAAGCTGTTTTACTTTAATTCTAAGCCAGGTCTTCCATTTAGCCGATCATCTGAACGTCTTCCTAAGTCATACATGATGGAACCAGCAGCAGCAATCATTGCTGCGTTATCTGTACATAAAGAAAGCGGTGGAATTGTTAGACGAAGACCTTTTTCTTCACAAGTTGCTGTCAATTCTCTTCGAAGCCCTTTGTTTGCAGCTACTCCACCTGCAAGAAGGATTCTGTCTACTTTTTTCTCCTCCGCTGCGTCCATTGTCTTCTTTACTAACACTTCAATAACACTTTCTTGAAAACTCGCAGCTACGTTTTCCACAGGAAGTGTTTCTCCTTTTTGCTTTGCATTATGAAGGGTGTTAATAACTGCTGATTTTAGTCCACTAAAACTAAAGTCGAACGATCCTTCCTCTAACCAAGCACGGGGTAATGGTATCGTCGCATCTCCTTCATGTGCTAGTCGGTCGATATGAGGACCTCCTGGGTACGGCAAGCCTAAGGTTCTCGCAACTTTGTCGTACGCTTCTCCTACGGCATCATCTCTCGTTTCTCCGATTACCTCAAACGATCCATGGTCCTTCATATAAACGAGCTCTGTATGTCCTCCTGAAACAACTAGTGTTAATAAAGGAAAAGTTAATTCCTCTACAATGTGATTGGCATAAATATGACCAGCAATATGATGAACACCTACTAATGGTTTTTTATGAGCAAATGCTAATGCTTTTGCTGCATTCACCCCTACTAATAATGCACCAACTAATCCAGGTCCTTCGGTAACCGCAATAGCATCTATGTCATCGAACGTTACATTCCCTTCTACCATTGCCTGCTCTAAAATATACGTTATTTGCTCTACATGGTGACGTGAGGCTATTTCTGGCACAACACCACCAAACCGTTTATGACTTTCAATTTGTGATGAAACGACATTGCTAAGAATCTCCCTGCCGTTTTTCACAATGGAAGCTGAAGTTTCATCACAGCTCGTTTCAATTCCTAATATAATTTGACTCATTGTAATCCCACCCACATAATTTGAGCATCCTCTTGGTTATCCGTGTAATAGTTTTTACGAATACCGCCATTTTCAAAACCGTGTTTCATATACAATCGTTTAGCTGGGTCATTGGAAACACGTACCTCTAACGTTGCTTTTTTTGCACCTAACGTTTTCGATAATTCTAATGATCCTTTTAATAATATTTCTCCTATTCCTTTTCTACGGCAGGAAGAATGAACCGCAATATTCGTAATATGTGCCTCATCCACGATCACCCATACACCGCTATAACCTACAATTCGGTTATCTATGACTGCTACAATATAATAAGCAAATTGATTTGATGTTAGTTCGTTTATAAATGCCCCTCGGCTCCATGGAGAAGTAAATGCATCAAGCTCTACTTCCATTATCTGATCTAAATCATCTATCTGCATTAGCCTGATTTGAACGTCCGTCCCCATAACTATTCACCTTTATTCTTAGATTCTTCTCCTCTTTTTGCAGCGAGCCAGTTAGTCTCTGCCTCTGCCAACCTAATGTAATTTGGATGAAATTCATGTGTTTCCATCTCTATCTCTTTTTGCGTTCCGATAAATGCTAATTCTCCAGGACGAGGAACTAGTTCTGTAGCATTTCCAATTACCGCTTTTTTGCTCAGAGCTGAAGTTATTATTTCCTCATGCTTGTCCATATCTGCGCTTAAAAATAATACTTCCTCATCCATATTTTGTAGCATGGAAAGCCAATCGCTATGTTGAATAATTTGATCTTCCTTTACACACTCTATTCTTCCATTACTCCAACGATACAGTCCTGTATATACCTGCCCTCGTCTTGCATCAATAAAAGGGGAGATAAGCCCTCCGAAATACCTTCCATTATGAGCAAGAACCTCTAAACTAGATACACCTACAATCGGAATCCCTAAGGACCACGCTAGTGTTTTGGCCGTAGTTACTCCGATACGAACACCTGTATATGATCCTGGCCCCTCTGAGACAATGATTCTATCAAGTTCACTAGGACTTATCTCTACTTCTTCTAACAAGTTGCGGATTGCAGGCATGAGTCGAAGAGAATGATTTTTATTTATGTTGGTGATACATTCACCAACTAATATTCCATCTTTTATTACTCCTACTCCCATGACAAACGTAGAAGTGTCAATTGCTAACCCATTCATTATTCGAAGATCTCCTTACATATTGATTTATATGTATCGCCATGTGGGGTAAACTCAAACTTCCTAACAGTACCTCCTGCATGACTTATCTTTATATCTAATCGTTGCTTTGGAAGTTGTTCCTGAATCATACTTGGCCACTCCACTACCGTTACGCCGTTTCCTTCAAAATACTCTTCTAACCCTAAATCTTCGAACTCATCTTCCAATCGGTATGCATCCATATGATAAAAAGGTAAACCACCTTCTCCCTCATATTCCTTGATAATCGTGAAAGTAGGACTATTCACCGTTCTGGTTACCCCAAGTCCTTTTGCAAGTCCTTTCGTGAAACTTGTTTTTCCTGCTCCTAAGTCACCTTCCAGGGTAACAAGGCTCCCAGGTGGTAAAAAAGATGCTAGTTTTTGTGAAAACTGAGCTGTTTCCTCAGGAGAATCTGTTATATATTTGTATTTCATCATCGTCTCTACCCTCCAGCTACAAATGATTGTACCCTGTTCTGATCAATTTTGTAGCTTTGTTATTTCTTACTAAAACTACATTTCCTTTCTCTTCTATTACCGTTCCTATTGGAATAATATCAACTGATTCCTTTTGAAAAAGAGAGTGTAACTGTTCCCAATTTTCATGACCAATTGTTCCAATAAGTTTAAAATCTTCTCCACCATATAACACCCAATTTTCTTGCTGCTCGTCTGTTCCTCTTTTCAAAAGAGGATCAACCGGTAGCTTCTCCCAGACAATTTCTACGCCTACATTACTAGCATCAGCAATTTCTTTTGCTTCACTGGCAATCCCATCACTAATATCATTTAAAGCAATGCGATAACCTGATTCCGCTAAAATACGCCCTGCCTTCACATGGGGTTGAGGCTCTTGATGTGCTGTTACATATGGGCTTACTTCATTATCAGTAAGTAATTCATGTCCTTTTTCTAACAAAAAATCTAGACCGTATGCAGAACTACCTAATGACCCTGTTACAAATATGACATCACCTGGCTTGGCATTCGATCGAAGTAACCTTCTGCCTTTCTCCACTTTCCCAACTACCGTCACACTAAGAACGAGGGATTCTTTAATAGAAACAGTATCTCCACCGATTAAATCCATGTTCCATGTGGATGCTAATTCAGCCATTCCTTCATATATGGTTTGTAACTCTGATCTATCCCACCCTACTTTTGGAATGGAGATAGAAACTAGATAATAAAGAGGAATTCCTCCCATTGCAGCGATATCACTAATATTAACGGCTAATGCCTTATGACCAATAGACTTCATAGGCATTGTTTTCCGAGTAAAATGAACGCCTTCCACCATTGTATCAACAGCAATGACTGTTTCCATTTCAGTTTCATGTCCAAAAATGGCAGCATCATCACCAATACCAACTTGTACAGATTGTTGGTTTTTCTTCATTGGAGTAATACTTCGAATCCAATCAAATTCATTGTTCATATGCCTCACCAACTTATAGGAACTTTTTCGTATTTTTTCATTAAAAACAGTATTGTCAACTTACTCCGCTTTTACCATGTTTCATTATAACAAAGTTATCTAAATTAACACCATTGTATAGAAGAAAAAGAAGGGAAGGACCCTTCTTTTCTTAAAAAAATCTATATTTTTCGTTCCAATATCAACAGATACTCAATTTGATCCAATGGCATAAGTCACTGCTATGTTAAAAAATTAATTAAACGTTTATTTAAAATTTAACTTCCCCGAACACCAAGGCTTTTTCGAACTCTTCAATAATATCTTGTCTGTCCTCGATACCCAGTGATATACGCACCAACGATTTTGTTACTCCTAATTTTAGACGTGTTTCTTCCGGTACCGAACGATGGGATGTTCCTACAGGATAAGTAACAGATGTCTCTACCCCAGCTAGTGTTGGTACAACCTTAATCCATCCTAGCTGTCTAAAAAATTGATGAACATCTACATGCTCTGCTAAATCGATTGAGACGATTGCACCATTTCCACGATCCGATGCATTCGTTGGATAAAACACTTTTTTCACATTTTCATTTCTTTCTAATGCTTCTGCTAACGCTTTTGCATTGGAACACTGACGTTCCATTCGTAAGCTTAGAGTTTTAAGCCCGCGACATCCTAGCCATCCGTCGAATGGACCAAGGTTACAACCTAAATTTGCTATCTTCCCTTTTACTTTCTTCATTAACACCGAGCCACCTACTATTACACCAGCTGATAAATCACTATGCCCACCAATATACTTGGTAGCGCTATGCACAACAAGGTCTACTCCAAGTTCATATGGTCTAATTAGAAATGGTGTAGCAAATGTGTTATCTATGATCGTTTTTAATCCATGTTTTTTTCCTAAAGAAACCATTGTTTCAATATTCTCTACTCGCAGCAAAGGATTCGTGATGGATTCCGAATAAAGTAAAACCGTGTTTTCTTGTATTGCTGATTCTATCGATTCCTCATTAGTAAAATCTGCAAATGACACTTCTATTCCAAATTCATGAAGCTCTCGTGCCATGAGTTGATATGTACCCCCGTACAGGTCTTCTGTTGCGACAATATGATCACCAGATTTAGTGACAGCTAACACAGCTGCTAATATTGCCGAAATACCTGAGGAGGATGCGGCTCCAACTTCTGCTCCTTCTAGCTCTGCAACTCCTTTTCCTAAATCGTCCGTGTTAGGATTTCCCATTCTCGTATATAAGTACGATTTATTACCCTGAAAGAAATCTTCCATATCATCTAAGTCTTTAAAAGAAAAGGCAGAGGTTTGATATATGGGCTTTGCTTTACTTGTTTCCGTTGCCTCTATTTTTTCTTGAAAGTGAACATTTTTCGTTTCAAAGCGCATGACAAACACCCCTAAATGGTTTTCAAATTTTTCAGTAATTAATTAAGCTATCTATCATTGTAACACTATCATTCAAAATATACTTCCACAAAATTTTCAACCTGAAATTTTAATTCTAACACACGACACATGTCATTTCCTCATCTCCATATGATAAAATATGTAGTAAGAAAACAGTACAAATAAGTGTAAAATAAGATTGGAGTACCGATGTAAAATGGCAAAAAAAATCTCCGCTGCAACAAATGATAATGGAATGGTTTCTACGGCATCTAAACAAGCTACTGAAGCAGGAGTTAAGATGCTTGAAAAAGGCGGCAATGCAATAGATGCAGCAGTCGCTGCAGCTTTATGTTTAGGCGTAACGGAACCACAGGCATCTGGACTAGGCGGTCAATCCATGGCATTAGTATATATAAAAGAAGAAGACCGAGTTTTCGTATTAGATGGGTCTTCACGAGCACCCTTCAACATACAACCTAAAAAGACACCCGATAAACCAATTAAATTAGGGATTACATCAACAACGGTTCCATCTACTCCTGCTACGTTAGGATATATGCAAAATAAATATGGTAAGTTATCCTTTGCAGAAGTAGTTAAACCAGCAATAGAAGCCGCGATTAACGGTTTTAAAGTTACCCCATTGATTCACCGTTTAATAAAAAAAGAAGCAGAACATTTACGAAATGATACCAATGTAGCAAGGAATTATTTTGAGAATAATGAACCCATGGAAATAGGGAAAGTAATAAAACAACCAGAACTAGCTAAAACTCTTCAAACAATGGCAGATGCAGGTTGGCAAGATTTTTATATAGGAAGTATTGGTACAGAAATAGTCAAAGACATGGAAAAGAGAGGAGGTCTCCTAACAAAGGCAGATTTATATCAAATTCCTCATCCAGTGGAAAGAGAAGTGTTAACAAGTAGCTACAGAGGCTATGATATTCATACATTCCCCCCCCCAGGAGCAGGAAGGGTTCTCGTACAGATTCTAAATACCCTAGAAGGATTCGAACCTGATATGTTAGATACAGAAGAGCCTATTGGGGCAGTTATTTCCGCTTTAGCCTTTCGATTTGCACTCATTAACAGACAGCGCCTTCCAATACATCCTGATTATTATTTACAATCAGTAAACAAAATGATGAGTGACAAAGGTTATGCAAAAGAAGTAGTGAACAGAATTCAAGATATATACAAATACGCATTAAAAGATTCGTATACTCCTCCTACTACTTCTGGAGAAACGACTCACCTATCAGTTGTAGACAAGGACGGAAATTCAGTAGGAATAACTCAGTCTATTGAGCTAGTATTCGGAAGTAAAACAGTAGCAGATGGTCTAGGTTTCTTTTATAACAACTACATGAGTGCGTTTGAGTATAAAAATATGACGCATCCCTATTATCTACTGCCTGGTGGAAGACCGTGGAGCAGCGTAGCCCCAGTTCTTTTATTCAAAAACGGTTCTCCAAGATTTTTACTCGGAAGTCCTGGGAGTGCTCGAATTTCTACTTCTCTTGCGCAAGTAATTACACGTTTGATTGATAAACAAGTATCATTAGATAAAGCAATTGCAGCACCAAGATTTCATTCATCTGATTCAGGAGCTTTATTAATTGAAGAAGACAGATATCAGCCGGAAGTTTTACATGCATTAAGACAAACTGGGTTTGAATTAAAAAGACGTGGTGCATATAGCTTTTATTTAGGGTGTGTCCAGGGAATACAGATACCATTGAAAAAAGGAGAACCCTTTTATGGTGTAGCAGATCCTCGTAGAGATGGAAGAGCCAAAGGACCAAAATAATCTATCTATGGAAAGGTAGTGAATGACCATTGAAAATAGCTATTGTCTATAATCGAGAAAGCCAAGCAGTTATTAATTTATTCGGAACGTTGAATCGTGAGAAATATGGATTACAAACCATAAAAAATATTAGAGAAGCGTTAATTGCTGGAGGGCATCAGGTAAAAACCTTTGAAGGGGATAAAAATATCATTACAAAGCTTGAAGATTTTATGCCTTCTGTTATCTCCGGTGAACGGCCCGGCCTAGTTTTCAACTTAAGTTATGGAATTCAAGGAAAAGGACGGTATATGCACGTTCCTGGGATATTAGAAATGTTAGGTGTTCCTTACGTAGGATCTGGTCCAGAAACACATGCACTTGCGTTAGACAAAGTGGTAACGAAAATGATCTTGATTCAAAGAGGACTCCCTACTCCTAAGTTTACTGTACTGGACAAACCGGATTCTCCTATGGTTGATACATTAGTATATCCATTAATTGTAAAACCGAAAGACGAAGCTGTTTCATTTGGACTAAAGATTGTTCACAACGAAGAAGAACTCCGAGCTGGTGTACAAACTATCTATGACATGTTCAACTCTCCAACTCTGGTAGAAGAGTACATCGAAGGAAGAGAAGTGAACGTTGCATTATTAGGTAATGGCCCAACATTAGAAGCATTGCCTCCTGTTGAACTTGTTTTTGGAGAAGGAGAACAAATCTACACATATGAAGATAAGAAAAATCAAAGTGGCAGAACGGTAGAAAAGGTTTGTCCAGCCCCTCTTTCTGAAGAAGAAACAAATAAGATTCAACAGCTAGCGATCGACACCTTTAACTCCCTAGGTTGTTACGATAGTGCAAGGGTAGATTTCCGAATTGATAAACAAGGGAATCCATACATCCTAGAAGTTAATTCTATGGCGAGCCTCGGTTCAGATGGATCATTCGTCTATGCGGCTGGAAAAATAGGTTATAGCTACAATGACATTATGAATAAACTTATCGATGTTGCATGTGAACGATACTTTGGTCCATACTTCCTTACCAATACCGAAGAAGAAAGTACAGAGTCCATTGAATTATTCAATTCTATTACGAGTAAACGTGACAAAATTGAGGCCGACTTAAAATTATGGACAAATATTTCAAGCTGGACGGAAGATCCAGTTGGGCTAAGTACGGTAAGAAGAAGACTAAACGATCGATGTAAAAAGCTTGGTTTACAAGTAGTAGAAAAATTTACAAACGGCGGCTCTGCTTGGACTTGGGAATCAAAAGCCGGCTTCAAAGACGGAACGCTTCTCGTCGTACCAATCGATATTCCTGGAGAACGTACAGGTTTTCCAATACCATATCGAACAGAACAAGAATGGATTTACGGGGAAGGGATTGCATCAAGTCGTGGTGGTTTAGCGACGTTGTTAAGTGCATTCTCTGCATTAAAGGATCAAAAGTTATTGGCTAAGAAAAAAATTGGCGTCTTCTTTTATTCTGATGAAGGTCGGGGTATGCGATATAGCAGTAGTACATTTAGAAAAGCAGCTAAAGAGGCAAAACAAGTTATTGTCATGCAACCTGGCTTCCTCGGTGGAAAAGTCTCCGAACAACGACGTGGGTCTCGGAAATATAGCATTATTGTTGAGGGAGACCCACATCGAATTGGAAAAACAGGAAAACAAACGGATGTGTTAAGCTTCTTCATTCAATCTGCTGAGAAGTTAAAGCAAATAAGTAGTCAAGATAAAAAATTAACAGTAGCTATTCAAGATGTTCATTCAGAAAGATATAGTGTTCTATTACCACATCGTGTACGAGCAACTATTTATGTAACTTTCCTAGATGAAGCTTCAGCAAACGATGCGGAAGATCAAATTTCAGACATTTTTAAAGGTAACTCTCAAGGAATGCAAGCTTTTGTAGAAAAACTTGTAGAACGACCACCACTTATTCGAAAAAAGAATAATCCTGTGGTAAAGCAGTTAAAGGAAATTAGTAACCAATGGAATCTTCCGTTTGGAACAGAATCCAGCCTATTATCTACTGCGGCAGGAGAAGTTTCTCGGGATGTACCAGTTGTATGTGGTTTTTCACCTGCTAGTAAAGGTCTCTACACACCAAATGAAGCAATTCACCGAAGCGAGCTAATTCAACGAACACTGCTCTTATCGATGTTTTTGCTGGAACAAGAATGATGGTTCACATAAAAAAGTTACCAATTTTAATCTCTGTTCCACACGGTGGGATAGAGTTTCCAGAGAATTTAATTGGAAAGTGTTTGTTGACGAAAAAAGAAATATTGTTGGATAGTGATACTTGGACCAAAGATCTTTATCATTTTAAAGATAACGTGGAAGAATACGTCGATACCAATATATCCCGTTTGGTAGTTGACCTAAACAGAGAGCTTAATGATCTTCCTCCCGCTAATCCAGATGGCATTGTAAAGACGTTATCTGTTGTGGGAAAACAAGTGTGGGATAAAGCTGATGGTCTTTCGAAGGTTGAAATTGATCAACTAGTGGCTATGTATTACCGACCTTATCATTCAAAACTTGAGACGGCGGCTCTCAATCCTAATGTCATTTTAGGCATAGATTGTCATTCTATGCTTGATGTTGGTCCATCGAAAACGCAACAAAGTTGGGAGCAACGTCCGTTGTTTTGCATTGGTAACAGAGGGTCAGCAACTGGAGATACTTTGCGAGAAACGATAACAGCTCCTCCTGAATTAATGCTGAGATTCAAGCATTTGCTGGAAGAAAACTTTCGGGGGATTGTTGATGAAATAGTTGGAGTTCCTTTAGTGGCAATAAACCAGCCTTTTGCGGGAGGATATATTACACGCCATCACGGATCAAAGGGAAACATTCCATGGATACAGCTAGAAATTAATCGAAGGTTGTACGTACCAAATTTGCAGTCAATAACCTTAGAACCAACAGAAACAGATATTGCGATAATTACAAGAACTAGAGATATTCTGCTAAAAGTATTCGGAGAGCTTGTAGGAGAGGAAGGGTTACCCCTTTCAGGTTAATATTTGATGTTTTAAGGAAAAGCTTCGTGAGTTGTTAGAGGTCACTGAAAAAGTTGATTGTTACTTTTTCGGTGCTCTCAACTGTTCGCTCGCGTAGCTTTATGGGCTGATTATGTAAAGCGGAGGCGGCGTATCACAAGATCCTCTAGTGTCCATTTGAAAATACGGTTGGGGCATCACGGACAGTTCATGGAACTCCATCTTCCCTTTTTTCTTCTCTCTCGCGTTACATGAACGCATCATGGATCTCCAACTCCCCTTTTTCTTGCTCCCTCACATTACATCCTTTGACACCTTCATTGTTACCCAACTTCGCTTTTTCTTCTGCGTTCGGTCACTTTAACACCTTCATTGTTACCCAACTTCGCCTTTTTCTTCCTTGTTCGGTCACTTTAACACCTTCATTGTTACCCAACTTCGCTTTTTCTTACACGTTCGGTCACTTTAACACCTTCAATGTTACCCAACTTCCCCTTTTTTTCCACGTTCGGTCACTTTAACACCTTCAATGTTACCCAACTTCCCCTTTTTTTCCACGTTCGGTCACTTTAACACCTTCAATGTTACCCAACTTCCCCTTTTCTTCCTTGTTCGGTCACTTTAACACCTTCATTGTTACCCAACTTCACCTTTTCTTACACGTTCGGTCACTTTAACAACTTCAATGTTACCCAACTTCGCTTTTTCTTACACGTTCGGTCACTTTAACAACTCCAATGTTA